>NZ_JBSPUF010000004.1:84448-307886 GCF_056861425.1 Stenotrophomonas sp. 21LCFQ19 | reverse complement strand
GAGGCCACGGGCAACAGCCACACGATCACCGTGGTGGCCAGCGACGGCAATGGCGGCACGACCACCATCACCGTCACGCTCAACGAGCTGGACGTGGATGACAGCTCGCCGGTCATCATTGCCGCTCAAGCGGAGGTGTACGAGGAGGGACTGCCGGGTGGCTTCCCGGACGGAAACGACAGTCCGACCACCGCGACCGGTCAGGTCGACATCAACGATCCCGATACCGTAGGTGGTCCGCTGACTGTCACCTTGGCTGGCCCGGCTGGCCTGACCTCCGGTGGCGAGGTGGTGACTTGGAGTGGTACCGGTTCCGTGGGCGATCCGTTGATCGGCACGGCAGGTGGCGAGGAGGTTATCAATGCGACCATCGACAACGAGGGCAACTACACGGTCACCTTGCTGAAACCGCTTGATCACTCGGGTAGCGAGGACCAGGCCCTGGATATCGGCCTGACGGTAACCGCAGACGATGGCGTCAATCCGCCAGCTACTGGCACCCTGACAGTGACGGTGCACGACGATGCACCTGTTGCCAACCCGGGTTCGGTGGACGTGGTGCTGCCTGAGCAGGACACCAACGTCATGTTGATCCTGGATATCTCAAGCAGCATGACCGCGAGCAGGGTTGCAGGCATGAAGGCTGCAGTAACCGAGCTGCTCGATACCTATGCCGGGCTCGGGAATGTCGCGGTACGGATCGTGGTGTTCGGCACAGCCGCAGGCACCCAGGCCTGGGGGACGTCATGGGGTGACATCGACGCGGCCAAGACATATGTCAATGGCATCAACGCGAACAGCGCTGGAACCAACTATGACGCTGCCCTGCTCAAGGCGATGGACGCATTCGATGATCCAGGCAAGATCGTTGGAGGCAAGAATGTCTCCTACTTCCTGACGGACGGTGAGCCAAATCAGAACAGCAACTGGGGCATTCCTGGTTCAGCTGGAAACGGCATCAATGATGTGGAAGAGGATGCATGGGTCGACTTCCTGGAAGCCAACAAGATCCTCTCCCAGGTATTTGGCATGGAGGTTCCGACGGGGCAGCAGGCAAACGCACGCGGCAACATGGACCGCATCGCCTATGACGGTATCAACAACGAGGACACCGATTCCGTCTTCGTGAACGATATCGATGACCTGCCGCCGATCCTGCGGGACTCGGCCATCGATGCTGCGCAAGGTGCGGTCGTGGATATGGACGGCACCCTCGGAGGCAACTCTGGTCTCGGTGCCGATGGCGGCGGTCTGCTCGACATCACTGTCAACGGCCGGACCTACCATGACGACGGAAGCGTGACGGGTGGTGTTGCCAACGGTTTGTTCGATGCGGCGACCAACACCTGGAACATCCTTACCGAAGGTCCAAATGGCTCCGTCAATACCGGAGGCCGGCTGATCGTCAACATGGAGACCGGGGAGTACAGCTACACCCCGCCGATCATCGATTCGGGCACCCGGGTCGAGGACATCGGCTTCACACTGATCGACAACGATGGCGACACGGCGTCGTCGACCTTGACCATCACGGTCCATCCGGTGGGCACCGTCCTGCCGGATAGTGCAGATGGCGCAACGTCATTCGCCTTCCATGCTGACGAAAGCATCACCGGCGTGACGGGCGAACAAGCGCATGCCTTGCCGGCGTTGAGCGATCTGGTCGTGTCGTACGGGAGTGGAAGCCTGGATGCATCACTGCCTGGCGGCGACATGCAGACCTTCTCCGGTCCGCTTACGCCGGTCGCGATGCCATTGCCCCTGGTGCATCCGCTGGATGAATTGGACCAGCATCATCAAGCGATGGTGTGACGCATCTGGAGCCGGATTGGCCAGCGGCCCATCCGGCTCCATCGGAATCGATGGCGTGGTACCCGCCCTGCAAGGGCTGGACGTTCCCGCTTTCCTGAAGAATCGAGGTCAAGAAATGAACAAGAAACTCCTGACAAGCATGCTGGCGGTTGCACTGTTGGCTCCGTTTGCGAGCCATGCCCAAAGTCGCAGCAGCGCGGCGGACATCAATCCACACGGGCTGGATTACAGTGACGTGACGATGGAAATCCCCGACTACGACGAACCATTCCAGCGCGACGGACGGCGCGTCCCAACTGCTCAGATCCTGAGCGTGAAGCCGGGGATCAACGAAGGGCAGGTACGCGAGCTGCTGGGTGCACCGCTGTCCACCGAGAACGGTGAGCGGGGGGCTGAGTGGAACTACAACCTCAAGCTTGACGTGGCCGATGAAGATTTCATCGTGTGCCAGTACAAGGTGGTGTTCGAAGCTGACGGAGCAACCGTGCGCGAGACCTCCTGGCGGCGTTACCAGTGCCGACTGGCGATGGCGGCATTGGCCCCGCAGACGACGCCAGCGACGCCTGAGCGGATCGATCTGTCGGGCGATTTCCTGTTCGACTTCGATAAGGACCTGCTCAGTGTCGAGGGCACGCAGGTTCTCGACGGCGTAGCCGCCAAGTTGGTTGGGAACAACAGCAAGGCCGACATCGTTGGCCATACCGACCGGCTTGGCAGCGCTGCCTACAATCAACGATTGTCCGAGCAGCGTGCGCAGGCGGTAGCTGCGTACCTGGTGGATCATGGCATCGCCGTCGACAGGATCACCACGTCCGGACGTGGTTTGGCTGAGCAGGTCAAACAGTGTGAAGGGGAGCGTTCCACCCCCGAGCTGCGCGCCTGCCTCAAGCCCAACCGCCGCGTCGCCATCACCATTACGCCGGTCGATTGACCAAGGTTGGAACGGGGGATGGAAGCACGCAGATCCTTCCTTGTTGCGGGCCGCCACAGCGGCCCGCTCTTTTTGTGTTGGATGTGGAATCCGACGGCTGTTGATGGTGACGCCGGAATCGGGAAGTTGCCGGGTGGACGTCGGCGTTCGGTGTGTTCCTCAGCCAATCCTCGATTGTAAAAACACGTATCTGAAATGAAGAATCTCTTGATGGATCGACATGCGTTGGCTCGATGGATGGCAGCCCTGCTTGTCGTCCTGACCAACACCGCACCGGCAGCGGAGCTGGCGCGTTCTCTCACGCCGGGGCAGCAGGACATGGCGGGCCCATCGCTACCGATGGCGCTGGAACTGGGCCAGGCAGTGGAAATGGCCGCGAAGTGGCATCCGAGCATACGCAATGCTGCGGGCTACCTGATGGAGTCGGACGAAGCGATCCAGGTAGCGCGTGCCGGCTACTACCCGCAACTGCGTGCAGGGCTGGGCTCGGACTGGCGCAACCGCGCTCTGTCGGGATACGACAGTCGCAGCGTTCATCAGCTGACCGTATCCGCCTCCCAGATGCTCTACGACTTCGGCAAGGTCTCCAGTGATGTTGATCGTGCGCAAGCCGACCGCGAGGGTTCCCAGGCGAGAGTCCTGCTGGCGATTGATCAGCTTGTGCAGGAAACCGCGCATGCGTGGATCGAAGTCAGTCGTTACGAGGCGTTGCTGGAACTTGCCAAGGCACAGCGCTCGGGGGTGGGGTCCATCGCTGATCTGGCACGTGAGCGTCGCGCGAAGGGAGCCAGTCCGTTGTCTGATGAACTGCAGGCACAGGCACGTGAAGAAGCTGCATTCGCCAATCTTCTGGAGGTCACCGCTCAACTGGAACGTTGGCGCCTGCAACTGCGGCAGCTCACCGGTGCGCCGCGATTGCCCGTAACGGAAGGCCTGGCGGACACGCAACTCGCAGGTGCCTGCGAAATCGTTGGAGGCGATGCCGGGTCGCAGTCAGTGCCGGCGGTGCTGATCGCCCAGGCGCAACTTCGCGCGGCGCAGGCGGATGTGGAGAATGCTCGCGCACAGAGCCGGCCTACGTTGTCCGTGGATGGCGCTGTAAGCCGCGGTCTGAATGCTGACTCACGCATCAACAGGCCCTACGACGCGTCGATTTCGCTGAACGTGACGGCACCTCTTTACCAAGGTGGCGGTAACGCCGCGCGGCGGCGGGCATCTGGCCATTCGCTGTCAGCGGCAGAGGCGGCATTGGAGCATGTACGGTTGCAGGCCAGTCAGGAGCTGACGGACGCGCGGTCACGCGCGAAAGGTTATGCCGGCCGCAGAAGCGTGTTGGACGAGCGTACCGGCAGCATCGAACATACGCGCGACCTGTACCGGCAACAGTATCTGGATCTGGGAACACGTTCCTTGTTGGACCTGCTCAATGCCGAGCAGGAGTTCCATGGTGCGAGAGTGGAAAGCGTGAACAACATGCTCGATCTGCAGCGCATGCAGGTGGATTGCCTGGCTGCAGCTGGAGGTCTGCGCCGTGCTTTCCGTCTGGATGGCCACACACTGGCTGGCGTGGAGCTGACCCCATGAGCGGCTCCGCAGGGACTGGGGCGAATGCCCCGCAGGACATGAACGGCTGGGTCGATGCGATCCTGTGCGTAGCGAATCACTACCGCATCGACTGTTCGCCTGAAGCGATTCGTATTGCAGCGGCGTGGGATGGAAAAGCTGGTGAGCAGCGGCCGCTGGAGCAGCGTGTGCCGCAGCTGGCACGCCAGGTTGGACTGGCGTTGCGCTGGGTGGCGCCGGAACCCAACCGCCTGACCCCATGGCGCCTGCCTTTGATGGTGCAGCTGAACGACGGACAGGTCGGTGTTGTGACGGCCATGACGGCGGCGGGGTTCACCCTGGAGCTCGGTGGCGATAGCGGCCTGCCCACCACATTGGATGCCGCGACGCTGGATGCGGCGGTGGTCCGCATGGCAGTGGCACGCCCGATGCGCTCGGTGCCGGACAGTCGCGTCGATGAGTACATCAAGCCATTCGAGCCGGGCTGGTTGCGCCAACTGGTATTGGCCGACATGCGGCCATACTGGCACATCCTTCTGGCATCGCTGGTCACCAACGTTCTCGGTATCGCCAGCATCCTGTTCTCGATGCAGGTGTATGACCGGGTTGTACCGGCCCAGTCGATGCCCACGCTGTACGTGCTGTTCGGCGGAGTGCTGCTTTCCATGGTGTTCGCTTACGTGTTGCGACAGGCACGTACGCGGATCACCGATGTATTGGGCAAGCGCGCTGATCTGCGTGTATCGGACAAGGTGTTTGGTCACGCACTTCGCGTGCGTAACGCCGCACGGCCAAAATCGACGGGTACGTTCATATCCCAGCTGCGCGAGCTGGAGTCCGTGCGCGACATGCTGACCTCCACGACCATCGCTGCCGTGGCCGACGTACCATTCTTCCTGCTTTTCTGCGTGATGTTCTGGTACATCGCCGGTAGCCTGGTGTGGATTCCGGTGCTGGCAGCCGTGTTCATGGTGTTGCCTGGAATCCTGTTGCAGAAGCGTCTGCGTGCATTGGCGCAGGAGGGCATGCGCGAGTCGGCGCTGCGCAATGCGATGTTGGTCGAGGCCGTGCAGGGGATAGAAGACATCAAGCTGCTTCAGGCAGAGTCCAGGTTCCAGACGCACTGGAACCACTACAACGAGATCAATGCCGATACCGGCATGAAGCTGCGCGACCTGACAAGCACACTGAGCAACTGGTCCCAGATCGTTCAGACCGGTGTGTTCACCGTCGTGGTGTTCGTCGGAGCGCCGATGGTGATGGAGGGCGACATCACTACGGGTGTGCTGGTGGCCGCCTCGATGCTGTCCAGCCGCATGTTGGGGCCGCTTGCCAGCCTGACCCAGATCCTCAGCCGCTGGCAGCAGGCGCGCATTGCGAAGGACGCGTTGGACAACCTGCTGCGGATGCCGGTGGATACCCCGGACCACGGCAAGCGCATCCATCGTGCGTCGCTGGCTGGCAGTTACGTTTTCACCAATACGGTATTCAGTCATGACGGCCAGCAGCCGGTACTGAAGATTGTGGGGCTCACCGTCCAGCCCGGCGAACGGATCGCAGTCCTTGGTCGCAATGGTGCTGGCAAATCGACGTTGCTGCGGGCGCTTTCCGGAATGATGGAGCCCCAGTCCGGCCACGTACTGCTGGACGATACGCCGCTCTCACACATTGATCCTGCGGATGTCCGAAGGGATGTTGGTTTCCTCTCACAGGAGTCCCGTCTGTTCCATGGAACGTTGCGCGAGAACCTGATGATGGGGGCGCCAACAGCGACCGATGAGGAACTGATGATGGCGCTGCGCGCTGGCGGCGCGTGGTCGTACGTCCGCGCCCTGGCCGATGGCCTGGACCACATGGTGCTGGAAGGGGGCCTGGGCCTGTCAGGTGGCCAGCGCCAGAGCCTGATGCTGGCACGGTTGCTGGTGCGAAAACCGAACGTGCTGTTGCTGGATGAGCCAAGCGCGTCGCTGGATGAGGCGGCCGAACAGGGGGTCATCCAGACACTGGCTGGATTGCCTGAAACCACGACGATGGTCATTGCCACGCATCGCATGGCGATGCTGCAACTGGTGGAACGCGTGTTGGTGGTCGACGACGGTCAGGTGCTGCTGGATGGACCTCGCGATGAGGTCATCGAGAAGCTGCGCGGCAAGGCTGTGGGAACCTCCAGATCCCCGCGAGCCAGACCGGCGTACAAGCTCTCGGTGGGGAACGTCAGGATGAGGACCCAGAATGACCAGGTTGGCCAAGGTGGCGAAAGCGCGGATGGCAGCGACGCACCGGTGGAGGGGAAGCCATGAGCGCATGGAAGGCCGATGAGGTGTCAGGTAGCGACGAGGTCAACGCTACGGGTTCATCCAGGGTGGTGCTATGGATCAGCGGTCTCCTGTTGCTGTTTCTGGTCTGGGCGTGGTGGTTTGAGATCGACGAAGTCTCAAGCGGTACGGGCAAGGTTATCCCGATTTCGCGCGAACAGATGATCCAGTCACTGGAAGGCGGCATCTTGGCCGAGTTGAACGTGGCCGAGGGTGACATCGTCGAGAAAGACCAGGTGCTGGCGCAGCTGGATCCCACCCGCGGCGAATCCAGTGTCGAGGAAACAGCGGCGAAGTATCGTGCTGCATTGGCGAGTTCGGTCCGTTTGCAGGCGGAAGTGGAGGGTGCGACGGTATTGCACTTTCCTGAAGAGCTGGTCTCCGCACACTCCGAGCTGATTGCCAGCGAAGGCGCACTGTTCAGGTCAAGGCGTTCCAGCCTGGCCGAGTCGCTTGGTGGGCTGCAACGTTCGCTGGATCTGGTAAGCCGCGAGCTGCACATCACCGAGTCGTTGCTGGCAACGGGTGCAGCCAGCAGCGTGGAGCTGCTGCGCCTGCAGCGGCAGAGTTCAGAGCTGCGCTTGAAGATTGCCGAGGTGCGCTCGGAGTACATGGTGCGCAGCCGCGAGGAGCTGGCGAAGGCGAATGCAGAGGTTGAGTCGTTGTCCTCGGTCGTCCGCGGACGCGCGGATTCGTTGACGCGGCTGACGCTGCGTTCTCCGGTACGCGGCGTGGTGAAGGATGTCGAGGTAACTACCATTGGTGGCGTGGTGCCGCCAAATGGACAGGCGATGGTGATCGTGCCATTGGGTGATCAATTGTTGGTTGAAACCAAGGTCTCGCCGCGCGACATTGCTTTCATTCATCCCGGTCAGGAGGCCTTGGTGAAGATCACCGCCTACGACTATGCCATCTACGGCGGGCTCTCCGGCAAGGTCGTCACCATTTCGCCAGATACCATCCGCGACGAGGTCAAGCCTGAGGTCGTCTACTACCGGGTGTTCATCCGGACGGACAGCGATGCGCTGCGAAACAAAGCAGGGAAAGAGTTTCCGATCGTGCCGGGCATGATAGCCACGGCCGATATCCGCACCGGTAGCAAGACCATATGGCAGTACCTTGTAAAGCCGCTGAATCGTGCTGGAGAGGCGCTGCGTGAGCGTTGAGCGCGCAACCATGCCTGTGAACGACGGTGGGTTCGTGATCGGTACACCTGGGACGTCCATGTATCTATCTTGGGTGCCTGGGTGGCAGCGAGCTGTTGCAGCCAACCGTGTGCGGATAGTTGTATCAACTTATCGGTCATCCTTGAATGCCATCTGAAAAGCTGCGCCGTTTGGCTGAACTCATTGACGGTTTCGAGAGGGACGTCCCGCTGTTGTCTTCCTGCCAGCGGCATGACCGGCTTACCGCCATATTGCGATTCACCATGCGTCTTGGGGGCGTTGGCGACGCCCGTGTTGAATTCGAGATTGATCGCCTTCTGCTACGTGCCTGCAATGCAGCGTTATCGTCCACGAATTCGGCCACTATCGTCGTTTAGGTGGCCAGGATTGGCGGGATGATGCAACGCTTGTGCCGCCCGCTGAGCATGTTGTCGAGTAGGCCGATCTGATCCCTCGGAGGAACGGCGGGCGCCAGGCGCCGGCCCGCTGTTACATTTTCGAAGTGGGAATGTGCGAGCTGATTATGAATACGATTGCGTCAAGGGGGCAGAAAGGTGGATGACAAGGTCACGGCGTCACTGACGAGTCAGTTGGCCAAGGGATTGGGCTCATGGCGTCAAGTGTTGCAGTGGTTGCGGAGCGTGCCGATTGCCGACGCGGTCGATCGCAGGAATGCGCCAATGCTTCAGCTTATTTCATTTCTGCTGGCGGCTTTGCCTACGGGAGCGTGGTGCTATCGCGCTTTTCTGGTGGATATCCCATGGAGGTCGGGTGAGTTCGCCAACATGGCGCTGTCCTTGTCGGTGAGCTTCATTTCCGCAATGAGCTTCGTGCTCGTCCGCAAGGGAAGATTCAAGGTCGCCTCATATGCATTGCTGTGTGTTTTCGCTGCGACGATCGTTCCTGCGTACTTGATCTCGGGCTTTGGCGCACAGCGCTTTGAACAACCGGTATTGGCAATCTGGATGGCGATTGCTGCGTTGGTTGTGGGGCGTGCAGCGCTATGGACGATGTTCTTCAGTATTGCGGTCGCATTCGCACTGGGTATAGGCGTCGACATCGGGAAGCAGGGCAGCGCGGCCGAGCTGGCCGGCGATGCGGCCTTCAGTACCGCGATGTTCCTGATGATCTCGGTGGTGCTGGATCGGACTTCAGTCGCTCTCCGCGAGAGCCTGCAGGAGGCAAAGGCGCGCGGTGATGCGTTGGTTGTTTCCAATCATCGGCTGACCGAGGAGATGGCAGAGCGGGAGCGCACCTTCACTCAGCTGGTTCAAGCGCAGAAAATGGAGGCCGTCGGAAGGCTTGCCAGTGGTGTTGCGCATGACTTCGGGAATGTTCTGGCAGTTGCCAGTGGCTACGTGCACATCGGACTGCATTCCGGGAATGAAGCGAAGATGCAGGAATCCCTGATGGGTGTGGATCTGGCGGTGAAGCGTGCAACATTGCTGAATCGCAGGCTGCTGTCGTTGGTCCGGCAGGAGGAGGGGGCGGAAGAGTGGTTCGATCCCGGAGAGGCATTGAAGGCGCTGTTGCCGATGATTCGGCAATTGATGGGAGCAGGGGTGAAGGTAGAAGTCGCAGTGGATGAGGGGCTGCCGGCGGTGTTGTTCGACCGGCTGCAGTTCGATCTCATGATCCTGAATGTCGCCGCCAATGCAGATCATGCGATGCCTGATGGTGGGGAATTCTTCCTTCGAGCGTACATGGACGACAATCGGTTGGTGTTGGGATTGGCAGACTCTGGAGAAGGCATGGAAGGCGCGGTGCTGGCACAAGCATTCGATCCGTTCTTCACCACCAAACCGCGTGGAGAAGGGAGCGGCCTTGGTCTTTCTGTCGTTCGCGATCTTGTCGAGCGGGCTGGTGGCAGCGTGAGTGCAGAAAGCCGGTTGGGCATCGGGACAACGATTTTCATCCGTTTTCCCGACTACCTGATGGAACCGAGCCAAGCCTGACATCGCTGCAACAGGGGGGGGCGAGATTCGAGCGGGCGATGCATTCGCCGTGATCGCGAATGAATGGTATTGCGAATCATTCGCAATTGACTTAACGTATCGCCCGCCGGCGTCGCGCCGGTCCCTCCATGAGACCCGTCGATGAACTTCCGTCCTTTGGCCAGCCTGTTGCTGGCCGCTGCGGTACTGCCTGCCCAGGCGCATACCCCGTACCTCGCTCCGGCCACCTTCAAGGTGCAGCCGACCAGCACGGTTACCCTGGATGCCAGCTTCGCCGAGCATTTCTTCGTGCCCGAAGTCGTGTTCGACAACAGCGAGTTCGTCGTCACCGATCCCGATGGCGTGCAGCATGCGCCCGATGTGGTGCAGCGACTGAAGACCCGTGCCGTGGTCGAACAGACCCTGCCGGGCAAGAAGGGCACGTACCGCTTCTCTACCGGCAACCGCCTTGGCGCCGTGTTCCGTACCTGGGAAGTGGATGGTCGCAAGGAAAGCAGCCGTGATCCGGCCAAGCCACTGCCGGCCGGTGCCACCGTGCTCTCGCATTACCAGAGCCTGTCGCGCTCGGAGGTCTACCTCACCGCCGGTGAGCCGACCCGTCAGGCCTTGGCGCCCTACGGCAAGGGCCTGGAACTGGTGCCGGTGACCCATCCATCGGACCTGTATGTCGGTGAGCAGTTCGTCTTCGAGGTGCATTACGACGGCAAGCCGTTGCCGGCACAGAAGGTGGAGATCCACGCCGCACGCGGCGATGACGAGATCCAGCCGGCTCCGGTCGAGCTGAGCACAGACGCCGCTGGCAAGGCCTCGTTCGCCCTGCAGCAAGCGGGCGCTTATCTGGCCCTGATCCGCTACCGCGGCCCGGCACCGGCTGGTGCGGCCGCGCCGGAATACGGCAACAACTACACGCTCAGTTTCCGCGTGCTCGAACCCTGAGCCGCTTTCCAACAGGGATATCCCAGATGAAAACCTACTTTGCTGTTGCCACGATGCTGGCAGCGGTGCTGGCCCCGCTTGCCTCGGCGCAGACCGCCGCACCGCCCGCGGTGTCGCCGACGGTCACCGCCTTCCTGGCCCAGTTCGATCCGGACAAGACCGGAGCAGTGAGCTGGGAAGCCTTCGAGCAGTTCCGTCGGCAGCGTTATGACGCCACCGATGCGAACAATGACGGGCACGTCGATCGCCAGGAGTACGTGGACGAATACCTGCAGCGCTTCGATGTGCGGCTGGCCGACGCGCGTGCCGGCCACCTGCGCCAGACCGATACCCGCTTCAAGGCGCTGGACCGCGACCAGAACGGCAGCATAAGCCGGGCCGAGTTCGATGCCGCCGGTGAGCGCACCTGGGCTGGCTACGAGAAGAGCCAGGACGCCACCCGGGAAACCGCAGCCAGCGATAACCGTGATCCGCTGAAGATGCCGACTTCGCATACCGCCAACGGCATGATCGAGCTGTACGACCGCAATGGTGATGGGCTGGTGGAGCGCGCCGAGTTCGACGCCGCCCGTGCCGCGACCTTCGCCGCTGCCGATACCAACGGCGATGGCGTGCTGGATCTTGCCGAATACACCGCCGAGTTTGAAGGCCGACTGGATGCACAACGCAGCAAGGTTCGCGACGCGGCAAGCCGCCAGGCCGGCGTGCGTTTCGATTCGCTGGATACCGACAAGGATGGTCGCATGACCTTTGCCGAGTACCAGGTGTCCGGCAAGCGCCTGTTCGACCGCGCTGACAGCAATCGCGACGGCATCGTTGACGCACGCGATCCAGAGCCGGTTGCCGGCGCCCACTCGGCCAACGGCAACCGTTGAGCCGCGCGTACCGGTCGCTGCCTGCGACCGGTCGCTCCAGTTTCTGCAATGACACGGCGCCAGTCTGGCGCCGGTGCCCCCCAGCCGGCATGGTCCATGTGATCGAGCAGCCAGGAACGGCGTAGTCCCCGCCATTACCTTTCTGTGGAGATCTCTGATGAATGCAGCTGTATCCGTGCTCGCGTTGGCCGTACTGGCCAGCCTGTCCGGCGTCGCCCGTGCCGAGGCGCCGGACGCCTCGAACCTGGACACCGTCCGCGTTGAGGCCGAACGGGCAAAGAAGAGCAAGTCGCGCAACCAGAACGTGACCGTGCTCAGCGCCGCCGATCTCGATGCCGAGATGGCCAACAACATGGAAGAGGCCATCCGCTACATCCCGGGCGTGAGCGTCGTGGACATGGGCCGCTTCGGTGACAACGGTTTCAACATCCGTGGCCTGGAAAGCGACCGCGTGGCGATCACTGTCGATGGCCTGAGCCTGGCCGAATCGGTGGAGACGGCGCGCTCCTACGAGTTCTTCCGCAGCGGCCGCGGCGATGTGGACATCGATACGCTGAAGAGCCTGCAGGTGGTCAAGGGTGCCGATTCGATCACCTCCGGCAGCGGTGCGCTCGGCGGCGCGGTGGTGTTCACCACCAAGGACCCGGCGGACTATCTCAAGCCTGAAGGTAACGACACCCATGTCGGGGTGAAGTTCGGCTACAGCGGCTCCAACGACGAGACCATGGGCACGCTGAGCTTCGCCAACCGCACCGGCATCGTCGAGTCGATGCTGGTCTATACCCGCCGCGAAGGCCATGAAAGCGAAAGCTGGTACGACAGTACGGTGGACCG
Source organism: Stenotrophomonas sp. 21LCFQ19 (assembly GCF_056861425.1). Taxonomy (NCBI): domain Bacteria; kingdom Pseudomonadati; phylum Pseudomonadota; class Gammaproteobacteria; order Lysobacterales; family Lysobacteraceae; genus Stenotrophomonas; species Stenotrophomonas sp. 21LCFQ19. The sequence continues at coordinate 295,499 of NZ_JBSPUF010000004.1, read as the reverse complement.
GATCGGTGTCGGTCGGCGCACGCCGGATCCGGTCGACAGCACGCGCGACAACCTGCTGGGCAAGGTGGATCTGCAGTTGTCGGATGCGCACACGCTGGGCTTCATGTACGAGCGCGGCCGCGCCCACAACGAAGTCGACAATCTTTCCCGCGTCTACGCACCGGGCTACCTGGAGCGCAAGGGCGACGATCGCAATGACCGCGACCGTTATGGCGTGAGCTGGCAGTGGCGTGCAGGCAATGCCTTGTTCGACACCCTTGATGCACAGCTGGATCGCCAGGTCACCGACAGCCGTGGTGTTACCCGCATTCTGGCCGGCAGTGGTTGCCCGGGTGGTGGCGCTCCCTGCAAGCGCAGCGAAGACCGCGCCACCGAGCAGACCCTGGACCGCGCAGCATTGGATTTCAGCAAGGTGGTGGAAGGCCCGGTGCGGCATGACATCGGCTACGGCCTGGCCTGGCAGCAGCGCGACATCGATTACACCGCAGTGGACACCCGTTGGAATACGGCTGGCGACATTGCCAGCGTGGAGCATGATCCGCGCCAGGTGCCCAAGACCGATGCCCGCTCCTGGAACATGTACGTGCGCGACAGCCTGAGCCTGTTCGACGAGCGCCTGCAGCTCAGCGGTGGCCTGCGCTATGACCGCTACGATTACTCGCCGCAGGTAGACAGTACGTTCGTTGACAAGACCGGCAGCGTGCGTGACCTTCGCTTCTCGGCGCCGAGCTGGCAGGTGGGGGCGGAGTTCCGCTTCCTGCCAGACCATGCGCTGTGGGCGCAGCTGGGCCGTGGCTTCCGTGCACCAAGCGTGGCCGACCTGTATTCGCCGACCAGCGCCAGTGCCGCGTTCGATGCAGTGAGTGGTGCAGCCATCCAGCTCGACACCTCGATGTCCAACCCGGACCTGGACGCGGAGAAGAGCCTGAACATCGAGCTGGGCTACCGCTGGACCACCGACCGCGCGCAGTTGGGGTTCTCGGTGTTCCGCGACCAGTACGACAACTTCATCGAGACGGTGACCACGGCGGTGCCGTATGCCAATGGCTACCGCACCACGGCAACCGGTCCGGTGCAGTACAGCTACAACAGCACGATGCCGGTCAATGCGGGCAAGGTGACGGTGAAGGGCGCCGAGCTGGAAGGGCGTTGGCAGATTGCCGACGCGTGGTCGTCGCGGATGGCGGCGGCGTACAGCAAGGGCGAGAAGCACAATGGTGATCCGCTGGAGAGCATCGTGCCGGCCAGCGCGGTGCTGGGCGTGCGCTATGCGCCTTCGCCGTCGTGGAACGTCAGCGCCAACCTGACCCACGCCTGGGGCAAGAGCGCCAGCGATGCCTACACCACATCGGCCAATGGCACGCAGGTGGTGCCGGCATGGACGGGCAAGGCCGATGGCTACACGGTGCTGGATCTTACCGGTACCTGGAACATCACCTCGCAGTTGCGACTGACTGCAGGCCTCTACAACCTGACCGATCGCGAGTACTACCTGTGGCAGCGCGTGCGGGTGATCAACAAGGGCACCAATACGCTGTACGGCTACGTCAACGATGACGGCATCGGGCGCTACAGCGAGCCGGGCCGGAACGCCCGCGTCACGGTGGCGTATTCGTTCTGAGTCACGGGGGGCTGTGACCAGTCCCTTGCCCCTGGAACAACAGCGTGGAGCGCAGGCTCCGCGCTGTTGTTCTTTTGGGGCCGGTGTGGGTCTGCATGCAGGCGACAACGCGTCCAGATGTTTTGCCCAACGCGCCCGGAACACCGGCTAAGCTCAGCAATCCGCACCGGAGGCTGCTGGCAATGCCGATTCGCACAGATCCAGGTCGTCGTCGCTTCATCACCCACTCCGCAAGCCTGGGCATGCTCGCCGCGTTGCCTTCGGCGCAAGCGCTGGCTGCCCCGTGCAAGAGCACCGCCAGCGGTAGCTGGATTCCGGACGATACCTTCCTCGCCGAGTTGCCGCGGATCATGCAGGCCTTCGCGGTTCCAGGCGTTGGCATCGCCGTGGTTGACGAGGGTGCTGTGGCATGGAGTCGTGGCTTTGGCCTTGCCAACGCGCAGACACGCACGCCTGTGGGTGCGAGCACGGTGTTCGAGGATGCGTCGCTCAGCAAACCGATGTTTGCCTACCTGGTGATGCAGCTGGTGGAGCAGGGACGCATCGACCTTGATGTTCCCTTGGTGGGTTACCGTCGACCGGACTACCTCGGCGATCATCCGTGGATTGCGCTGATCACCGCGCGCGATGTACTGCGGCATACGACAGGTCTGCCCGATTGGCGCAAGTCGCCAGCGACGGAGAAGCTGGTGCCTATGGTGAAGCCTGGTACGCGCATCAACTATTCCGGTGAGGCGTTCGTGTGGCTGCAGCTGGTGGTTGAAGCAATTACCGGCCAGAGCTTGGACGAAACCATGCAGATGCATCTGTTTGGTCCGGCTGGCATGAAGGACAGCAGCTATACGTGGAACGCGGATCTGGCGGCACGCTCGGTTTATGGTCATCCCGCGCACGACCGGGTCGACGGCGGAGTGCCACGGCAAGTCCTTCGCGACCAATGGGGCGTCGCCCAGCAGGTTGCGGATCGCTGGGGTAAGCCGCTGTCTGGGTGGAAATATGAAGATGCCGAACGTGCGATGCCGGAAGTCCTGAAGCTGGCGCCATCGGGCCTGGTGATGTGGCCTGGCGACATCCTCGCCAATGCAGCGGCAAGCCTGCGCACGACGGTGCAGGACTATGCGACCTTCCTCAGTCTGATGATGGCGGGCCGGCAACGCGCGTCGTGGGAGATCAGCGAGGCGGCGCGGCAAGCCATGCTCACGCCGCAGATCAGCTTGCCGGGCCGCTGGACCGAGAAAGGACTGGGTTGGAACACCGAGCAGACCCGTGATGGCCCGGTGTTCTACCATTCCGGCAGCAACAGCGGCATCTTCAAGAATTTCGCCATTGGTGACGCGCAGCGCAGGCGAGGCATCGTGGTGCTGACCAACGGTGGCAGTGGCTCGTTAGTGCATCAGCGGGTGGTGCGCGCGGCGACGGGGTATGACCTGCTTTCGTACGATCTTTGACTGATCCTTCGTGACCTGACTGGCAACAACAGTTCCGGCGGGAAAGCGCCTGGCTGCGGGTGATGCAAGCACTCCAATTCAGTGCATGACTCGACGTTCCTGGATGACTCGCGTGGCTCAGGTTGATGCGGCGAGCTACTCACCATCAGCTTGAAACCCAACCTTCTTGTGGCTGCCATCGCAGAAGGGCTTGTTGTTTGAATGACCACAGCGGCATAGCCAGGTTTCGCTGAGGCGGTCGATGGTGCGGCCGGTGCCGCTGACCACTTCGAGATTGCCGATGACGTGCAGCGGGCCGTTCCTGGTGGGGTTCACCTGCAGCGGGCCATCGCGTTGTGGCAGTGCTTCGGACTTTTTCTCTACCGGTTCACCGGTGGCGATGAAGCCGCACTCGACATGGCGGTGATCGCAGAAGGGTTTGTTATGCGATTCGCCGCAGCGGCATAGCGTGGCGCGCATGCCTTCGTCCTTGCCGGCGATCAGCAGGGGAGCATTGAAGGCGAGTGGGCCGTTCTCACGGATATGCACCAGGTTGACCACCGGCGCAGGTTCGCTGTGGCTGCCGTCGTTGTATTCGTAGCGGATGGCGCCGGAGGGGCAGTTGCGTGCGATCAGCGCCACTTCTTCCGGGACGACCGCATCGGGATGGATCCATTCGCCGACCACATTGGGCACGAACACATCCGGATGGCTGAGCACGCAGTTGCGTGAGTGGATGCATCGTTCACCGTCGAAATGGATGGTGACGGTTTTGCCGCGTACGGTTTCGGTTGCCATGGGCTGCCTCCGCTTCGGAACTCGCAGTGTCGCGCGGAAGAGGTGAAGGCGGGGCGTATACAGCAACATCTTTTTTGTGGGAGCGGCGTGAGCCGCGAAGCTGGGGTCGATGAAACCGCCGTTGGACCGGGGCTTGATGGGGTACGAGCTTCGCGGCTTACGCCGCTCCCACAGAAGCGGGTTATTTGCGCACTGCCAGCACGCCATCCAGCGCCAGTTCGGCTTTGAACCCTGCCTTCTGCAGGCGGGTGGCGACTTCGCGGGGTACGTCACGGCCGCTGGTGAGCTTGTTGGGGGCGCCGGTGTAATGGAACAGACGGCCGCCTTTGCGCAGCACGCGGGCGAGGTGGTCGTAGAACACCTGTGAATACAGCTCGCCGGCAATGCCGAAGCGCGGAGGGTCGTGCAGGACGGCGTCCATCGAGGCATCGGCGATGGTTTCGATTTCCTTCGACACATCACCATGGTTCAACTGCAGGCGGCCACCTGCGTGTTCATCATGCGGATCCGGTGACCACGGGTTCAGGGCGCGCAGCCACAGCACTTCCGTGCTCTTCTCGAACGAACGGATGCCGGCCACGCCTTCATCCAGGCAGCAGGCGGCGAAGTACCCCATGCCGCCGCAGGTATCGAGCACCTGCTTGCCGCGCGGTTCTACCAGCGCCACCTTGCGGCGGGCATCGTCCAGCGGCGAGATCTGCGCGCTGACCAGCATCTTGATGCCGTCAATCTCGAAGGTGGGGATGCCCCAGTCGGTGGGCACCAGCTTGTACAGGCCGCTGCCGAAGCGCGAGGCGGCGCTGAACTCCTCGCCGTCCCAGTAGTAGATCGTGCGGTCCTTGAGCTTGGCCGGCCACGGGTAATGCTGGCCCTTGTACTGCCAGCTGTCGGCGTTGAGGCCGATGGTTTCCTGGCGGCGGCCCAGGTCGAGCGAGGCGCTGAGCTCGCTGCTGCCCTTCTTCAGGGCGCTCTGTAGCTGCTCGAGCAGCGGGCGGGTGAGCAGCGGGCCGGTGTAGTGGGGCATGGGTACGAAGCTGATGCGGGGGAGGGAATGCTACCGCAGGGTGGATTTTTGGGGGTTTGGTTCTTCGCGAAGAGCACCCCTCCCCAGCCCTCCCCTTTGCTCCGCAAAAGGGAGGGGGCAGAAGCTCCCTCCCTTTGCCGCAGGCAAGGGGAGGGCTGGGGAGGGGTAGCTTTGGACGTTCAGGCGTTTGCCGGGAACCCTGCACCAACCAGCGCCCAGCGACCCAAGCAGGCATAATTCGCGCCCCTCATCTTGATTCTGCCTGCGCTGCCGCACCCCATCGGCCAGCGCCGGCGGCCAGCCCGTATGTCCTTCCTGCATTCTGAACTGGCGCAATGGCGCGCCAATCCCCTGCGCGAGATGTTGGCCGGCGCCGTGGCCACCTTCGCGCTGATCCCCGAGGTCATCGCGTTCTCGTTCGTGGCCGGGGTGGACCCGCAGGTTGGCCTGTTCGCTTCCTTCGTGCTGAGCATCGTCATCGCGGTATTCGGCGGGCGGCCGGCGATGATCACGGCGGCTGCCGGTTCGGTGGCCTTGGTGGCGGCGCCGCTGATCAGCGCGCATGGCCTGCCGTATCTGTTTGCCGCCGGCCTGCTGGCGGGCGTGATCCAGATCGTATTCGGCGTGCTGCGGCTGGGCGTGTTGATGCGCTTTGTCAGCAGCTCGGTGCGCACCGGCTTCGTCAATGCGCTGGCTATCCTGATCTTCGCCGCGCAGCTGCCGCAGCTGCACGGCGCCACTGCCGCCACCTGGGCGATGCTGGCGTTGGGCCTGCTGATCATCTACGGACTGCCGCGGCTGCCCCTGCCGGGCATGCGGGCGATTCCGTCGCCGCTGATCTGCATCGTGGTGCTGAGCGTGCTGGCATCGTGGCTGAAGCTGGATCTGCCCACCGTCGCCGATCTGGGCAAACTGCCGGATGCGCTGCCGCAATGGATGGGTCTGCCATCACTGCCGGTTGATCTGGAGACGCTGCGCATCATCGCGATGCCGGCCTTGGCGATCGCGATGGTGGGCCTGCTGGAATCGATGATGACGGCGCGGGTGGTCGATGAGCTCACCGATACGCCCAGTTCCAAGAACAGGGAGTGCACGGGTCTGGGCGTGGCCAATATTGCCGCCAGCCTGTTCGGCGGCATTGCAGGCTGCGGCATGATCGGGCAGACCGTGGGCAACGTGAAGTACGGTGGACGTGGTCGGCTGTCGACCTTGTTTGCCGGCGTGTTCCTGCTGGTGCTGATGGTGTTGTTGAAGCCCTGGGTTGGGCAGGTGCCGGTGATCGCGCTGGTCGCGATCATGGTGATGGTCAGCGTGTCCACCTTTGACTGGCGCAGCCTGGGCGCACTGCTGCGGCATCCACGCCTGTCCGGTGTGGTGATGCTGGCCACGGTAGCGGTGACGCTGGGCACGCACAATCTGGCGGCCGGCGTTGGCGTTGGTGTGTTGCTGAGTGGTGTTTTCTTCGCGCTGAAGGTGGCGCGCCTGTTGCGCGTGGAAACGCTGGATCAGGCTGATGGCAGCCTTCGCCATGTGGTGCGCGGGCAGGTGTTCTTTGCGTCCGCGGATGCCTTCATTGATGCCTTTGATCCACGCGTTGCCGAAGGGCGTGCGGTGACGATCGATCTATCCGGTGCGCAGCTGTGGGATATCACCGCGGTGGCGGCTTTGGAGAAGGTGGTCAGCCGCTATCGCCATCACGGCGTGAAGCCGCGCGTGCTGGGGCTGGACCGACAGGCACGGACGCTGATGCGGCGGGTGTTGCGCGAGGGTGAGCTCGCTGTGGATGACCCAGCTTTGTAGGAGCGGCGTAAGCCGCGAAGCCGGTGGAGCTGCCGATTACCAGGTTGATTGCAATTACAGGATCTTCTTCGGCGGATAGCTCGGTTGCTTCGCGGTTTACACCGCTCCCACAAGCGTTGGCCGCAGGTGTTGCTGTTGTAGGAGCGGCATCCGCCGCGAAGCTGATGCACTTGCCGGTTGCCTGGGAGTTTGCAATTGCAGGAACTTTCTCGGCGGATGGTGCAGTGGCTTCGCGGCTTACGCCGCTCCTGCAAACACCAGAGGGCTTACATCACGTCCCAGGTGTAGCCGCCGCGTTCCAGCACCGATGCGGCCAGCGATTCGACGATCTCATCTTCGTTGCGCTCCAGTCCCCGCACGTTGCGCGCCATGCGCCGGCGCGCCTGGCGGGCGAACAGGCGGGCGATCTTTACCGCGTCGTCCGCTGCGGGGTGACCGGCCTGCAGCAGGCTCTCCACGCGCGACAGCACGCACAGCCCGACGAACAGGTCGATGGCGATATCGGCTACGCGCTTCTGCGCGTGCTGCTGGTCGGCGATCTTCTTGCCGTGCTTGCGCAGCAACCGGTCCGAGGCCTTGGACAGCTCCACCGTGTACTTCTCGCACAAGCGCGCCAAGGGCCGCAACGCATCATTGAGTGGTGCGCGGATACGGCCAGTGCCGTAGCCGGTGGCTTCACGCACGCGGCGTCCGGCATAGTCGCTGAGCACGCCGAAGCCCTTGATCGGGTCGTTGAAGATGCCGCCGACCGCGCTCTGCAGCTCACTCAATGTCGCGCCCACACCCTTCAGGCCATTCAGTGCCACGTACAGGCGCAGGATTTCGTTGGTGCCTTCGAAGATCGACAGGATGCGCGTATCGCGGGTCATCTGCTCGTAGGGCAGTTCGCGCATGAAGCCGTTGCCGGCAGCAATCTGCAGGGCCTCGTAGCAGCTGCGCTGCACCGCTTCGCTGGCGAATATCTTGCTCATCGCCGCTTCCACCGAGTAGTCGGTGCGGCCGCTGTCGATCAGGTGCGCCACCATCCACACCGTGCTTTCGGCGGCGAAGCAATCGGCGGTCATCTGTGCGATCTTCTCGCGCACCAGGCCGAACTCGGCGATCGACTGGCCGAACTGCTTGCGCTCGCTGGCCTGTGCGCAGGCCATGCGGATCAGCGCACGCATGCCGCCGACCGCACCGCCGCCCAGACCCGTGCGGCCGCTGTTGAGGATGTTCATCGCCACCTTGAAGCCCTTGCCGACCGGGCCCAGCACATTGGCCGCGGGAACGCGTACATCGCTGAAGGCGACCGTGGTGGTGGACGAGGCGCGGATGCCCATCTTGTCTTCGTGCGGGCCGTGGCTGACGCCTTCCCAGCCGGCCTCGACGATGAAGGCGGTGACCTTGCCTTCGGGCGTGTCGGTACGCGCGAACACGGTGTAGAAATCGGCGATGCCGCCGTTGGTGATCCAGATCTTCTCGCCGCTCAGCGTCCAGCTGCCGTCGTTGTTGCGGTGTGCCTTGGTGCGGATGGCCGCGGCATCGGAGCCGGCGCCGGATTCGGTGAGGCAGAAGGCCGCGATCATCTCGCCGCTGGCCAGTCTGGGCAGGTAGCGCTGCTTCTGCTCGTCGTTGCCGAACAGCAGCAGGCCCTTCATGCCGATCGAGCTGTGCGCGCCGATGGTCAGCGACACCGAGCTGTCATGGCTGCTGGTCTGGCCCAGCACGCGCGCGTAGGCACCGTTGGACAGCTCCAGCCCGCCGAATTCCTCCGGAATGATCAGCCCGAACAGGCCCATGTCGCGTAGCGCCTGGATGAATTCCGGCGGCTGCTCGGCGTGGCGGTCGTACTGGCGCAGCTCGGCGGTCTTGTCGGCCAGGAACTGGTCGATGGCATCGGTCATCGCGCCCAGCATCTCGCGGTCACGTTCACGGATCTGTGGGTAGGGGAACAGCACATCTTCGGCGATATGGCCAAAGAACAGCTGCTTGGCGATGCTTTCATCCAGGTTCTGTGCTGCAACGGTATTCACGTACGGCTCCTTGTGCTGCGAACGATGACGGCGTTTGCCCGATGATGACCCACTCTTGCCACAGGTTCACACATTCGACGGGCACAATCGTGGAACTCGTTGTGCTCTTGTCGGTCTTTGCAGTGTGCCGACGTACCGTGACAGGGCCGGTTGTTGCCCTGCGTCGTCTTTTGCTGGAGTTGCATGCGTTCCGATCCTGCTGCCGAACCGCTATGGACCCGATTGACTGCCGGCGTGGTTGCCTTGGCGTTCATGTCCGGGCTGGTGCGTTTGCTGTTGCAGTTGCCGGAGCTGAACGTTGCACGGGAGGAAACCCGGATCCAACTGCGCTGGTTGCTGACCTCGCCCCCAGCTGCGGCGCGTTTGCCGGCACAGCAAGCCGTGGCTTCGGCACTGCAGAATCCACCGCTTGCGCAGGCAGTGGCCAGGTTTGACCGGCCTGTGGTTGATGTACCGCCTGCGACTCCGTCGCCTGCCGTGACTGCGGCACCTGCAGCGAAGCCAGCACCAGCGCAGACGGGCTGGTCGCAGCGCCTGTATGGCAAGGACGGCAGTTTGGCGGTGCCCACCGACGGTAACGCCACGCGCCAGAAAAATGCGACCGAGCGGGTGTTCGAACACCGCGATGCGTTGGCCACCGGGGTCGGCGAGCGGCCGCTGGAGGAGTTGGTGTCCGGCATGTTCGAGGACAAGACGAAGCCGCCGACGTTGGGCCAGATTGGTGCCCGTTTGATCCACGGTCCGGATATCCAACCGGCGCAGGCACGGCGCCCGCCCGAGGTTGCGTTCAATCCCAGCCTGCATGAGCGCAAGTCCGATCTCGGTAGCGAAGCCACCGGCGATGCCTACAAGGCCGCGCCCATCCGTTACGAGAAAGCACCGGACATGAAGGGTGAAGCCAGTCGCCGCATTCGCGTTGCGCTGGGCGCGCTGGAGCAGCGCTATCCGCGCTGCAATGGGCAGCAGCGCCGGCAGTGGCTTGCGCCGGTGATGACGCACCTGGATGCGCTGCAGCGCGCCGAGTACCGTTTCAACAATGGGGCCGATCCGGTGGAGGCCGAGCACAGCCTGCTCAGTGCCGCGGACAGCGCCTATGACATGGCCCGGCGCGCACTGTGGGATGCCGAGCGGCGCATGAAAATGTGCACTTGAGCGGCGGTCATCCTGGGCCAGCGGCGGGCTTGGCTGTCGCCATTGCCGGTTCCCGCTGAGCGGCCTGCGCGTCAGCTGCCGGACAAACCGGGACAAAACAGGACGACTTTCCTAAGTTATTGTCTTTGAATGGTTTTTCGCCGGTTTCGCATGCCTAGAATCGGGCGTCTTCCCTTTCTGGTGGTGCGATGAAGTCGATCGGTCTGTTGTTCTCCACGCTGGCGCTTGTTTCCACCTTCGGATGCCAGGCAACGCCGGTGCCGGTGCCGTTGGCAGGTGTTGGTGTCGCCCCGGGGCATAGCCACGCGCTACCCAAGCATGCGTTGGTTGGCTATCTGCATAACTTCGACAACGGCCAGGGCCTGTTGCCGGTGGGCAAGGTGGATGAGAGCTGGGACGTGATCGTGCTGGCCTTCGCCGATGACATGGGCGAGGGCAAGGTGGCGTTCAACCCGGATCCCGCGCTGGACCGCACGCAGCTGATTGCCGACATCGCCGCCAAGCGTGCGCAGGGCAAGATCGTGGTGCTGTCGTTCGGTGGTGAACTGGGCACGGTGACCTTGAACACCCAGCGCGACGAAGACAATTTCGTCCGCACCACCGCCGATGCGATCAACACCTACGGCTTCGATGGTATTGATGTCGATCTGGAAAAGATCGCAGGTGTGGTGCACGGCGCGCCGGTTACGCCACACCTGATTTCGGCGGTGAAGCGCCTGCATGGCATGTACCCGAACCTGTATGTGTCGATGGCGCCGGATCATCCGTATGTGCAGGGCGGCATGGTGTCTATGGAAGGCATCTGGGGTGCGTATCTGCCGCTGATCGATGGCCTGCGCGAGGAACTGGATCTGCTGCATGTGCAGCTTTACAACAACGGTGGTCTGCCCACGCCGTACCGCGCTGAGAAATATCCGGGGGGCAGCGTGGACATGATGGTGGGCTCGGCCAGGATGCTGATCGAAGGGTTTGATCTGGCCGGTGGCAAGGGACGCTTTGCTGGGTTGCGTGCGGACCAGGTGGCTTTGGCCCTGCCGTCGGGTCTGCGCGCTGCAGGCAATGGTTATGCGACGCCGGTGGATATCAATCGTGCCTTCGATTGCCTGACCATGGCGAAGCAATGCGATGAGGTGAAGCCGAGCCAGCCGCATCCGGATTTCCGTGGCGTGATGACCTGGTCGATCAATTGGGATGTGGCCGATGGGCGCGCGTTCTCGGGTCCGGTAGGCGCGCATTTGCGGGCAGCACAGCGGCGTTGATTCTGGCGGGAGCTTATGCGGTTTTGGTTTTTGCTTGAAGCAAAAGCAAAAGCAAAAGCAAAAGCAAAAGCTCCCCTCATCCGGTGCTTCGCACCACCTTCTCCCGTGAACGGGAGAAGGAAAGAGCCACGGCCACCACAGAAGCAACAGCAGAAGCAACAGCAGAAGCAACAGCACATATGTAGCCCGGGTAAGCGCAGCGCACCCGGGGCTGTTGGCGGCCTATCGGAATGACCGCCAGAGCTCCACCCGCCGGCTGTGCTTGCCCGGTCCCGCTCGCTGCGCGGCCAGGCAATCCGTTGGCATTCAGGTGTGTTCTCTCACTCCACCCAGAAATGCACCAGCGTCACCAACTCATCACTGCGAAACCCGGGATACAAGCGCTGCATCACCGCAAGTAATCCTGCAGGCGTGCGACAGCCAGGATCATGCTCATCGCGCAGATCGGCTTCATCCAGGGCATCAAAGGCCCGCAGTTCGGTCTGCAGTGAGATCGGGCCCAAATGGCGGCCTTCACCCAGTTCGATACACGCCTGCGCCACCCCATGCCAACGCGCGCCTCGCCGTACGCTGGTGTTGCGTCCGGTATGGAATTGGGGGTTGTCAAAGCCGAGCAGGGGCACGGTCATGGGTGCTGGAAGGGGCTGGAAAGCAGGTATTCATTCTGGGCGCGATTGGCGGCTTTTTCATCACCTGCCGTTCAAACGGGCAGGCTCAGCATCGTCTCCTTCCTCACGATTGGATCTGGCCCCATGCCGCGCGCGGCCGCACTTGTGCTGTTGCTGCTCTTGTACGGGCTGTGCGCGCCGTTGCAGGCGCGCACGGTGTACCGCTGCGTGCTGAAAGGCACGGTCAGCATGGCCACTGCGCCGGAGCCGGGCTCCAACTGCAAGGCCATCGAGATCGATGACAACGCCGTGCAGACCCCCAATCTGTGGGGCAACTTCGGTGTGTTCAGCGGCACCCTGTATGAGCGCGAGCAGGATGGCAAGCTGGTTTATTCCACCCGTAACCTGCCGGGCTCAACGCCTTATCTGCGTTTCACTGTGGCCACGCCGCCGGGCGAGCCGGCCCATGAAGGTCTGGGCCGGGTGGGCACGCCGCAGTTGAACCGGCACGCCCCGCAATTCCGTGCCGCTGCCAAAGCCACCGGCGTGGATGATGCTTGGTTGCGTGCGGTCGCCCATGCCGAAAGCGCATTCGATGAAAAAGCGGTGTCGCCCAAGGGCGCGCAGGGGGTGATGCAGTTGATGCCGGAGACGGCAACCGAGTACGGGGTGAGTGATCCCCTGTCCCCTGCACAGTCCATCAGCGGCGGTGCGCGCTACATGAAGTCGCTGCTGCGTCGCTACAACGGTGACCGGACCTTGGCAGCAGCTGCTTACAACGCCGGGATCGGGGTGGTTGCACGTTATGGCGGAGTGCCGCCCTATGCGGAGACCCGGCAATACGTGGACAAGGTATTGGCCTTGTACGGGCGTTATCGCGAGGCGATGGGGACGGCGCCGGAGAAGCCTGCTTTGTAGTGGGTTTTTCTGGACTGAGAGAGGCAAAAGCAGGGCAAGAGCACCCCTCCCCAACCCTCCCCTTGCCTGCGCCAAAGGGAGGGGGCAGTTCGCGCGGCGCCGCAGCTTTGGCTTGAGCTCCCTCCCTTGCGCAGCAGGGGAGGGGTGGGGAGGGGTGCTTTTGCTCTGGCTTCAGTTTTCAGCACCAACCAGCCCAGCCTCCAGCAATCGCAACTGCTCCCAACCAACGTGATGCATCAGCTCGCGCACCACCACCAGCGCGGCAACGAAATCCGGGCGCTCGGGTATATCCAGGCTCTTTGCCGGCATCCCCGCCGCTACCTGCGCCAGCTGGTTGAATGCCCGCTCGACTTCGTCGATGTCCAGCTCACAGATCGCCTGCGGCGGATAGCCCAGCACGCCCGGCAAGGGCGCCAGCACTGCATCGGCACACTCCAATACCTCCAGCGAATCCAGGCGCAGCGCTGGAATCCATGGCATCAAGGCATCTTCGGTGCTGGCGATGGCCTGTTCCATTGCCTGCTCCGACGGCGGGAAATGCTGCAGTCCCGCCTCCAGCAGCGAGGGCAGTGACAGCGACAGGCTGATATCCGTGCTCTGCCCAGCCTGCAGGCGGATCGCCTCTTCTTGCAGATATAGATGCATACGGTTCTCCACCATGCAGGGCTTTCGGCGGTTTCGCCGCGGGCCGTGAGCGTCTATGGTGCCGGGTCCGTCGTTGGTTGGGTGTACATGGATCGCAAACATTGGGTAATTGCCGTCATCGCCGTGACCGGCGCCGCGCTGGCTGCCACCTTCGTGTGGGCGCCGCAGGCGCCCGCGCCCGCGGGTCCGCCGCCTACAGCGCTGGGCTGGCAGGCGCAGATCGAGTTGCTGGGGGGCGACGGCGTTGCGGGTAACAGCGCCGGCAAGGCCGCACAGACCCGCTTCAGTGATCCCTGGGGGCTGGCGATGGGTGGTGGCCTGTTGTTCGTCGCCGATGCCGGCGACAACAATCGCATTCTCTACCGCGGCCTGGACGGTGCCTTCCAGGTTCTGGCCGGTGGCACTGAAGGATTTGCCGACGGCCAAGGCGCGGCGGCGAAGTTCAATACGCCGTCGGGCATCGCCCTGGATGCGCAGGGCAATCTCTATGTGGCCGACACCGGCAACCATGCCATCCGCAGGATCAACGCGCAGGGCCAGGTCATTACCCTGGCCGGTGATGGCACGCCGGGCTTCGCTGATGGCAAGGGCGCGCAGGCGCGCTTCAATGGACCAATGGGCGTGGCGGTGGCTGCGGACGGCCGCGTTTATGTCGCCGATACCTGGAATGACCGCATCCGCGTGATTGCCACCGATGGCACGGTCAGCACCCTGGTCGGTGGCGCACTGCCGGGTTGGGAGGATGGGCAGGGCGCCCAGGCGCGTTTTGATACACCGACCGACCTGAAGTTCGACAGCCACGGCAACCTCTGGGTCGCCGACCTGCAGAACAACGCGCTGCGCACGGTCAGCAGCACCGGCATGGTCAGTACCCGGGTTGGCATGCCCAACGCCGATCGGGTGTTGTGGGGACCGATGACCCTGGCCATCACCCATGACGACGTGGTCTATGTTGGCGAGCGGCTGAGCGGGCGCGTGGTGCAGTTGTCAGCACACGGCCATATCGTGGCCGTGGCGGGCAACGATGCCCAGCGCTTCGCGCGCCCTGCAGGGTTGGCGCTGGCGCCGGACGGCAGCCTGCTGTTGAGCGACGCCGATGCCTATCGCATCCATCACCTTGTGCCACACATCGCGACAGCGGCCGATGCGTCGCCGCAACTGGGACCGTCGCCGGACAACCCGCTACCCGCCAATCAAGGCCGCTGGCCACTGGCACCCCAACTGGGCTGGCATGAAGTCACCGGCACGCTGGGCGAGGTGCGTGGCAACTTCAGCGGCGAAAGCAGGCACCACCTGCACAGTGGGTTCGATGTGCGCGGTGATGTGGGTCAGACCGTGTTGGCCATCGCCAGCGCCAAGGTCAGCAGCCCGGCATCGACCTGGACGCTGGGCGGCCAGGCCGAGGGTCTGTCATTGGACAAGCTCGACTACATCCATATGAAGGTTGGCCGCGACGCTGCCAATCGCGCACTGGATCCGGCGCGCATGCAGCTCGTCTACGACGAAGCCGGCCAGTTGGATCGCGTGCGCGTACGTCGTGGCACGCGCTTCCAGCCCGGTGATGCGCTGGGCAGCATCAACAACCAGGCGCATGTGCACCTGGCGATTGGGCCGTCGGGCTACGAGCGCAATGCGGTGCGGCTTGGTTTCTCCAACTACGCTGACCACGTGGCACCGAAGATCGACGACATCGCCCTGCTCGACAGCAACAACCAGCGCCTGATCGACAAGGTCGATGGGCGACTGCAGGTGCCACGCGATGGCGGTGGCCTGCAACTGGTGGTGGAGACCTGGGACCAGGTTGACAACAACCTGCCGCGACGCCGGCTAGGCCTGTACAGCCTGGGTTATCAGATACTCGACGCTACTGGCCGCGCGCTGCCTGGCTACGAACAGCCGCGTACCAACATCATCTTCAACCGCATGCCACCGCAACGCGAAGCGGTGAAGCTCGCTTATGCGGCGGACAGCGGCATCACCGTGCATGGCAGCAGCAGTACCCGCTTCCGCTACGTGCTGACCAATACCGTGCGTGATGGCCTGCTGGGAAGTGGTGAACTACAGCCTATGGAGTTGCAGCCGGGCAACTACACGATCCGGATCACCGCGAAAGACTACAGTGGCAATGAAGCTGCGCTGGGCAACAGGCTCGACGTCAGCATTGCCCACTGATTGTGCGCCCGCGTCCGCTCTGTAGGTGGGGGAATGACGGTTCGCGCTGATCGGAGGTGGCCACGGATGGAATCACCCGTGGCCACCCAGCTTCGGCGCGTCGCTTACCAGTCGTACTGCAGCTGCAGGCGGGCGTAGCGCGGCGTGGTAGTTGTAGAAGTCGGTGATCGTGCCTGCCGAGTTGTACGAGTACCTGGTCTCATATACCTGCACCGGTTTGATCGAGTTGAAGGCATTGAGTACCGAGAGCTGCATGCTCAGGCCTTGGGCCCACTTCGGTTTGTAGACCACGTTGGGGCTGACGTTGAGCGTCCACGGCGTGCGGCCGGAACCGCCCAGCCTGGAGATGTCGTCTTCGGCCACATTGCAGGTGTGGAATACGCCGGCGTAGCCGTACTCGGTACCGAAAGTGCCCATGCCGCCGCCGAGGCAGCTGATCGGTGCGCCCGACTGCACCTGGATGTTGGCACCTACCTGCCACTCGTCGTTGAAGTGGTAGCCGCCGTAAAGCTTGAAGGTATGGCGATGGTCGTTGAACAGATAGCCATCGGTGCCGTACATGATCTCGGCGAAATCGAAATCCGAGGTGGTACCGGTATCGCTCTGGCCATTGGTGCTCTTCACCAGACCTTCGTAGTTCCCGCTGAGCTTTGCCCAGGTGTAGTTGAAGCTGGCATACCACTTGTCAGTGTGTTTTTCCGCAGCGAGGGTAAATGCCTTGTAGTAGCGCTTGGCCTCCGGGCCCAGCTTGTCGGCAGCAACGGTGAGGGTTTCAGCGCTGCCGTTGTCGTCCACATCCAAGCTCAGGGTCAGGACAGCACGGAGCGCGAGCCATTGGAGAACTCGTCGCTACCTGCGACAGCGCCGGGGGCTAGCAGGGTGATGGCTTCAGCGCCGCGGCCAAGCGGCAGCACGGCCAACTGCTCTGAGGTTATCACCGACTTGGAGACCGTGTTGCTGACGTCGATCTAGGGCATGCTGGCAGCGGTAGCCGTCACCGCATTCAGGGTAGTTGCACCTTCGTCCCGAGAGGAAATTTCGGCGCCTGCGCCAAAGCGCAGCAGCACATTCTCACGCTTGTCGAGGGCCTGGCCATCACGTTCCAGGCTGATCGAGTGCTTGCCGATGTGTGCGAGCCAGGCGACCAAGAGGCGTCGTTAAGAAGCTGCGCTGTGCACGCTGCATCCAACGAGCGAGTGGGCAGCCCGTCGAGGACGATTCTTCAAAGGCAGGAGGCCTGAATTGCACGAATGCAATCGATTGCCGGACTTCTGTTTGATAAAAAAGAAGCCCGGCTAGATGCCGGGCTTCTTCCTTTCTGTCCGTTACGACTTAGTAGTCGTATCGGATGCTGAAGCGCATGCTGCGCGGTGCGGAATAGCTGATCACGCGGCCGGTCAGCTGGTAGGGAACGCCGATGCCACCGTTTTCGCCGTACTCAACGATGTTCTGCGCCACTCTGCGGTTCAATACATTGAAGATATCAAAGCTGAACTGCAGCTTGTTGCCTGCCACAAAGCTGGGAGCGTAGTTGACGCCAACGTCCATGCGGGTAGTCCAAGGCATGGTGCCTCGGGACCCACGCGGGGACGCTTCGCCATTGCAGAACCAATAGTACGGGCCGTTGTACAGCACGTTCTCGGTTGCGAAATCATCGTTCGCGTTCACACCGTTATAAATGCCGGTGCAGTTCTTCGGTCGTCCTGAGTACGCTACGAATGTGCCAGAGAAGCGCCATTCATCGTTCAGCTGGTAGTAGCCGAATGCCTTGAACTGGTGGCGGCGATCATTCGGAAGATTGCCGTAACCGCCTTCCGTCTGTTCCACGTGATCCCACGACTGAGTCTGAGCAGCCTGCGCGACGTCCTGACCAATATCGGAATTGGTCATGCCCTCGCCGTTGCCATAGTTGTGAGACCAGGTGTAGTCCAGCTTGTAGTACCAGTCATCAGCAAACGGATGTTCGATGAACAGGTCAACCGAATGATACTTGCGCACCATCTTCGGGAAACCGCCATTGAACTTGGCGTTATGCGGATTGCCTGCGTCGTCATAAAGCACCCAGGTGTTGGTTACACCAGGGTTGCCCATACGGCAGCCGCTGGTGTTGTTCGTCCAGAGACGAGCAGCCTCGGTGTCCATTCCGTCGAAGTCGACATCGCCGGCTTTGTTTCCAGCCGAATCGAAGACATTGTCATACCCGTTAGCTACGCCCCAAGCAATTGCACCACGGGGATCGCAGATGTCGTCGATCATGCTTCCGAGTTCACGGTAGACATAGCGCATTCCGCCGAACAGCTTGTTGCTGATCTGCTTCTCAAAGCCGAGTACGAGTTCGTCCTGGAAATACGGCTTCAAATCGCTTGCTGCCACCGCATTTGGATTCGGTGACTGACCATACTCGGAGTTGGAGGAATACGGACCATTGGGACTGATCAAGCTGGTGTTCAGTGGCAAGCCAGTGTTTGGATCAATGCCGGTATATGAGAAGTACTCGTTGGTAAAGGTCGAACCCGAGGCGCCGCGCTGAGCAACGGTGTTGGGCACGGTTAGGTGATACCGGCCGACGTTACCAAAGACCTTCAGGCTGGAATCGCCGAACACGTCCCACGTGACACCTATACGGGGTGCCCACTGGTCCTTTCCGTCGAGGTAGGCAATGCCATCACCGTTGAAGTTGGTGAAGTTCTCATTGCGCACACCCAGCGAGAGCAGAACCTTGTCAGAAACCTGCCAACGATCTTCCAGGTAATAGGCGTACTGTTCGGTCTTGAATTGGCCACCGTTGTTGTAGACGACCTTTGAAACATACCGGCCATTGGCTGGGATGATCATGCCGCCACCGCCCTGCAAGGCCGTATCGGCCGCGCCGTAGCCGTAATTCCAGTAATAACCAGCGTTACCTGCGGTCACGGTGCCTTCGCGTGACTCGGAGTTCTGTTCGTCATAACCGAAGCGCAGGGAATGGTCACCCACTGTCCAGATCAAGTCGAGGCGGCCACCATCAGTCTCATCGAATGCATCTGGATAGGCCAACTGGGTCAGTGAGCCGAAGCTGAGAGCGTTGCCGCCTGCAAACGGAGTGCCGCGCACTGGAACGATCCCTGCATCGTATCCCCACGGCGTACGGGTGTGTTCCTGTTTCTGCTTGCCGTAGAGCGCGGTCAGCGTCAGGTTCTCTGTGAGGTACCCGGTGTACTTGCCGATGTACAGTTCACCGCCATCCTTGTAGTCACCGCCACCCATCCTGACCTTACCGCGTTGGAAAGGAGCGTTTGACTCCCCGGTCGCAGCATTGTTGGAGTTTGCGACGGCCTGCGTGTAAGCGTAAGGGTAAAGGTATTCAGTGCGCTTGGAGACATCGGATACAGCCGTCAGTTCGAGGGTCTGGTTGTCCGTAATGTTCCAGTCAATCTTGGCGAGCCATCGTGGCACGTCGTACTCAAATTCACCATAGTTGGTGGTGGAGCCAGCACGTGCACCGTACGTTTCGACACTGCGGTCCTGGAACTCGCCGCTGGCGTAGAAGAACAGTCGGTCCTTGACGATCGGACCACTGACGTAGGCGCCGTAGCTGACCGACTCGTCCTTGTAATCATGCAGGTTCTGATAGAGCTGGCCGTCCAGCGCCAGCCCGACCTTGGGTACATAGATGTTGCGCCGATGGTCTGCGTTCGGGTTCCAGATTGCTTGGCCACCGAAACGCCAATCGTTGCTGCCGCGCTTGGTCACCATGTTGATCACGCCACCGGTGGCGCGGCCGAACTCTGCGCCGTAGCCCGAAGTCAGGACCTGCATCTGATCAAGACCATTGAATGGCAGGGTGGTTGAGCCCAGGCCTGTGAGCGGATTGGTGACCGCGTAGCCATTGATGTAATAGGCGTTTTCCGTGACCGAAGCACCGCCGAAGGATGCGACACCGTTGTACCGAGAATCGCCAGCCACAACGCCTGGTGCCAACAGCGCAACTGCATTGATCGAGCGCCCGATGGGCATCTTCTCGATCTGTTCGGAGGTGAAAACCGAGCGGATGTCGGTCGAACTCACGTCGATCGAGGGGCTATTGCTTCCCGTCACGGTTATCGAATCGAGGGTGGTTGCATCACCACCTGATGCGCCGAACGAAACCTGGCTAGCGCTGCCCAGGTTGACGGCAACATCATCGCGCGTGGCGATGGTTCTGCCATCTTTTTTCAACTCGACTTTGTAGCTTCCGAGTGCCAGCGACGGTGCTTGATAGCGGCCATTGGCATCTGCGGTGACAGTGCGCGATTGGCCAGTACCGGAGTTGTAGATGACGATGGTGGTGCCCGGCTCGGCGTTGCCGAAGATGGAACCGGTAGCGTTGGACTGAGCGTGTGCCGCACCTGCGATGCAAAGACTGAGCGCTGTGCAGAGCACTGCGCGCTTCAACGTCATGTGGTTGGTCATACCTTCTCTCTCAGGAATGTTAGTCGCCGGTGCTGCTACTGGATCGAGCTAAACACCAGGTGAACGAACTTTAGCGGCGAAAAGGCTGAAAATTAACAAATGGTGAACATTTTTCTTTTAAAATTTTTTAATGCTCTTTGTTTTCAATGGCTTGTAGGTTTGCACTGTTAGGACTTTTTTCGTCAAACAGTAACCTTTGTTATCAAAATGCGATGAGATTGGTACGGGCATGGGGCTTGTGGGGAGAGCTTCGCTAAGTGACGTAGCCCGGCTCCACAGAATGGTCCTTCATCCCACAGCAGTGGAGCCGTACCTTTTCCTGCTCCAGGTCATCCACCGCACGCACCTCGATGCTGCCGTACGCTGCCCACGGGAATTGCCGCGCGATGCGCATGGCTTCATCGGCGTCAGCTGCTTCGATCAGGTTGAAGCCGGCCAGGATTTCGCGGGTCTCCGCGAACGGGCCATCGATGATCCGTGACTGGCCCTGGCGGCTGCGCAGGGTCTGTGCGCCGCCAGGTGGCTGCAGGCGTTGTGACATCAACAGTGTGCCCTGCGCCTGCAGGGCATCGGCATGCTGCAGGCAGCCGCGCATCAGCGCGTCGTAGTCATCGGCAGGCACGGTCTGCAGCAGTTGCGGGTCGATGTAGATCAACAGCATGAACTTCATGGTCCAGCCTCAGGCGCAGGGGTTGCACATGATGTCGCATCGCGCCTGCTGCGTTGCCGCATGAATTCATTCATAAAAAGATGGCGGGACCATGTCGAGGTTGCCAGCCGTGCTTCGTCGTACCTGATGTGTAGCGGGCATGCCGCCTGCAACGGAGCACGGCGATGAAAGTGATGGTGCTGGTGAAAGCGACCCCCGAGACCGAGGCCGGGGTGATGCCAACGCAGGCGGAGATTGCCGCGATGGGAGCCTTCAATGAGGAGCTGGTGAAGGCCGGAATCATGCTGGCTGGCGAGGGCTTGAAGCCCACGTCACAGGCGGCGCGGGTGCGTTTCGCCGCAGAGGGCCGCAGCGTGATTGATGGTCCGTTCGCTGAAACCCGCGAGCTCGTTGCCGGCTTCTGGCTGTGGCAGGTGCGCTCGCTGGACGAGGCGGTGGAGTGGCTCAAGCGGGCCCCGTTCACCCCGACCAACGGCAGTGCGGTGGAAGTGGAGATCCGCCCGTTCTTCGAAGCTGAAGATTTCGGCGCGGCCTTCACCCCGGAATTGCAGGCACAGGAGCAGCGTTTACGCGAGCAGATCGAGCGCAACAACTGAACCCAACCCCGAGCAGCAGGAGCAGGACGATGAAATTGATTCCGTTTTTGGGCTTCAACGGCCAGACCCACGAGGCGATGGCGTTTTACGCCAAGGCGCTGGGCGGCACGGTGGTGTCGGAGATGAAGTACGGTGACATGCCGCCGAGTCCGGACATGGACGCCGAAGGCTGCGGCGGTTTCATGCCGCAACCGGAGCAGATCGCGCATTGCCAGGTCGAAGCCGGCGGCGCGACGCTGATGGCTGCCGATGGTCCGCAAGGTGATGGTGGCAGTGCCACCACCATCAATGTCGACGTCGACAGCATCGAGGAAGCCGAGCGTGTGTTCGCGGCCCTGTCCGAAGGTGGGCAGGTGCAGATGGCCTTGGCCGAAACCTTCTGGGCGCACCGCTGGGGCATGTTGCTGGACCGCTACGGAAAGCCGTGGATGGTCAACTGCATGAAGCCGATGCCGGCGGAGGGCTGAGCATGGGCAACCCGCAGATGATCTTCGTCAATCTTCCAGTGCGTGACCTGCAAGCCTCCAGGGCTTTCTTCGGCGCACTGGGTTACAGCTTCAACCCGCAGTTCAGCGATGACAACGCGGCCTGCATGGTGATCAGCGACAGCATCTTCGTGATGCTGCTGGTGGAGCCGTTCTTCCAGACCTTCACCAGCAAACCGCTGGTTGATGCGCGCAAGCAGACCGAGGTGATCACCTGCTTGTCGGCGGTCAGCCGGCCAGCGGTGGATGAGCTGGTGGACAAGGCCCTGGCCGCCGGTGGCAGCGAGCCGATGCCGGCGCGTGATTACGGCTTCATGTACCAGCGCGGCTTCGCCGACCTCGATGGCCACCTGTGGGAAATAGCCCATATGGATGGCGAACCGGGCCAATAACCAGGAGACGATCATGGCTTACGTGGATGGATATGTGTTGCCGGTACCCAGCGCGAAGATCGATGATTACAAACGCATCGCGCGCAAGGCCGGGAAAGTATGGAAGGAGCACGGCGCCTTGGCGTATGTCGAAGCGGTGGCCGAGGACGTGAAGCCGGGCAAGCGCACCTCATTCCCGCAGGCGGTGAAGCTGAAGGAAGACGAGGTGGTGGTGTTCGCCTACGTGGTGTTCCGCTCGCGCGCGCACCGCGACAAGGTCAATGCCAAGGCGATGGCCGATCCACGATTGGCCGGCATGGGACCGAAGGACATGCCCTTCGATGGCAAGCGCATGTTCTGGGGCGGGTTCAAGCCGTTCGTGCAGTTGTGAGCTTCTGCTCCCTTTCGCGTAGCGAAGGGGAGGCTCTGCTCCCTCCCTTGCGCCGAAGGCGGAGGGGAGGGCTGGGGAGGGGTTGGCTTTTGTTTTGCCGCTGTGATGGAAGTCTCCTTGATCGTATGCATCACCAGCTTCGCGGCTGACGCCGCTCCTACAACACCGCACTCCGCACTTGCGGCAGTCGAACCGCGATGCTCTGATCGCGCCCTATGAGCGATCCACAACTGCAACGACTGCTCGACACCCTTTGGCGCATGGAGTCGCCACGCTTGGTAGCGCGCCTGGCGCGCATGCTGGGTGACCTCGACAGCGCCGAGGAACTTGCCCAGGACGCGCTGGTTGCGGCCTTGGAGCATTGGCCCAGGCAGGGGATTCCGGAAAATCCCGCCGCCTGGCTGATGGCCACCGCGCAGCGGCGGGCCATTGACCGGCTGCGACAACGGCGCCTGCATGCGCAGCGGCAGACGCAGATCATCGACGAACTGCAGGACTACAGCATGGGCGCGGACCAGTCCGACCATCTGGACGACATCGGTGATGACCTGCTGCGGCTGGTGTTCGTCGCCTGCCATCCCGAACTGCCTGCCGATGCGCGGGTCGCGCTGACCCTGCGCCTGCTGTGTGGCTTGAGCACCACCGAGATCGCCCGTGCTTACCTGGTTCCCGAGCCCACCATCGCCCAGCGCATCGTCCGCGCCAAGCGATTGCTGGCCGAGCGCAAGGTGGCGTTCGAAGTGCCGCGCCTGCAGGAGCTGTCCGCCCGCCTGCAGTCGGTGCTGGACGTGGTCTATCTGGTGTTCAACGAGGGCTACGCGGCCAGCAGCGGCGAGGACTGGGTGCGGCCGGCGCTATGCGAAGAGGCGCTGCGGCTGTGTCGGGTGCTGGCCGGATTGATGCCCAACACGGTGCCGGTGCTTGGTCTGCTGGCCTTGATGGAGCTTCAGGCCTCGCGCCTGCGTGCACGGACCGCCGCCGATGGTTCGGCCGTATTGCTGCTGGAGCAGGACCGCAGCCGTTGGGATTGGCTGCAGATCGCGCGCGGGCAGGCGGCGTTGGATCAGGCAACGAAACTGGGCGGTGCCGATGACGCCTATGTATTGCAGGCGGGCATCGCCGCCTGTCATGCACGCGCAAGGCTGGCCGAGCAGACCGATTGGCAGACCATCGCCGTGTTGTATGCGCGCCTGGCCGAGGTGATGCCCTCACCCGTGGTTGAGCTCAACCGGGTGGTGGCGGTGGCGCAGGCCCAAGGTGCGTTGCCGGCCTGGAGCTTGCTGCAAGCGTTGATCGATGATCCGCAGCTGCAAGGCTACGCGCCGTTGCAGGCTGTGCGCGGTGACCTGCTGGCGCGGCTCGGGCGTGCCGATGAGGCGCGCCAGGCGTTCGAACAGGCCGCGGCGCTGAGCAGCAATGCGCGCGAGCGCGAGGCGCTGCTGAGCCGTGCGGCAACCCTGCACTAAGACACTGCACATCGGCGCGCTGGGCTGGCTACACTCCAAAAGTTGCCTTACCACTGGAGTACAGCGTGAAACGAGTCGTAATCAGCCTGTTGGCGATGTCGGTATCCACAGCCCTGATGGCTGCCCCGCCCAAGTTTGATGGCGCGCGCATCTCGGCCGATGTCCGCGAGCTCGCCTCCGACGCCTATGAAGGCCGCTCCCCGGCCACCGCTGGCGAAGAAAAGACCATCGCCTTCCTGAGCAGGCAGTTCGCTGCTGCCGGTATGCAGCCGGGCGGTGACCTGCAGGACGGCAAGCGCCTGTGGACCCAGGCGGTGCCGCTGCTGAAGGGTGACATCGTCGGCAAGCCGGTGCTGTCGCTGAGCAGCCAGGGCAAGCCACAGACGCTGACCCAGGGCCAGGAGATCGCCGTGCGCGCGGCCATGAACGGCGCCAGCGCAGTGGATATCAGCAATGCACCGCTGGTGTTCCTCGGCTATGGCGTCAAGGCGCCGGAGCGCAACTGGGACGACTTCAAGGGCGTGGACCTGAAGGGCAAGATCGCCGTGGTGCTGATCAACGACCCGGATTTTGAATCCGGTGCCGGTGACTTCGACGGCAAGGGCATGACCTATTACGGCCGCTGGACCTACAAGTACGAGGAAGGTGCGCGCCAGGGCGCCGCCGGCGTGCTGATCGTCCACGAAACCGCCCCCGCCTCCTATGGCTGGGCGACGGTGGCCGGTTCCAATACCAACACCATGTTCGACGTGGTCCGGCAGAACCCGGCCGAGGCGCACCCGGCGCTGGAAGGCTGGATCCAGCGCGACCTAGCGGTGGACCTGTTCAAGCGCGCCGGGCTGGATTTCGAGACGCTGAAGAAGCAGGCGCAGTCGCGTGATTTCCGGCCGGTGGAGCTGAAGGGCGAAACCTTCTCGGCCAGCTACCAGGTCAAGAACGAGGTCATCACCTCGCACAATGTGGTCGCGCGCCTGGAAGGCAGCACCTATCCGGATGAAACCGTCATCTACTCCGGGCACTGGGACCACATTGGCGTCGGTGAGCCGGATGCGCGTGGCGACCGCATCTTCAACGGCGCGATGGACAACGCCTCCGGCACCGCTGCACTGGTCGAGCTGGCGCGTGGTTTCGCCACCCAGCCCAGACCGCAGCGCTCGGTGCTGTTCCTGGCCGTGACAGCGGAAGAAAAGGGCCTGCTGGGGTCGGAGTACTACGCCAGCAACCCGCTGTATCCGCTGGCCAAGACGGTTGCGGTGATCAACATGGACGGCATGTCGCCGTACAGCCCGTCGCGTGACTTCGGCATCTACGGCACCGCCAAGGTCGAACTGCTGGACCAGCTCAAGGACGTGGCCAAGGGCTGGGACATCCGCTACACCCCGGACACCAAACCGGAAGCCGGCCTGTTCTTCCGCTCCGATCACTTCCCGTTCGCCAAGCGCGGCGTGCCGGCCTTGTCGTATGGCGCGGGACAGGACTGGATCGACGGTGGCGTCGCCGCCGGCAAGAAGGCCTCCGACGAGTACACCGCCAAGCGCTACCACCAGCAGGGTGACGAATGGCAGGCCGACTGGACCTTCGCCGGTGCAGCGCGTGACCTGGAAGTGCTCTATACCTTGGGCGAGAAGCTGGCCAACTCGCGTGACTGGCCGAACTGGAGCCCGGAAGAGAGTTTCCGCGCGACACGTGATGCGAGTGCGGCAGAGCGCAAGTAAGGTTTGAAGGCTTTGAAGGCTTTGAAGGCTTTGAAGGCTTTGAAGGCTTTGAAGGCTTTGAAGGTTTTGAAGGTTTTGAAGGTTTTGAAGCCCCTCTCCCGCGTGCGGGAGAGGGGTTGGGGTGAGGGCAGCTTCTGCGCAGCGCGCAGCGCTGCCGTGCCTTCAGGCGTTACCGGTGAAGCCCTGCCGAGCATGGCTCGGCACTACAAGCCCCTCTCCCGCTTGCGGGAGGGGGGTTGGGGTGAGGGCAGCTTCTGCGCAGCGCGCAGCGCTGTCGTGCCTTCAGACGTTACCGATGAAGCCCCTGCCGAGCATGGCTCGGCACTACAAGCCCCTCTCCCTGCGGGAGAGGGGTTGGGGTGAGGGTCGGGGACCCATAAATACATACAGCCCCCAAGAATCCGGTCACCGCACCATCAAGGAAGACCCATGACAAACACCAGCGCCTGCCGCGCAATCCTGTGCCTGGTTGGCATCACCTCCTCGTTGTGGGCCTCTGCCGCGCCTTTACCGGCAAACTGGCAGATGTTGCCGACCGCGCAGCAGGCGCCAGAGAAAGGCTTGCCGTCAGCCCTGCAGGCACCCTTGCTGGCCAAACAGCAACGCCCGTTGGACAGGGTGGAACTGCTGGTAGCGTTGCCGTTCGAGCAGGTGCTGCCGGTGGTGCAGGCCAGCCTGGCACCGCTGGGCAAATTCAATGCACCGGTACAGCGCACCCGCGTGGCCTACATGGATCACGGCTGGGGCAATGTGCTGATCGCGCGCCGCCCGGAATTGAAGGCCGAGTTCATCCGCCGCTACCGCATGCCTGCATTGCAGACGGCGGTGGAGCAGGGCGCGCTGCTCGCCGAGGAACTGCCGCTGCGTGAGCAGCGTCTGCAGCGTGACCCCACGGTCGATGCGATGAGCGACAAGCTGGCCGAACTGCAGGGCAGCTTCGCCAGCTGGCAGGCCAGTGCCGAGCAGAAACACGGCGTACTCAGCCGTGCCAAAAGCACGGTCGAAGTGCGGGTGATGCAGGTCGACGAAGCGCTGGGAAAACCGGCAACGGCAATCAGCTTGAGCCGAACCGACGACTGGCCAAACCCGAATGGTGGCATCGTCGACCAGCTGCGCGAGTTCAACGTGATGGGCGGTGGACCCTCGCCACGTTTGAGCCGCCGCCGAGTGCCGGAGGCGGTGTTCACGCCGGTGTACGACGCCGTGCGCGCGCTGCCCGGTGCAGCCCTGCAGATCGGCGTCGGCGCCAGTGATTGGCAGCTGCCGGCGCAGGCAGATATTCGCATCGTCGAACCGACCTTGACGGCGCCGGGCGGCAACAAGGACGCGACCGCAGCGCAACGCCTGCTGCCCTTCGGCAGTGGCGACTACTACGACATGCGGCCGCTGGCCGACGGCAGCGTACTCCTGCTCAGCAGCTATCCCGATGCCTTGTGGCGCTGGGCGCCGGGCATGGGCGAGAAGCCGCAGCGTCTGTGGCAAGCCAGCGCGGATGCCGGCCGCGCTGGCCTGAGCGTGGACCCGCAGGGCCGCACTGCCTGGCTGGCGGTACAGCAGCAGATCGTGGAGTACAGCCTGGACCAGCAACGTGCGCTGGCGCATCCGCTGCGCTGGGCAGCCGGTGTGCGTCAACCGATCAGCGGCGGCTGGAAGTGGACGCATGACACGCAAGGCCGGCCGGTGCCGTACGACCATGCCCTGGACGGCGGTGGGGCACTTCGCGATGTGCTGCGCGTGCTTGAGCCGCAGGCGACGCCATCGGCCGATGGTGAGCCGTGGATCTATGCGCAGCGTTTCGATGCGCCACGGCAAGGCGTGGTTGGTGGCTATCCGGGCAACTCGCTGGTCAAGCCAGTGCGCTGGGACAGGCCGGGGCAGGGTTTCTGGATCGAGGACCCGGCAGGCTTGACCGAGTTGGATGGCACGACCGGGCGGGTCAGTCGCGTGCTGACCCTGTCACGCCGCTTCGGCAAGGTCGATGGCAATGACGACACCGGCATGGCGCAGTGGGTGCCAGCGCCACTGGGCTCGGCCAAGGGCGGTTGGGTTGCGGTCGGCTTCGTGCTGATGGAAGGCAACCGCCGCGATCCGGGCATGCATGTGGTGGATCTGGCCAGCGGCAAGTTGCGCTATTCGTTGGCGTTGCCGGGGCTGAACGCATTGAATGCGGCAACGGCCTCGGCCGATGGACGTCTGCTGGCTTTGGGCGGCAATGATGGCGGCACCCCGGTGCTGGCGGTGTGGAATCTTGAGTCGGGGCAGTCGCTGTCATTGAATGCCAGCCGCTCCGCCTGCTGGGACCTGCGCCAGCTGCATTGGGCGCCGCAGGGTGACGCGCTGATCGGCCTGTGTGGCGATGGCGTGTCGCGGTGGGTGCTGCCGGCAGAGTGGAGATCCAGGTAGTGCCGAGCCATGCTCGGCAGAGGCCTCACCGGTAGTGCCCAGGTAGTGCCGAGCCACGCTCGGCAGGGACCTCCCCGGTAGTGCCCAGGTAGTGCCGAGCCATGCTCGGCAGGGCCCTTCCCGGTAGTGCCCAGGTAGTGCCGAGCCATGCCCGGCAGAGGCCTTCCCGGTAAGGCCCGTTGCCGAGCATGGCTCGGCACTACAGTTCCAGCCGGCTTTTCCATCCCCGCCAATCCGGGCTTGGTCGCCCTTTTCCGGGTTTCGTCGCAGGCCGCTTGCAGCCTGTCCGGCGGCGCCTATGCTCACCCCCAATCCCTACGGTGACTGCCCCATGTTCGCCAGCCTCTTCCTCGGTTTCCGCATCCTCGCCGCCTGGGCGCTGACGATTCTCGTCGCTGCGTTCCTGTGGAGTGGCCTGTTCAGCGGCATGGACCAGTCACCGGGCTGGATCTTCGGCCTCGCTGCGATGGCGTTGGCGGTGTTTGCGCTGACTGCCGTGGTTGGCCATATCCGCCGCGTCACCCTGATTGCCGATCGCCTCGACGCACAGTCGCTGGCCAATCGCCATCGCCGCCAGGTCGAGCTGCCGCTGGATGCGCCCACCGCATTCGCGTTGCTGGAACAGGTCATCGGACAGATGCCGCGCATCGAGCGCCTGGAGCGCTCGATTGGCACCTTGCAACTGCGCGCTACCCAGCGCCGCGCCGATCCCTATGGCGAGCGGCCACCCTCACGCTGGAACCCGATGGCGCGGCTGGCGATCAAGCACAACCAGATCACCGCCCGCGTGATTCCCGGCGCGGATACCAGCAGCGTCACCCTGTTCTTCGAGCCCGATGCCGGCGCCTGGGTTGACCTGTGGCTGCTGGATGAAGGCAGCAACTACGAGAACGCCGAAGCCATCACCCATGCCTTGAGCGGCAAGGTTGCCCAGCAGCGCCGCGAAGAACGCGCACAGGCTGCACGCACCGAGGCCGAAAAAGAACTCAGCGTGGCCCGTTTGAACCTGCTGCATGCCCAGGTTGAGCCGCACTTCCTCTACAACACGCTGGCCAACGCGCAGGTACTGACCCGCAGCGATCCGGCCCGTGCCGAGCAGATGCTGGGGCACCTGATCCAATACCTGCGCAGCTCCCTGCCAGGCATCGATCAGTCGGTGTCCACGCTGGGACAGGAACTGGAGCGGGTGAAGGCCTATCTGGAAATCCTACAGATCCGCATGGGCTCGCGGCTGACGTTGCAGATCGATGTGCCCGAACACCTGCACGGCGTCAGCCTGCCGTCGATGTCGTTGCAGACCCTGGTCGAGAACGCGATCAAGCACGGCCTGGAGCCCAAGAGCGGCGGCGGCACGGTGTGGATACTGGCGCGCGAGCTGGATGGTCAGTTGACGATCACCGTCGCCGACGACGGCCAGGGCATCAGCACCGACAACAGTGGCACCGGCATCGGCCTGAAGAACCTGCGCGAGCGCCTGCGCCTGAGCTGCGGCGAGCAGGCCACGCTTGCGCTGGTTTCCAACTTCCCCAGCGGCATGGCCGCCACCATCAGCCTGCCCAAGCAGCTTGCCTCGCCACCGCCGGTCGCCGCCGCCGCAACGACAGCTGCGCCGGCAAACAACGCGCCGGTGCAGGCAACAGTGAATATCCCGGAGCTGCCCCGTGCATCTTGAAGCCCTTATTGCCGAAGACGAGCCGCTGCTGCGTCAGGCCCTGGTAGCCCAGTTGCAGCGCCTGTGGCCTGAGCTGGACATCGTCGCCGAATGCGAGGACGGTGCCGCTGCACTGGAAGCGCTGGAAACACACAAGCCCGATCTGGCCTTCCTCGACATCCGCATGCCTGGCATCACCGGCCTGGACGTGGCCCGCGCGCTGCAGCGGCTGAGCCCGCACACCGAGGTGGTGTTCGTCACCGCCTACGATCAGTACGCGATCAGCGCGTTTGAACAAGGCGCGGTCGACTACCTGCTCAAGCCGGTCAGTGATGAGCGGCTGGTGGCGACCCGTCAGCGCGTGCTGGCGCGCAGGCAGAGTGGCAACACCGATCCAAGCGTGCTGGAGCGGCTGTTGCAGCAGCTGGCAAGGCAACCCGCCGCGCCATTGGCCGCACCGCCGCTGGCCTGGATCACCGCCAGCAATGGTCGCGAAACCCGCCTGGTGATGCTGGACGAAGTGCTGTATTTCCGCGCCGACAGCAAATACACGGTGGTAGTCACCGCCGAGGAAGAATTGCTGCTGCGCAGCTCGCTGCGCGAACTGACGGCTGCCCTGGACGCCAACAGCTTCCGCCAGATCCACCGCGCCACCATCGTCAACATGAAGGCAGTGGCGGCGGTGAGCCGCGATGACAGCGGCCGCGGCGTACTACGGCTGAAACAGCGCAGTGAAACGCTGATGGTCAGCCAACCCTTCATGAGTCTGTTCCGCGGCATGTGATGCCGCCCCCGCTTGCCGGAGTATTGCCATGCATTACCTGACAGTTTTGATCGGCAGCCTGCTGTCGATGCTGGGCATCCATGAAACCCCCGGGCAGACCTCGGTGACCCGCATCAGCGGTGAACAGAGCCTGCTCAGCCGCACCACCGTGGTCAACGGTGTCAGTCGCTTCCAGTGCCTGCAGAGTGATAGTGGTCGCTGCAATTATCTGCTGTACCGCGAGCATTGCAGTGGTGCAGCCGATGCACAGCTGTGCCGGCGTGAAAGCCTGGGCGAATTTGTCGTCGTGGTTGGCACCACCCGCCAGCTGAGTGGCTTGCCCAAAGGGTATTCCCAGCAGGTAACCCTGCAAAAATAAAATCGCCGCGACGAGCGCGGCGATGGGTTTCAAAGCGTGCGATTGGCTCAGAACGCAGGCTGTAGCCGCAAGCCATCGTCACCGATGTGATTGAGCTTGCCGACCAGTTCCGAATGCTGCCGCATGCGTCCGAGTTCACGCATGATGCGCACGTCCTCATGACGCAGCTCGCGGGTGCTGGTGACGGCCTGCTTGTAGTCCAGGACTTCCGGGTAGTGCTCGGCCATTTCCAGCGCCTCGGCCACTTCATCCACGCTGTCGGCATCGGAGCTGATGCGGGCGCGGCTGTTGAAGGCCTTCATCCAGCGCTCGAAACCGGCGGTGTGGTCGAACATGTTGGCCATGAACCAGATCACGAACAGGATCGATACCCATGAGCCGAGCACGATCACCACGCGGGTGAAGGTGATATGGAAGTCATCGCGCCACAGGTAATTGGTGATCAAGCCAAGAATCAGCAGTGACGATGCCTGCCACAGCACGATCGAGGCCATCAGCCACTGGCACTTGGCCTTGGCCAGCACCGACACTTCCTCGCGTATCTGCTGATCGCTCAGGTTTTTCCAATGATCGACCTGTTTCTCGAACGGGCTGTTGTACAGCTCGTTGTCTTGCAGCAGCAATCCCAAACCTTTGAACAGTGCGATCATGTTGAGCTCCTTGCAGATACTTGCTGGAACGAGCGACGGATGCAGGTTGGTGCGGTCAGGCAGGCTCAGTTCTAGCACTTTCGTCGCACTTGGCAATGGGGGCGGTGCGAAGAACCGACCGGCGGTGTTTGCCGTGACATCCTGACAGCGCGGATTTTTTGCGGTGCGTCATCGTCCAAGCCGAAGGACGTTTCAGTTTTTTTCGAATTCTCTGCTGCATTCGCACATGGGGCGCCTGGCACCGGCACCGGGGCTTGACGGCGGCTGTACGGTTGCCGGATCGGCGGCTCAAGCAAGCCAGCTGCGCAGCCGGACCGGTACGATAGGCACCATGTCATCCCTGTTCAGCCCCGTCTCTGCCGCCGCCACCGCCCATATCCGTCGCTGGGTGCTGGACGCCTTTCCACGTAACCAGAATGGCGTTGAATACGACACGCCGCTGGCTGATCCGGGCTGGTTCGGGCCGGGCAGCGTTACCTGGCGTATCCATTCCGAGTTCCCCGGCATGTTGGCCGGCGGCCTGTGCGCGTTGATGCTGCAGTTGCTGCACCCGCGTGCCTTGGCTGGCGTCTACGACCACTCCAATTTCCGTGAAGACCTTGTCGGACGGCTGCGCCGCACCACCAGCTTTGTCGCCGGTACCAGCTATGCACCGGTAGCCGAGGTCGAGAAGCTGGTCAGCAAGGTTCGGCGTATTCATGCGCAGGTGGTGGGCACGCTACCCGATGGCCGCACGTATGCCGCTGATGATCCGCAACTGTTGACCTGGGTGCATGTCACCGAAGCCTATGGCTTTCTGGAAGGCTGCCGGCGCTATTGCCGCGAGGTGCCGACTGTCATCGCTGACCGTTATTACGACGAGTATCGACGCGTGGCTGAGGCCTTGGGTGCACGTGATGTGCCAGCCAGTGAGGCGCAGGTGCGCCAGTACTTCCAGGCGCAGCAGTCGCAGCTGAGCATGGATGAGCGCTCACGCGAGGTCTTGGAGGTGCTCAGCGATGTGCGTCTGCCAGTGCCATTGCCGGGCGTGTCGCGCGATGTGTTTCTCGCCGCCGGTGCGGCCTTGTTGCCGGAGTGGGCGGTGCAGCTGCTCGGCCGCAGTCGCGGCCAGCAGTTGCAATCGGTGGTGGCGGCGCGGGTGCTGCGCAGCGTGGCGCCGTTGTTCCGGATAGCGTTGAACGATGGTATTTCGACCCGCGCCTGCAAGCGGGTAGGGCAGGACCCAGCGGTGCTTTCGGCTTGGCCTGATCCGGCGTAGTGGGGGGGGGGGGGGGGCCGGGGGGGGGGGGGGGGTGGGGAGGGACGGGGCGAGCGGGGGACCGACCCCCCCACCCCCCCCCCCCCGCCCCGGCCCCCCCCCCCCCCCCCCCGGCCCCCCCCCCCCCCCCCCCCCCCCCCCCCCCCCCCCCCCCACTACATGGTTGGCTGGCAGTTCATTGCGCTCGAAGAACGATGTTCTAACGCATTGCTGCAACGAAATGGCTAATGTCGCCAGCCAGATCGTCCCAGGGAAGACAGGTATGTCGGTAGTGCAGGGCTTGCGTGGTTGCTGTCTGTTGATGTGCTTTGCAGGAGGGGTTTCGGCGCAGGAAGTGATGGACGTGCCTGCGGACGCGGGAGCGGCACCGATCCGCGATATGGACGCGGTCGTCGTCCATGGCGTGCAGCCCGGGCCTGGCTTGTGGCGGGTCAGCAAGGACGGGCATGTGCTTTGGATCCTGGGCACGGTGTCGCCCTTGCCCAACCAGATTGATTGGCGGGCCGATGAGGTGCGAGCGGTGATCGCGCGCTCCGGGCAGGTGTTGCTGTCACCTGGGGTGGTGTTTGACGCCGACGTGGGTTTCTTTGGCAAGCTCGCGTTGGCGCCATCGGTCTGGAAGGTGATGCGCAACGAAGACGGCGCGGAGCTGGGCGATGTGCTGGCGCCGCCGCTGTATGCGCGCTGGCGTGCGGTGAAACAACGTTATCTGCCGCGCGATGGCGGGGTCGAGCGCAAACGGCCGATGTTCGCGGCCGGTGAGTTGCAGGCGGCGGCGATGAAATCCATCGGCCTCGGTCAGAAGCCGGTGGTCTGGCCGGTGGTGGAGGCTGCCGCGAAGGCGGCGGGTATCACGCCTACCTCAACGAGCTGGAAGATCAAGATCGAGGACCCGAAGGCCGCGGTCCGCGAGTTCCGCGAGGGTGGCATGGATGATGCAGTGTGCCTCGAACGGACCGTGGACTTGGTTGAGAACGATCTGCCGACCTTGGTCGAGCGTGCGAATGCTTGGGCAATGGGCGATGTGGAGGCGTTGCGGCGCTCACCGTATGAGGACGCGGGTGCGGCCTGCATGCAGGCGATCACGCAGTCGGGCTTCGTGCGCAATCGCGGTTTCGGTGATCTGAAGGCGGGTGTGCGCCAGCATTGGTTGTCGATTGCGGAGACTGCCGTGCAGCGCAATGAAGAAACGTTTGCGATGTTGCCGGTGGATCGGTTGCTGGAGGCCGATGGCTATCTGGCAGCGCTGCGGGCGCGTGGGTATGAGGTTGAGTCGCCCTGAAAAGCAGTTCTGTGGTGACAGCGCGGAGCTGATGCAAGGACTGTGGGTACAGTCCAAGTAGCCCGGGTAAGCGGGAGCGCACCCGGGGCTGTTCGCGGTGATCTAAGCGGCCGCTGGAGAATGATTTGCCCTGGTGCGCTGCGCTTACCCGGGCTACGGTGTTGCTGGTTTGAGGGAGCGGCGTAAGCCGCGAAGCTGGGATAGCTCGAGCAGCCAGTTTTCGTATCGCCGGATGGTGTTTTTGCTTCGCGGCTTACGCCGCTCCCACAACGAAAAATCCGATGCCAGGGGACTGGCATCGGATTTCGGGATAGTCGCAAATCGGAGTCCAGCTCAGCTTGCCGCACTCAACGGCGCGGTGCTGTCCTGCAGCTTCGGCCAGCGCTTCAAAATTGCTGCGCGAATGCCCGCTGCATCAATCCCGGCCTCGGCCAGCAGGTCTTCGCGGCTGGCGTGGTGCTGGTAGCTGTCGGGCAGGCCGAGGTGCAGCATCGGCATCAGCACGGCTTTGGCGTTGAGCAGTTCGGAGACGCCCGAACCAGCACCGCCGGCAACCACGTTGTCTTCAACGGTGACAAAGCCGTCGTGCGTGCGTGCCAGTTCCAGCAGCATCGCCTTGTCCAGCGGCTTGATGAAACGCATGTTGACTACGCTCAGGCCGAGTTCGCGGCCGACCTGTTCGGCCGCCGGTACGCTGGCACCGAAGGCGAGGATGGCGATGCGGCTGCCTTGTACGCGCAGCTGCGCCTTGCCGATTTCCAGCGTGGACAGATCGGTGCCAACGGCAGCGCCGGGACCGGTGCCACGCGGGTAGCGCACTGCAGCCGGGCCCTTGTATTGCAGGCCGGTGCTCAACATCTGCCGGCATTCGGCTTCATCGCCCGGGGCCATGACCACCATGTTGGGCACGCAGCGCAGATAACTCAGGTCAAGGTTGCCTGCGTGGGTGGCGCCGTCCGGGCCGACAACACCGGCACGGTCGATGGCGAACAGCACGTCCAGGTCCTGGGTGGCGACGTCATGTACCAGCTGATCGTAGGCGCGCTGCAGGAAGGTGGAGTAGATGGCGACCACGGGCTTGGCGCCCTGCGTGGCCATGCCGGCGGCCAACGTCACCGCATGCTGCTCGGCGATGGCGACGTCGAAGTAACGCTGCGGGTATTCCTTGCTGAAACGCACCAGCCCCGAGCCTTCGCGCATGGCCGGGGTGATCGCCAGCAGCTTCGGGTCGGCTGCGGCGGCGTCACACAGCCAGTCGCCGAAGATGTCGGTATAGGTCGGCTTCTTGGGCGCGCCCTTTTCCGGCAGGCCCTTGCTGGGGTCGAACGGACCGACGGCGTGGTAGCCGATCTGGTCGTCCTCGGCCGGCTCGTAGCCTTTGCCCTTGGTGGTCATGATGTGCAGCAGGTGCGGACCCTTGGCATCCTTCAGGTGCTTGAGGGTCGATACCAGCAGCGGCAGATCATGGCCGTCGATCGGGCCGGTGTAATGGAAACCCATCTGCTCGAAGGCGGTGGACGGCACGAACATGCCCTTCCACTGTTCTTCCCAGCGCTTCACGAAACGCGCAGGCGGGCTGTGGCGCTTGTCGCCGAGGATCTTCTTGCCGCTCTCGCGCAGGGCGTTGAGGGTGCGGCTGGCGGTTGCCCGGCCCAGCATCTTGGTCAGTCCACCGACGGCTTCGGAGATGGACATGTTGTTGTCGTTGAGGATGACCAGCACGTTCGGCTCGTCGTCCATGCCGCCTGCGTGGGCCAGCGCTTCAAACGCCATGCCGGCGGTCATCGCGCCGTCGCCGATCACCGCGATCACCTTGCGGTCATCGCCCTGGCGCTGGCGCGCGATGGCCATGCCCAGTGCGGCGGAGATCGAGGTCGAGGAGTGGCCGACGCCGAAGGTGTCGAACTCGCTTTCCTCACGCTTGGGGAACGGCGCAACGCCGTCCTTCTGCTTGACGGTGTGGATGCTGTCGCGACGACCGGTGAGGATCTTGTGCGGGTAGGTCTGGTGGCCCACGTCCCACACCAACTGGTCGACCGGGGTGTCATACAGATAGTGCAGGGCAACGGTAAGCTCGATCACGCCCAGGCCTGCCGCGAAGTGACCGCCGCTCTTGCCCACCGATTCGATCAGGTAGGCGCGCAATTCGCCGGCAATGGCCCCCAGTTCGCTCTCGTCGAACAGACGCAGGTCATCGGGAGTCTTGATGCGCGACAGGCGCGGATAGCTGGCAGAGTCGATCATGGTCTTCGCGTTTCACTCGAAACGGTATTTTCCCCGTCCGGAGAGGGTGGGGCAAGCAAAGCACATCATCAATGAGTGCCGGATGAGGTGGTTTGGCACCAAGCTGAAGGCCGTGTTCAGCCTGGATGGCAGTTTCGCATGAATACGCGGGCCCGCGATGCCGGGCTCAGAGCCCGCGTTGCAGTGCTTTGCGCGGCAACTGCGACTTCAGGAAGGCCATCTGGTCGGCGAGGATGTTGCGGTTGGACAGGATCAGGTGCTCGATCCAGCTGGGCCGGTACGGCACCGCCAGCAGCGGCATATTGGCCTGCGCCGGGGTGCGGTTGCTCTTGCGCGAGTTGCAGTGGAAGCAGGCGCTGACCACGTTTTCCCAGGTGTCCTTGCCGCCCTTGGACACGGGCAGGACGTGGTCGCGGGTCAGCTGCGGGCGGCTGAAGTGCTGGCCGCAATACAGGCAGAGCTGGGCATCGCGCGCGAACAGCGCGGGATTGGTGAGGTTGGGCGTGGGGTCGATCGCGCGCGAGCGGGCGTGGCCGCGGGAGGCGATGATCGGGTGCAGGTCCATGCCGCTGCGCAGGCCGGTCAGCCGCGATATTGCGCCGTGTACGTGCAGGCAGGGATCGCCCATGGTCCAGGCGACGGCGCCGCGTGCATACAGGCAGGCGGCATCCTGCCAGTTGATCCAGTCCAGCACGCGGCCATGCGCATCCAGCGACAGCAGTCGCACGGAGCCGAGGCGGTGCAGGGAGGGCGGAAGTGAAAACCCGTCTGTCGGAGCGGAAGTCCCGGCTCCGGTATCGATCAGACTACGCGGTGTAGTGTCTGTCTCCATCGGGTTAACAGCTTATACACGATGCGTGACAGTTTGTGTAAAGGCGGGTGGCGGCCGGTGGTTTTGTGGGAGCGGCGTGAGCCGCGGAGCTGGGGGTGTCTCGGACGCCTGAGAGCTTACCCCTCCCCAGCCCTCCCCTCCGCCTTCGGCGCAAGGGAGGGGGCTAAGCAAGAGCTGCCCTCACCCCAACCCCTCTCCCGCAGGCGGGAGAGGGGCTTCAGGGTCGCAGGCTTTCCTGATCGTTCCCTTCTCCCGCGTGCGGGAGAAGGTGCCCCGAAGGGGCGGATGAGGGGAGCTTTGCCCCTGCTTTCGCTTCCGGATCAGTCGCCGAAGCGGACCGAATCCATCGCCATCAGCGAGTCGGCGCCGGCGGAGATGCCGGCAGCGTGGCTCAGGGTGCGCGGCAGGATGCGGGCGTAGTAGAAGCGCGCGGTCTCCAGCTTGGCCTGCTTGAAGGCCTCCGGGTGGCTGGATGCCTGTGCGGCGACCACCGAGCGGGCCCACCAGTAGGCCACGGCGATGTAGCCGCTGTAGAAGAGGTAGTCCCAGCTGGCCGCGCCCAGTTCTTCCGGGTTGGCGGCGGCACGCTGCAGCACGTCGATCGTCAGCTTGCCCCATTCCTTGGCCTTGCCACCCAACACCGGCAGGAACTCGGCGACGGCCGGGTTGCTGGCATTGGCGGCGATGAACTGCTCGATCTCGGCCAGGAACAGCTTCAGGCCGGCGCCCTGCGAGGCGGCGGTCTTGCGGCCGATCAGGTCCAGCGCCTGGATGCCGGTGGTGCCTTCATACAAGGTGGTGATGCGGGCATCACGGGCGTACTGCTCCATGCCGTGCTCGGCGATGTAGCCGTGGCCGCCGAATACCTGCTGGCCGTTGTACGTAGCCTCGATGCTCCACTCGGTCAGGCACGCCTTGACGATGGGGGTGAGGAAGCTGACCAGCGTGTCGGCGTCGGCGCGTGCCTGCGCATCGGCGCTGCTGTGTGCGGCATCGAGCTGGGTGTAGGCGTGTGCGGCGAGCAGGCGGCCACCTTCGGTCAGTGCCTTGGTGGTCAGCAGCATGCGGCGCACATCGGGCTGGGCGATGATCGGATCGGCCGGCTTGTCCGGCTGCACGGCACCCTTGGGTGCGCGCGACTGCAGGCGCTCGCGGGCATAGGCCAGTGCGCCCTGGTAGGCACGCTCGGACTGCGCCAGACCCTGCACGCCAACGCCGAGGCGGGCGGAGTTCATCATCACGAACATCGCCTGCAGGCCCTTGTGCGGCTGGCCGACGAGGTAGCCTTGGGCGCCGTCGAAGTTCATCACGCAGGTAGACGAGCCGTGGATGCCCATTTTGTGTTCCAGCGCGCCGCAATGCAGTTCATTGCGCTCGCCCTGCTTGCCTTCGCGGTCGACCTTGTACTTCGGGGTGACGAACAGCGAGATGCCCTTCGGGCCGGCCGGTGCGTCGGGCAGCTTGGCCAGCACCAGGTGCACGATGTTGTCGGCGAGGTCGTGCTCGCCGGCGGTGATGAAGATCTTGGTGCCGGTGATTGAATAGCTGCCGTCGGCGTTCGGCTCGGCGCGGGTCTTGAGCAGGCCCAGGTCGGTGCCGGCATGCGGCTCGGTCAGGCACATGGTGCCGGTCCAGTTGCCGGCCACCAGCGGCTTGAGGAAGGCTTCCTTCTGCCAGTCTTCGCCGTAGTGCTTGAGCGCTTCAACAGCGCCGTGCGACAGCATCGGGAACAGGCTCCAGGCCAGGTTGGCCGAGGACACCATTTCGCTCAAGGCCATGCCCATGGTTTCCGGCATGCCCTGGCCGCCGAAATCCGGCGACGCGGTCAGGCCGGTCCAGCCGCCTTCGACGAACTGTGCGTAGGCTTCCTTGAAGCCTGGAGCGGTGGTGACTTCGTTGGTGGCCTTGTCGAGCTTGCAG
Source organism: Stenotrophomonas sp. 21LCFQ19 (assembly GCF_056861425.1). Lineage (NCBI taxonomy): Bacteria > Pseudomonadati > Pseudomonadota > Gammaproteobacteria > Lysobacterales > Lysobacteraceae > Stenotrophomonas > Stenotrophomonas sp. 21LCFQ19. The sequence continues at coordinate 256,553 of NZ_JBSPUF010000004.1, read as the reverse complement.
CCGGTCTGGTCGCCGATCGCATTGAGCGGGGCCAGCACGCTGGTGCTGAAGCGGCCGGCTTCTTCCAGCACCGCGTCGATGACGTCCGCGGTAGCGTCTTCGAATCCCATCGAGGCAAACAGGGACTCGGCCTTCAATACGTCGTGCAGGGCGAAACGGAGATCGGTAACAGGGGCTTTGTAGTTGCTCATCAGGCGGCTCTCGAACAATGCGGGAACGGATGGGGGATCAGCGCAGTACGCCGGGCAGGCCGGGGGCCTGGTTGAGGCTGTTGCGCGATTTGATGTCGAAACTGCGTTGTTTCTTTTCTTCCGGCGTGGCGCTGACGCTGCCTTCCAGTTCGTAGAACAGCGAGCGGCCACCGGCCAGTGCATCGGCCACGACGATGCGTGCCGAGGACGCGGGCTGCAGGCGGACCTTGATGACGTCGGCCGATTCCGGGCCGATCGACAGCGCCGGGCTGGCGCTGAGCGTGCCGGCGGCTTCATCGCCAACCTTCACTGCCAGCGACACGTTGTCGAAACGCATCGGCATCGAGCTGTAGTTGCGCAGGCGCAGTTCCACTTCCCAGTTGCCGTCATTGCCGACGCTCAATTGCTGGATGCTGGCTGCCGGTTCGGAGACGCGCTTCACCGGACCATTGCCGCAGGCGGTGAGTACAAGTGCGAGTACGGCCATCAAGGCGTACTGGGGGCGAAAACGCATGGGGCGTGGTCCTCGGGTCCTGAGCTTATCTCCCAAGAATACTACGGCGTATGGCGGCCTGCTGGGTACAGGTCTGCAAGATCAGCCAATATGACGATGGGATGGCGGAACCGCCGCGGTCATGCATCGACTAGTGCAGGGGGCAGAGGTTGCCGTCATTCGCGTCATTTTCTGGGGATTCATCAATGCGTTCATTCAAGTTGTTGCCGCTTGCAAGCGCTATCCGCGGCGGTCTGGCAGTTGTGGCGCTGTGCGCCTCCGTTCCGGCGCTGGCAGCGCCACCACAGTTCGATCTTCAGGCTGGCAGCATCGAGGAGGTATTGCCGGAATTCGCCCGCCAGGCTGGCGTGCAGATCATCGCCCCGGCGCATTCAGGCGGCGCCCAGCGCATCGAAGTGGCCGAGCTGAAGGGGCAGATGGAGCCGCGCCAGGCGCTGGCCCGCCTGCTCACCGGTACCGGCCTGAGTGTGGCATCGGATGACGGTCGCACCATTACCCTGCGCGCGGCAACGCCGATGCTGGCTTCGCTCGGTGGTTTGGGTGGCCTGGCCGCCGGGCAGGCAGCGGCTCCGGCTGCGCCACAGGAAGCCGCTGAACCCGCGCCAGCGCCAGCCAGTCCAAGCGTCAGCACGCTGGACCAGATCACCGTGGTCGGCAGCCAGATCAAGGGCGCCAAGACCGCCGCGATCCTGCCGGTGGCGACCTTGCAGGCCGAGCAGATCGAGGCAACCGGCGCTGTGTCCGGCGACGAGCTGTACCGCTCCATCCCGCAGATGGGCGATGTCTCGTTCAGTGGCACCAATGGTGGCAACAGCTCCAACTACGCCCGCGGCGACATCGCCTCGGTCAATCTGCGTGGCCTTGGCGTTGGCAATACCTTGCTGCTGATCAATGGTCGCCGCACCGTGGTCCATCCCACCAGCCAGGCCGATGGCAACCTGGTGCCGGTGCTGACCTACAACGCCAATGCGGTGCCGGTGTCCAACCTGCGCCGTGTTGAAGTGCTGCTGGACGGCGCGGCGGCTATCTACGGTACCGATGCGGTGGCTGGCGTGGTCAACAACGTCCTGCGCGATGACATGGACGGCGGCACCATCAGCGTGCAGAAGGGCTTCGGTGAAGGCACTGACCTGCGCGATATCGGCGTCAACGGCATGTGGGGCAAGAACTCCGAAGACCTGCGCTCCAACATCACCATCGCCTTCAATTACTACAACACCACCGGCTTGAACTCGCTGGACCAGGACTGGACCAAAAACGGTAACCGTGCGGCCGACTTCCTCGGCACGCCGTTTGAAGGCCTGGCTGGCACCGACAATCGCAATACCAACAGTCCGTGGGGCAACTTCACCGTGGTTGGCCCGCGCGTGTCGCAGAACGGAACCTGGCTGACCACCACCGCCGGTGCCTTCCATGTGCAGCCCACCAGCAACAGCGGCTGTGCGGCGACCATTGCCGATGGCCTGTGCGTGCAGTCCGGCAGCAAGGCGACTTCCGGTGCCGACGCCAACCTGCGTGACAACCAGCAGGGCCAGTATCCGCTGTCGATCAGCCCCGATGTGCGTCGTCTGAACCTGTTCGTCACCGGCAAGCATGATTTCGACAACGGCCTGTCCTTCTTCAGCGAGGCAGGCGTCTACAACTCGCGCGCCTACAGCCTGCAGAACGGCGTCAACACCATCACCGCCTTGCCGATGACGGTGGCAGCCAGCAACTACTGGAATCCCTTCGGCGCGATGTACCTGCCCGACGGTTCGCTCAACCCCAACCGCCTGCAGGGCCTGAACATCGACGCCAACGGCGTGCCGGTGACCATCACCAGCTACCGCTTCGAGCGGCCGACCCGCATCGAGGTCAACAACACCCAGGTGCGTGCCTTGGCCGGCCTGCGTGGCTTCCACTACGGCTTTGACTGGGAAAGCGCTGCGCTGTACTCGGCAGCCAGGGTCAAGGACACCCAGGATGCAGTGAGCATGTCGCTGTTCCAGCAAGCCCTGGCCAATCCCACCGCGTCGGCCTATAACCCGTTCTGTGGCGGCTGCAATGACTGGGACAAGCTGGACCAGTTCTTCTACAAGGCGCAGCGCCAGAGCAAGACCGAGCTGTTCCTGTGGGACTTCAAGGCCTCGCGCGCGGACCTGTTCAGGACCTGGGCCGGCGATGTCGGCATGGCCGCGGGCCTGGAAGTGCGGCACGAAACCCAGCGCGATGATCGCGATGCACGCGTCGATGGTTCGGTGACCTTCACCGATGCGATTACCGGCGTTGCCTATCCCAGCGACATGTACGGCGTCAGCCCGACCCCGGACACCTATGGCTCGCGCACCGTCGCCGGTCTGTTCGCCGAGTTCTCGGTGCCGCTGGTGTCGCCGGAAATGAACATCCCGCTGGTGCGCTCGCTGGACCTGCAGGTGGCCGGCCGCGCCGAGCGCTACAACGACTTCGGCAATGTCGCCAAGCCGAAGCTGGCGCTGGGCTGGCAGGTGTTTGATGGCCTGACCCTGCGTTCGTCCTGGGCCAAGGGCTTCCGCGCGCCCAACCTGGAGCAGATCAACGCCACAGTGGTGAGCCGTTCCAATACCCGCACCGACTACATCCAGTGCGAGGCGGACAAGCGCAGCGGTGCACAGCCGGCGTTCGCCAACTGCGGCGGCTACAGCTACTCCACCACCGCACGGCGCTCGGGCAACCCGGACCTGAAGCCGGAAACCTCGACCAATACCAGCGCGGGCCTGGTCTTCCAGCCGCGCTTCATCCCGGAGAACTACGGCCGCTTCACCTTCGCCGTCGATTACTACAAGTACGAGCAGGAAGGCATCATCGGCCTGTTCGGTGAAGGCAATGCGCTGATCCTGGACTACATGCTGCGCCAGCAGGGCGGTAGTAACTCGGCGGTGGTGCGTGCAGATGCGACCGCTGACGACATCGCCCGCTTCGCCGGCACCGGTCTGGCTGCTGCCGGCAAGGTGCTGTACGTCACCGACCAGTACGTCAACCTGGAGCCGCAGACCCTGCGCGGCGTGGACTACAACTTCAGCTGGAACTCGCCGGAAACCGCGATCGGCCGCTTCGATCTTTCGGTTACCGGTACCCATCTGATCGAGTTCTACCGCCAGCGTTCGCCGGCACTGCAGGCGCTGGAAGATGCCAAGTCGGCGGGGTTGGTGGATCCGTCGATCCGTATCACCGGTGGTGGTGACCTGATCGGCAATGGCGGTAACCCGGAATGGAAGTGGTCCGGCACGCTGACCTGGCGTTACCAGCAGCTGTCGATGGGCGCGAGCGCGCGTTATGCCAGTTCCTACGTCGAGAATGGCCTGACCCTGGCCGATGGCACGCCGTGGACGGTGAAGTCGCAGACGCTGGCTAACGCTTTCGTCAAGTACGACTTTGCACGCGAAGGTTGGCTCAACAACGTGGCGGTCAAGGTCGGTGCCAACAACATCGCCAACAAGCGCCCGCCGATCTCCGACGATGTGTTCGGTTACCCGTCGGGTGTCTACCAGGCCAATCCGCGTTACTGGTACGTCAACGTGAGCAAGGCGTTCTGATGCAGAAAAACGTTTCATTCCGCCACCTGGCGGGAGCCGGGCGGGTGCCGCGATGAACGCGGCGCTTGCGCGGGAACGTGCCGGCTGGTTGGCCGAGCACATATTGCCTTGCGAGCCCGCGCTGCGGGACTGGCTACGGCGGCGCCTGTCGCTGCGCCAGGACGTGGATGACGTGATCCAGGAGACCTACGCCATCCTCGCCGGGATGGCGGATGTATCGCACATCCTGCAGCCCAAGGCCTATGTGTACTCGGTCGCCCACTCGGTGGTGCTGCAGCAGTTGCGGCGTGCGCAGGTGGTGTCGATCGAGGCGGTGGCCGAGATCGACCGTGTCGCCATTGTTGGCGACGAAGTCAGCCCGGAACGGATGGCCTCATCGAGACAGGAACTGGCGCGCATAGGCGCTTTGATCGAGAGCCTGCCGGACAAGTGTCGGCAGGCGTTCGTGCTGCGGCGTGTGGAGGGCTACTCACAGCGCGAGATCGCCGAACGCATGCAGATCAGCGAGAACACCGTGGAGAAACACATCTGCAAGGGAATCCGGGTATTGATGGATTCGATGAAGCGTGATGACGACGTAATGCAGAAGAGTAGTGAGCGGTTCGCCGCGGAAGGAGCAAGGCATGCGCGTCGGCGCTGATGCGAGTATTGATGATGTAGCCGCCAGTTGGGTGGCGCGCGAGGACCGCGCGCAACTCACGGTGGAGGAACGTGCGCAACGTGATGCCTGGCTGGAAGCCGATACGCGCCACTTTGGCGCTTATGCCCGCGCCCATGCGGTGCTGGCGCGTACCGACCGCGCACGCGCGCTGTCGGCCGGCGAAATGGACCGTGCATTCACCGCACGCGCGCCACGACGGGCGCGGCGTGTGCTGCGCTGGGCAGTGGGCCTGGCCGCCGTGGTTGGCGTGCTCGCCATCGGCGTGCAACGTCAGGACGATGGGGCCGAGTACTTCGCCACCCGCAAGGGCGAGATCCTGCGCGTACCGCTGCAGGACGGTTCGGCGATCACGCTGGATTCGGACTCGCAGGTGCGGGTGCAGTTCAGCGCGACCCGCCGTGATATCCATCTGCTGCAGGGCGAGGCTTTGTTCGATGTGGCCAAGAATCCGCAACGCCCGTTCGTGGTGCGCGCGGAGGAAACCGATGTCACCGCGGTAGGCACCAGTTTCGCGGTCAGCCTCACCGAACGCCGCAGCGGCGGCGTGGAAGTGCTGGTGCGCGAGGGCATCGTCGATGTGACCGATACCCAGGGCGCGGTCGCCCCTGCACGGCTGGTGGCCAACTACCGCGCGCTGGCCAACCGCAGCCACGGCATCCGCATCGAGGCGGTGCCCACGGATGACGTGGACCAGCAACTGGCCTGGCGCGAAGGCATGTTGTCGTTCAATGGCGACACCTTGTCGGTGGCGGCGGCGCAGTTCCTGCGCTACAGCGATACCCGCATCGTCATCGATGACCCGCTGGTTGGCAGTCGCCGCATCGTTGGCTTGTATTCGGCCAGTGACCCGCGCGGCTTCGCCAATAGTGTCGCGCTGAGCCTTGGCCTGGTGGTGCAGCAGCGCGGAGACGTGGTGCGGCTGAGCTCCCCTGATGCCGCGCCGCAGGCGGCGCGGTCCATGCAATGAATCCGGATAAAGACATGCATTACAACAGCAAGCGTGGTTTCGCCTTGGCGGTGCTTACCGCTGCACTACTGGGGGCAGGGCAGGCCAGTGTGGCCGCTACTACCGGCGACAAGGCTGTGTTGATCCGCGATGCCATGGTCTTCGATGGCACCGGGCGCGCGCCTTATGCGGCCAGCGTGCTGGTCGAGGACGGTCGTATCGCTGCTATCGGCGCCGAGCTGGCAGCCCCCAAGGGCGCACGCGTGGTCAATGCGCGTGGCCAGGCGTTGCTGCCGGGTCTGTTCGATCTGCACACGCACTGGACACCGAACGCCACGCCGTCGGAACTGCCGCAGGTAGCGAACCTCTACATGGCGGCTGGCGTCACCACGGTCAGCGATTTCCACGAGCCGCCAGAAGCCTATGCGCCACGGCGTGCGTGGCTGGCTTCGATTGCCGCACCCGACGTTAAGTTCGCCGCGCGCATGAGCACGCCGCTCGGCCATGGCGCGGATTGGGGGGATGAGAACACCACGCGCTGGGTGAACTCACCCGAGGCTGCACGTGCAGGCGTGCGCGCGGTGGCCGCTTACAAGCCGGATTTCATCAAGGCCTTCACCGATGGCTGGCGCTATTCCAATGCCGCCGACAACAGCAGCATGGACGAGGAAACCCTCACCGCGCTGGTCGACGAGGCGCACAAGAATGGCCTCAAGGTGTTCACCCATACAGTGATGGTCAAGCGCGGCAAGGCCGCAGCACGTGCGGGCGTGGACGTGATCGCGCACAGCGTGCAGGACGGTGCGGTTGACGAGGAGTTGATCGCATTGATGCGCGAGCACGGTACCGCTTATGCACCTTCGCTGGCGGTGTATCTGCCCGAGCGCGTCGATGGCAGCGGACGCAACAACGGCAAGCCGGATGTGCTGGCCCAGCGCGAGCAGAACTTCGCCAACGCCTTGCATAACGTCAAGACGCTGCACGATGCCGGTATTCCGGTCGTGGTGGGCACCGATGCCGGCATGACCGGTACGCCGCATGGCACCTCAACCCTGCGCGAACTGGAGCTGCTGGTGCAGGCTGGGCTGACCCCGAGCGAGGCGCTGCTGGCTGGTACCTCGGCCAGCGCCAAGGCGCTGGGCGTGAATGACCGCGGCAGCATCGAAGTTGGCAAGCGCGCGGATCTGTTGCTCGTAAGCGGTCGCCCGTGGGAGCGCATCGGCGACGTTCGCAATACGCAGCAGGTATACGTGGCCGGTCGCCAGGTGCAAGGCAAGGGTGCGGTGTTGCCGGCCGGCAACAAGGCCTTGGCCTTGCCTGCGCAGCCGGTGCAGGCCCTGGTTGATGACTTTGAGCGCACTGATGGTCGTACCGCGCTGGACACGCTGCGCGTGGACGAAGCCGATGGCGGTAATGACCGTACCGCGCAGGTGACCGAGATCGTCGCACGCGAAACTGGCGGCAACGCATTGGCGACCCAGGCCAAGCTGTCCAGCAAGGACACTGCCTTCGCTGCGGCCATCCTGCCGTTGAGCCGTGGTTCGGTGGCGCCGGTGGATGCGCGTGCCTATCGCGGCATCCGCTTGGAGCTGCGCGGCAGCGCACCGGAACTGCAGCTGGAAGTGCGGGCGTTGGGTAACCGTCGTTTCGTTGCACCACTGCAGGCAGGGGCGCAATGGCAGACGGTGGAGATTCCGTTCACCGCACTGCAGGGCCAGCCGCCGTATCGCGCCAAGGCACCCGTGGCGGTGTGGAAGGGCGATGACCTGCAGCAGCTGGTTGTCTCCGGCAGCGGCGAACCCGGCAGCAAGCTGTGGTTCGAGATCGACAACGTCAGTTTCTATTGATGCGTGGGGCTGGCTGGATGAAGACCCGTTATCTGCGTGCTGCGTTGCTGGCAGCGTTGCTTCCTCTTGCAGGAACCACACTTGCCGCGGACGTGATCAGTACGTTGGACAGCTACGCGCAGCGGCAGGCTGAGCTTGGGGAGCAGTTGTGGCAGCAGCCTGAGCTCGGCTATCTGGAACATGCATCATCCGCGCTATTGCAGAAGGAGTTGCAACAGGCCGGCTTCCATATTCAGGCCAATGTTGCCGGCATGCCGACGGCCTTCGTCGCAAGCTTCCGCAACGGCAGCAAGGGCCCGGTGATCGGGCTGCTGGCAGAAATGGATGCGCTGCCCGGCATGGCACAGGCGGCGACGCCGGTGCGCAGCGTCATTGCCGGCCAGGATGCCGGCCAGGCCTGTGGCCACAATCTGTTTGGCGCGGCTTCGGTAGGCGCTGCCCGCGCCCTGGCGCAGTGGATGCAGCAGAGCGGTACGCCAGGCGAAGTGCGGCTGTACGGAACGCCAGCGGAGGAGGGTGGCTCCGGCAAGGTGTACATGGCCAAGGCGGGGCTGTTCGATGATGTGGATGTGGTGCTGCATTGGCATCCGTCCGACGAGAACTCCGCTGCGCAAGGCACGACACTGGCCAACATCAGCGGCAAGTTCCGTTTCCACGGGCGCGCCGCCCACGCCGCCATTGCCCCGGAACGTGGCCGCTCCGCACTGGACGGCGTGGAGGCCTTCAATTACATGGCCAACCTGATGCGCGAGCACGTGCCCGATGGCACCCGCATCCATTACGTGATCAGCAACGGTGGCGCCGCACCCAACGTGGTGCCGGATGCGGCCGAGGCGTATTACTACGTACGCCATACCGACCCGGCAGTCGTACGCGATGTGATCGAGCGCCTGCAGAAGGCAGCCGAAGGCGCAGCAATGGGCACGGGTACCACGGTCGAATTCGAGCCGACCGGTGGCGTGTACTCGCTGTTGCCCAATGACACGCTTGGGCAGGTGATGCAGACAGCGCTGCAGCAGGTTGGCGGCGTGCAATACGATCCGGCCGAGCTGGCATTCGCAAAGAAGCTGCAGGAGAGTCTGCAAAAGCGCCCGGACCTGCAAGAGGCAACACAGCTGCAGCCCTACCGAGCGGATCAGGCGGGCAGCGCATCCACCGATGTTGGCGATGTCAGCTGGAATGTCCCCACGGTTGGCGTGAGCACCGCCACCTGGGTGCCCGGAACCCCGGCGCACAGCTGGCAGGCAGTAGCGGCATCGGGCATGTCGATCGGCGCCAAAGGCGCATTGAACGCAGCCAAGGTAATAGCCCTGGCCGGCGTGCAGTTGCTGCAGTCGCCGGAGCTGGTGGCCAAGGCCAAGCAGGAGTTCGACGAGCGCCGCGGCGTAGGCTTCCGCTACGTGCCGCTGCTGCAGCGGGATGCGCCGCCGCTGGATTATCGGCGCAAGACCAAGGACTGAAGCACGCTGTCGCGCGATTGCAATCTCGGTTCTACGCAGGCTTCACCGCAGCGTGGGCAAGGTGGCGACCGGAGTGATGTTGCTGGGTAGCCCATCGCGCCCTCGGGCGGCGGCCCGATCCCCTCCATCGGGTCGCCGTTCGTGTTCGGGCAGGGCATCGGCCTTTTGCGAAGCGCAGACAACAGCGCTATGCTCGGTTCACCGTGTGGGGTGGTAGCTCAGCTGGGAGAGCGTCGCGTTCGCAAGCTGGCCGCTAAAAGCCGGAAACACCTCACCGATCAATGATTAGATCAACGCTCGCTCATCAGCGGGCGTTTTGCGTAAGGCGGTCGCGTGGTTGAGTTGGCAACCCGATACTTAGGCTGACTTCTACGATGAAGCATCAATGCGGACAAGGGCGAGGACCAGTCGCATTGACATGGGCTGGGCTTGATGATCGCTTGAACCTCAGAGCGTCTCCTAGCAGGCAGTCACGGCCTATGAAAGCGGGCAGCGGCGAGTGCCAATCTCCATGCTGCCGCTGCTGGCGGATACTCTGGCGGTGACGGTGGAAGAATTGATTGGCGCGCCGACCAAGCGCACTGGCAAGCGCGGCCCGGCACCGAAGCTGCAGCAGCAGCTGGAGCGCGTTGCTGCGCTACCCAAGGCACAACAGCGTTTCGTTATGCAGATGCTGGATACGGTCCTGCAGCAGAGCGGTTGATTCGATCAGTCAAGGCAAACAAAAAGCCCGCCAATGGCGGGCTTTTTGTTTTCTTATAGAAGGGGCATTTGCTTTCTTGCAGGCAATCATCCGTATTGGTTCAATCACTGCGAATCAAGAGATATGGATTGATTTCTTGGAATTTCTCTATGAAAGAAGCATGCGCCTCGCCCCATTATTTAATGTTGGATAGATGCCTCTTCATAATCCAATATGCCTTGATCTGCATGCTGAGCCAGAAGATTAATAATGGCCTTGTAGTCAGACTCCGGCGGAACATCAACAGAAAAGAACGATGAAATATGACTCAGCTCTGTAGAGCAGCCGTAACTCTCCAGCTCCTCCCGAATGTGCGAAACCAAATCACCGCGATACATTATGACGCGGATCGTTGAGTGGCCGCCCGGAATTAGAATATTTTGAAATACCCACTCATCATTAGCCCAGGACGCACTTACAACATCGCCAAAACTAATTAATTTTGCGTAGAATGGAATATTGTCAATGCGAAATCGTTCTGCACCAATAGGCATAGCCCACAGACCCTCCCAATCAGCAGGTGGATATCCGTCATTATCCTGCTGCAGTTTGAAAGCGATCCTTGTATGTTTGACTTCATTCATGGCATACGATCTTTAGGGGGAACCCAGTCCGTCTTATTGCTCTTGTCAATGTTACATGAACTACACAACACTTGACCATTGGAGGGAGCACCATCTCCGCCTTTCGATTTTGGAATGATGTGATCGACTCTGGTCTCAGCCGGTGAAGTGGGAACACCTCGCTGGCTTTGTTGCGCAGGAGTAGTGTTAATGTTGCAACCTTCGCATTTCGTCTGGCCACCATTGGCCTCTCGATTCGACTGAATAACTTCTTGTTTGCCCGCTCGAGTGAAGCCTTTGCCTGCACGGGGTCCCCCTGACGTTCCTTTGGGTTGCTGCTCTGCCGAATTTCTCAAAACAGCACGGGTACCCAAGGCCAACTCAGGGCCGATCACGGGGGTAATAGCAACAGCGGCAATAGCGACAGGAACGGCCACCGCCTCAAAGGGGGCACGTTCTTCAGCTGTCCACCTCCCGTAAGAATCACCAAATCTCTCAGCTGCCCGTTCCTGTCGGCCATCTGGGTCAGTGAACCGGTACGGGTTATTCGCCGCATACTTGTAACGATTGAACGCACCCACCGGGTTGCTATAGGCCGTCACCGGATCCACCGACAGGAACCTGCCGATCTGCGGATCGTAGTAGCGCTGCTGCATGTAGGTCAGGCCGGTGGCGGCGTCTTCGGCATGTCCTGTGTAGCCTGCGCCATCGCGCGCAGCGCGATTACCTACCCGACCAAATGGCTCGTACTCACTACTTTCAATGACCGTGCGCGAAGCGTTCGTCACTGCCACCGGACTGCCCAGCGCATCCGTGTGCTGATAGGTCACTGTTCCCGTGCCACCAGCTAGCGGCCGCTCAACAGTGGCAACGAGATCGCCATTGAGCATGATGTAGTCCGTCGCTTTTCCGGTGCGGTCATTGCGCTGGTACAACAACTCGCCCGCGTTCGAGTACACCGACCGCAACGATCCTCCTGCATTCCAGGAGCGTACTCGCCGTCCATGGACATCGTAACGGTAGCTCTCGACCGTCGCACCCGCGTAATGGGCAATGCGCAGCCGGTTGCCATAATCAAATGTATGCGTGGTGCCGTTTCTGTTTGCCAGATTGCCTTGCAGGTCGTACGACAGACCAATCACGGACGCGCCAGTGCATCCGCCTGTCTTGACGTTGGTCAGCTGCCACTTGGTGTCGTAACAGTAGTAGTGATCGCGTGCAGCCAAATTTGGCGTCGCCCCTACCGTTACCCGCGTCAGGTTGTCCAGCACGTCGTAGGCGTAGGCAGCGCTGCCAAACATCGTGGACGTAGCTGTCTTTAGCCGGTCTAGCCCGTCATAGGTCATGGTGCGGGTTGCTCGCCCGCCCGTACGACCATCGGTGATCTTGCTGACGTTCGCATTGGCGTCGTACGCATAGGTGTCGTTGAGCACCGCTGCGGCACCACATGCGCCATAGCTGTCGCAGCTCTGCTGGGGCAGGCCACGAGCATTCTGGCTCAGGGTGTGCGTGATAGCGTTCCCGTAGTTGAACTGCTTGACGCCACCATTGGGGAAATAGCTCACACCGGTGGCATATGTTCCTGCTTTGCTGGGCTGCCCCAAGGCATTGGGCGCATAGTCAACCAAGGTGCCAGAGGGATAATTGAGATTGCTCAAATGCCCGTTGGCGTTATAGCCGTAGCTGAAGGTACTGACCAGCTCACCGGGCTGGTTCTGGGTTTCCTGCGTAAGAAGACGCCGCTTGTTGTAGATATAGCTATTAACAACCTGGGAGGCACCTTCAGTGTTGAGCGTGGTAACGCTCAGTGGTAACCCATCGGCCGTATACGTCCAATTCTGATTTCCATTGCCATCAGGGAAGGTAATGGTTTTGAGGCGATTCCGGGCATCATAGGTGCGCGCGATCCGGCGGTTCTGGACGCCGGTAACAAGGCCAGTCTCGTGGCATACGGTTGTCGCCGCGCCCAAACCACCTGCCGACCACGATAGATTGCCCGCGCCGTCATAGCCCATGATTGCTGCGCCGGTCTCTGGCTCAATTACACGGCACAACTCCTGATTGGCGTTGTAGGTATATGAGCGAGTGGCTTGCACCGTATTCCCGCTATTCCCCCGAGCAATGGACGTCGGTTTGCCAAACACATCGCGGGTGATGGTGGTGACCGCCCCTTCCGGATGGGTGATCTTGACTGGCGCGTCATAGCTGGGCTGGTCAAACACCTGGTACCAGGTGCGGGTCTGACCACCACCGGGTACGGTCACAAGCGTATATGCGCCGGAAGCGTCGTTCAGATAGCTGGTGGTCGTGGTCAGCAAGCCCTGCTCGGAATCCTGCGCAACCGAGCGGGTTCGCCCAAGCGCGTCGTACGTGCTCCAGACGCCTTTGTCGGGATTGCTGACAGCAGAAGGATAGGCGGCGAATACAACGCGACCTTCATGGTCGTACTCGTAGCCGATGAAGCGCTCGGTCCCGGCGATATTTCCGGAGTCATACTCACGCACCAACAGCGGGCGCCATAGGGCATCGAAGTAACTGACCTTGACGCCGTTCCCGGTGGTAACCGTTTGTCTCCAGTGACCGGCCGGAATGCCGTACTCAGCTGCAGCCACCTGGACGAACGCCTGAGTCGTCGTCGCCCATGCCGTACTGTCGCCTGTCGGATAGGTCGTGCTGGCCAAGCGTCCCATGGCGTCGTAGCCATAGTTGGTGGCAAAGCCGTTTTCATCGGCTACTTGAGTGATCCAGCCATTGTCGTTCACGACTGCTGACTGGGTCTTGCCATCGGCGAAGGTAATCAGCTGCGGAATTCCGCGCTTCCAACTCGACAAGGTGGTGACGTTGTTGTTGCCATCCTTGACCGTGGCGACTGTGCCGTCGGCGTTATAGGTCAGCGTCTGCTTGAGCTTGCCGAACGACCAGGACTGCAAGGGCAACGCGGTGTTGGCGTCGTAGGAGGTCTGTTCCGCGATCACACCATTGGTTGCTTGGCTGGCCACTTGGCCCAGAACCCAATTGGTGGTGTTGTCGTGGTAGGTGATGGCTGTGGTTCGAGTGAAATTCTGTGCGTGCGCTATAGATGGCCAAGATGCGATCGCTGCGCAAGTAAGCAATTTGATCAGGCAAATGTTGAATCCATTCATGAACATTTAGTGCTCTCTATTGTTTTCCGCAATTGACTGAAGGTCGATCAGTCAAAGTAATCCATCTTCTTTGACATTAATCACGCTTTCCAGAAGGGCCTGTTTGATGCCGTGGGCGGGACATAAAATAATGGTTCTTAGCTATCAAAAAGAACTGGACTCTGTCACTTCTATTGGTCGCGCCCAAGCGTCGAAGCCATCTACGCGTCTCTCAAAAATCCCCGCATCCTGCTGGGTCGCTCTGTAGACTTCAGGCCGGTGAAATTCCGCCTGCCAGGCTGAGTCTGTAGTCCCATAGCCAAATTGCGCGGGATATCCCGCATTGACCATGCTGAGGTCATAGCGGAACTGCTGTGTAGAAAAAATTTGGCTTCCTGCCCCCATCTCAACCTTCAATAGCTTCCCTTCGTTGTAATGAAAGGTGTTGCCGTAGCTGTAGCGAGTCCATGACCCATCGGGGGCTGTAACCGTCGTCTTGCTGCTCCAGGCGCAAGCTTCACTTAAGCATGGTGGTTGATAACACGGATTCTGATTTGCTCTGCATACTGGGTACCTATATGTTACGCCTGGATAAAAATAGAAACTGACATTTGGCGAATAGCTAAACAGCCAGCGGTCAGTGCTTAGCCCGGGTCCGGAAATGATCTTCTCGATGAGAGTGTACGAATAGGCGGAGATATCATATCGATTGACGTCATCCTGCGGATCGTTCCCTGTGCCTGGTGTCGCATTGGAAGGAGTTGTTGTGACATTGGAGCACGATACAGGAACAAAGCTCCTGCCATGTTCAATGAGGCCTGCCTTGAATGAAATAACTGCCCCCGAGGAGTGGGACACTACCCCAATAGGCGTATCCTGAATGTTCTGGGGAATCTCCGGTGACAGGCAGGTGCGCATTATTTCTCCTGGAGCTATGATTTCTCCAGTCTTTATCTCTGCCGTGGTGAATTGAGAAAAGTCATAGGTGGTGCCAGATCCATCCGGATATGTCACCCGACTTAATGAAGTCCGTCCACCCGCAACTGAATTGTAGTCATAACTCCAAGTCCTGCCGTTGGAGACAACGCTCGCAACCCTTGGTCCTGCGTAGTTCAATTTAACAATCCTTCCGTCGATTGATGAAATTTCCGTCAGGCGCCCGGGGGCTGCTTGGTCATTGCTGTATGAATACGCAATCCAGTTGCCAAACCTGTCTTCCACGCGCGTAACAAGAAGCTCGCGATGTTTGCGTTCAAGATACTCGTAGGCGGTCAGCCCTGTGACTGCGTTCGTCGTTGCGCGCTTAAGCTTCGGGCGCGGGTGCGACGCCATCCAGGTAAACCAGTACTTCTTGCCGTTGGGGGTGGTGGCGAGAAATCCTTCGCCGGTGCCATTCGCAATAGTTGGCGTGCAGGACACTCGTGTCATGCCATCGGAAGTGGTCCAGGTATGGGTGCCTCCACTTGTTGGGCTTGCTACGTCTGCAAGCCTCAGCAGTGGCTCTGCCCCCCCACCAAGATCGATGGACAACCCGTTGAAATAATCACCTTGATGGAATCCTGCGCTGTATCCCGGGCCAGTAGCATCCGAGCATCGCTTTGAAGGATCGGAGCCCCCTGATGTCCAGTTTGGCGCGAATTCGCCACTTATCTTTGGCATATCAAGAGCCCAGTCAGCGAGCATTTCGGTTGTTTCGAGTTCCTTTCGATTTATTAGCGTGTAGGAACGCTGCACTTCAATCGACATATCTTGTGGGCCGGGAATGCTCAGATCCACTACGCTGAATGATAGGCCTCCATTGGAATAGGCGACCCTGTCGCCGGCCAGGTCA
The DNA here is from genome assembly GCF_056861425.1 of Stenotrophomonas sp. 21LCFQ19. NCBI lineage: Bacteria > Pseudomonadati > Pseudomonadota > Gammaproteobacteria > Lysobacterales > Lysobacteraceae > Stenotrophomonas > Stenotrophomonas sp. 21LCFQ19. Next base: position 241,125 of record NZ_JBSPUF010000004.1, on the reverse strand, counting down.
GGCCCCAAGGTCGGGATGCTTGAGCTGGCCTTCAAGCGGTCTGCAGCCTCTTCCCACGCGAACCTTCCTTGATTCTGTGCCACCGCCGCATCGGGCAGAAGTGTAAGCAATGCAGTTATAGTGACTAGGCACGTTTTCGAATTGAGCTTCATATATACCCATGAAGAAATTTCAGGTAAGAAATTGGTGGGGCAAGAGGAAAAACTCTTTGTATGACCTGTAGTCTGCTCCCAAGTGGGCTGGCTGCTAACGTACTTCACAAAAAGGCCTGGCCACTTCCGAGATCGATGCTCGCAAGGCAGTCAGATATGCGGCACAAAGGCCATCGTCGTTGTTGCTATCCCCATTATTCCCGCCTTGAGTCAGGCCAGTTTCCACGGATTCGGTCGCAGCGTTTTCCCTTTCTTCGGCTGCTGTCGCATCTGACGCGATGGATAGGTCGGAATTCCATAACTCTGCGTTATCGGGTGAAACAGCAGCAGGCTCGTTGAGGGTGCTCGGGACGCTTTTCTTCGGCTCTTCGGACGTTGCGGTTGTTTCGTGGCTGTCAAGGGCCGGCTTGGTTTCGATTCGCTGACGAAACTCGTCAGGTGCAAGGGAATCTGCTGAAGTTCCGTCCCTCCCAAAAAATCCCGGTGCTTCTTATTCACCCTGTCCCGGCTGGTCGCCTACGAGCCATATCCAACCGAAAGCGGCAACATGCAACGCCACAGAGATGGCTGCAGCCATGCTTCGATCACGGAGGTCCCCACTACCGCTTGTTGCCGCATCCTTGGACATGAACGGAGTGTAGTCATAGATATAAATGGGTGCATGACGCGATGCCGCATGTTGGGAGGGACGATATGCGGGTGGCGTGTTACCGCCCCCCCCCCCGGAGGCTTCGAGTTGATCCGTGCAATCTCGATGTCATTGCAAAGCGATCTTGATTTGCGAAAGCGTGGGAGCTTGGTCGTCGCCCCTTGTGGGGGTTACTGATCTCTCTGCAGATACAAGGTCAATCCCATGCAGGGGTTTCAGATCCAGCTCCAAACCTGCGCCGCCAGCGGCACCCACCAAGCTGCTGTCGCTGGTCCGTAAACCTGAGTGCAGGTGCCATGGCATTGCTGGATTGCCTCTTGGGCAGGGGCGAGATGCAGTGGGGCTACTATGGTCGCTCCCATGGTTCGGCACATACAGGCGCCCACGACGCGATCCTTGCTTTGTGACCTGGTGGCTACACTAGCAAGATCAGTCCTCGGACCTGGGCCTCCCGCACTTCATAGAGACGCTCTAGGGGCTGATAGGCTTCGACTTGGAGCTTGGTCAGTTGGACATGCATTGAACGGGCTTCTGTTAGTTGGCTTACCGCCAAGATAGGACGCCGACGTAGGCCGAGGCTGGATGCGGATCGTCCGCGTTTGGTGGCCTGGGGTAGCGATGCTGCGAGGTGCTCGGCTACCTGTGCTTTCGGTTGTCCCGGTGTGCGGGCTCGTTGATAAGTAAGCGGTGTCGTTGCTTTGCTCCTCCGGCTCCATAGGTAGACTGATCCTGCTTTTCGCTCGGCGACCACTCGGCGGGTGCAGGCGAACGGCTGCAAGTGCAGCAAGGGGCGTTTTGCGTGACGCGGGCAACAGCGCTATGCTCGGTTCACCGTGTGGGGCGGTAGCTCAGCTGGGAGAGCGTCGCGTTCGCAAGCTGGCCGGTAAAAGCTGAGAACATCTCGCGGATCAAAAACTAGACCGACGCCCGCTCATCAGCGGGCGTTTTGCATAAGGCGGTCGGGGAGGGCGAGCGAGTCGCCGACACTTACGCTGACTTCTAAGATAAAGCGTCAATGCAGATGAGGACGAGGACCAGCCTCATTGGCATGCGCTGGTCTCGTTGATGGCTTGAGCCTGTAAGCGTCGCATGTGCAATGCGTCTGGCGAGTGAGTGGGTATCCTTGCGGATCAGTAGGTTAGTCAATGGCGGAGGAAATGGAAGCCGGTGGCAAGCCGGTTTCCCTTTTGCGAGCGCGGACGCTATGAGCCGATCTCTGCCACCACTTGCTGCAGCAACACCGCGCCTTTCTCCAGCGCCTGGCTGCTGGCCTTGTTGCCAAGATTAAGCGCTATTTCTTACCTCTCGTTCGGATTGCTCAGATCGACACAGAATTGAACTCTTCGGCCTGGGTTCCATCCATCCCAATGAACATCGACCGCAGTCCAAAGGAGCTGGGCACCTTCAGTCTGCGCTCCCTAAGACAAAATGGTACGACCCATAGCCGCATTCCTCTGATCTTCGGAAAATCAAACACAGGCAACGGATCGGCGAAGGCATCGGTTCTGGGATAGATCAGTATCACATCACCAGCGCCGTCGAGATAACTCAATCCATACGCCTGCAACTGGTAAAAGTCAGCCTGGGACAATCCGTACTTGTCTGTTCCGTTCGCCCTCAGGCCATCCAGCAGCTTCCACTTAGTGTCGAGCACCAGAAGATCTCGTTCCGAATTTCGGACCAACAAGTCCGGCTTAAGCCGAAACCAACTCTGTTCGCGGTGGCGAACCAAGTGATGACTACGTGCTTGTGTCTTCAGAATAAGTGGCGCAGTCAGCTGCCGTGAAAGATGCTTGGCCACATAGGCTTCAAATACAGCCTCCATCGGAAACAGCAATGATGGGGCATTGTGGCGGCCAGAGCCTGTCAGCGGTGATTCCTCATCCAAGATGAGGCGCGCCCATGCCAAAGCATCGCTGTAGTAGCTCATCCCGCGATCGAGTCGTACCTGCAGGAAATCGATCCGTGTTTGCGTGGAAGGTGGAACATCTGCAAATACGAAATCCAGCTCTCGGGCCAACTTCTGGTTAGCCTGCGTCCCCGTCAGAAGCAACACGCGCCGTAACGCCGCGTGGACTAGTCGGTTTTCCGGTCTGTCCGTAGAAAACTCATCGTGCTCGGTGAAGAACCGGTCTGCCCTAAACATGTTCTGCCGCAAATGTGGCGACACCAGGAGCTTGCCACGCAAGGCAAACAAGTTGTCCTGCCGCTGGCGATAGTCACTCCGAAGTCCCCGCTTGACGATATGCTCGACAGTGCGCAGAAACTCACTGATGAAAATTTCCAGTAGCGGCATCCGGGCGGCGGATAGCTTGGCGCTGTCTGTCAGCACATGCCGAAATCCATGCAAACAGCACAACATATCAATCAGCAACTGACGCGCCTCGACTGGTCCCCCACCGATGGCCTTGCCGACTTTAGGCAGCACCTCAATCTGGTATCCGTCCGGCGCGCGAATGACGCCGACAAAGCTGGTTACCTGAATAACGCGGCGCCCACGACGCTGTGCCCAGCGCAGCCAGGCGGCATCTCCCGCGTCCGCAACGCGCAAGCATTGGTTCTCAAGCCAGCCAAATACGCTTGCCGGAACCCGATGCACACCATCGATACCCGAGAAATCTTCCCCAGCTGATGCGAGGGCGTCAAACTCGTAAATCGTCAAGCCACTCATCAGGCTGGTAGCGTCTGGTAGATACCGATGTAGGCGTCTGGGTTGGTGAAAGACGCATCCTGAACCACGTAGCGCTGCTTGGTGGCATAGCTGTCTAGCCCGTGATCGCTGCCGAACAAGCGCGCCAAGTCCTCTTCGTGATCCTGGCTGTCAATCACAAACCGCGCCGCTTCGGGCTTCTGGTTATCTGCCAGCACAAGCCGGATTTTTTGCCAGTCTTCAAAGAAATACTCTTCGAGCAATGGGACGATGCGATTGCTGAAGACCTGCGACAACGCCACCAGCCTTTCATCGCCATCAGGCACTTCCGCAAGCGATGTGAAGTAAGCATGACCAATGCAATGGTCTCGGTCGTAAAGTGCTTCGACGCGCTGATTGATAACCGACAGCATTCGCGGGATATTGATCACATGCCCGCCCAATGTCACCCGTAGGTCAAAAAGTGGCGCACCCGCCTCATCACGAGCATCAGGCAGCACGGGCACAAAGTCGAACCTGCGACGCAACGCTGTATCAAGCAGGGCCAATGATCGGTCTGCCGTGTTCATTGTGCCGATGATGTCAACGTTAGAGGGTACCGAGAAGGCTTCGCCCGAGTACGGCAATGTGACAGAGATGGCGTTTTCCGCACCCTCGCGCTTGTCCTGTTCGATCAACGTGATCAGTTCGCCGAATATCTTGCTGATATTGCCCCGGTTAATTTCGTCGATGACCATGGCAAAGCGCTGATCCGGTGCTAGGCGCGCCTTGCGACACAGATCTTTGAACGCGCCAGGTCGTATTTCGTACTTGATAGCACCCGATTCAGTATCGTCGTCCAGCACTGGGCGTAGGCCTTCCACGAATTCCTCATAGCCATATGACTGGTGGAACGTGACAAAGCTGTAGTGACGGAGGATTTCCGAAGACTGAGCGCCAGCCTGGTATTCCTTGAGCAAGGCGACGAGGTCGGCACAGGCGTCCTCCCATTCACCCGCGAGGTGCCAGACACGCTCGTCGCTCTTGTCGAACACCTGCGGGCTAAAACGCAGCTTCTGCTTGACGGTCGTGGACTCATCAACCGTGCGCTGCTGCAGCGTCGTCCAGATTGTCTGCCGCACGTTGTCCCTGCGGCCTTTGGCCGTGGCCAGCGCATCGATGAAGGGGTGCGCTAAAAGCTGGCTCACGTTGGCCTTGCCGCCAAGGTCAACCAACGCCAGAACAGCAGCTTCCCACCACTTCAGCGGAACAATCCTGTCAGCGATAAATTGGCTCTGCCATTCTACCGCCGACACCGAGGTCGTCGCCTGCTCATAGTCCCGCCGCAGCAATTTGGAAACCTCGTAAGTCTTGCCGGTCCCGGGCGGCCCATAGTAAATGCGATTGAAGGCTTGCGTGACGACTGCATCCATCGTTGGCTCCTCGTCATCGGATTCCTCGTCGGACTCAGTGGGGTCATCCCGAAGTTGGTCAGGCCACAGGCCTGGGCGTTCGGTTTCCAACACCAACCACTCGTCCAGCATTTCACGCTCGGCGACCAAGGCGGCTTCAATTTTCGCCACCAGATCATCGGTCAGTAGTTCCCTGTTCAACTTGGGCACGGCACCGACATCACGTGTCCAGGATATCTTTCGGGTGCGGGAGCCACGGATCACACCGAGCACGCCGATCGCACGCTCACTGCCAGGGCTCTTGCGGCCAAAGCGCACCTGAATCCCTTTGCCCATGTGCCACCAATCCAGCCCCGCCGCGTGAACGGCTCTGGATAGTCGGCAAAACGTAGCCACGTCCTGCGCCGACCAAGAAGCCCGGAAGGTTTTGAAGGCGGGCTTGCCATCGAAGTGCTTAAGCAGGTCTTCGTCGCTGAGCTTTTCACCCAAATCCAGCTTGGTCACTACCTCGTCATAGCGGACCCGGAATTTTCGAATGGCCTCGACGCTCCAGTCGGCCAATTCAGCCAGCGATTTGCCCAGCCCTTCTGACATCGAAAGCATGGCGACAATGGGCGACGCGTTGTCGTAGCCGCCGCGCAGTGCAAGGTAGTCACGACGAACGGGCGCGCCATCTTCAAGCCCGACCGTATCGATCTTGACCACAAAACCATGGACCGCATCGATCCCTACCGTATAAGCTAATTTCTTGGGGGAATCCGCTGCCGGATAGATACGCGCCCAGTTATAGGCGGCAAAGTTGTTGCCCTGATTTGTCGGGCGCTTGCGACACTCAACGTACCCCAAGGGAAACAGCTCGACCTTCAGCTTATTTGCCCACTCCTCAGTGATCTCGTAGGCTTGCTTCAAGGCGTCATAGGCTCGCTTCTGCTCAGGATTAGAGGCGTCATGCTTTTGCCCCTTCCACTTGTTCAGCAGTTTGAAGTGGTCACTGGTGAAATAGTCCGCCATGTCTTCTTATATCCCCTCAACATCGATTCCGTGTTCGGCCAGCCAGGCCTTCCGCTGCGCATAGTCGGGCATTGCGCGCTCAACGAGCAGCCAGAAGGCAGGGGTGTGGTGTGGCTCGTGCAGATGGGCGATCTCGTGCACCACCACATATTCTGCTATACGGGCTGGCAGTAAGATGGTCTTCCAGTGGAAGTACAGCCAGTCGCCCTTGCCGCAAGAACCCCAGCGATAACCGAGGTCCTGCACCTTTACGCCGGCAGGCGCCACCTCCATGCGTGACTGGTAGTCGGCCACCCGGGCCGACAGCCAGAGGCGAGCCCTTTCGCTATACCAGCGGATGAAGTGCTCCCGTGCGCCTGCCTGCGCATCGCGGTGCAGCGCAAAGCGGCCATTCACCAGCTTCAGGGGCGCGTCTTGCTCATCCACCAATTTCAGCCGATGGCTGCGCCCCAGATACAGGAAGCCCTCGCCGCCAACGAACTCTTTGCGCGGCACCTTGCGTTGCAATCGGTCCTTCTCGGCAAGCTTGGTATAGATCCAGAAGCGCTTCTCGCTGACAAAGTCACGGAGTTGGTCGATGCCAACTTCAGGCGGTGCGCTCAGAATCAGTTCCCCCGTTCTTTCCACGGTGATTTGCATTGTCCGACGCCGGGCACTGCGCCGTATCGTGAAGAGCAAGTCGTCCACCTGGAAGCTAGCCTCTGTCTCTGTCTCTGCCTCGGTCGCAGGGGTGTCCGCATGGTGGCGGATAGATTTCAGGGTTGCCAGCATGGCTCTACACCTGCACCAACTTGTCGTGACTGGCGCGTGCCTGCTCCATCAACTTGTCCGCCAGCACGCCCGCTTTGTCGGTGTCCACCAACGGTGGCCGCAGGCGCATCAAGTGCTCGAACAGTTGCGTGTTCAGGTCTTCCTGTGCCGCACGTTTATGGGGGCTCCAGATATCGCGGTTGCTTTGCAGCTCCTGCACCAGCAGATCCACCAGATCCACGGTCACATCCTTCAGTCGCAGCGACTCGGCTGCCGTGGGTGCCTGGCCAGCACACACCACGTCCAGCACGGTGCGCAGGAAGGGCGCGCAATGCTCGGGCAAGTCGCTCGGTGCATCGGCGCTCCCCGCCTTGCCCGTGCGCAGCTCGTCGATGATCTTCTGCAGTTGCGAGATCACCTCGGTCCACTTTTCGCCCAGTGTTTTGAGAATATCGTTCAAGTGCTCTGAGAGCTTGCGATACAGCACCGGGTCTTCATCGGTGTGCTTGCGGATGTGCGAGCGAATTGCGTGTTCCATTTCAGACGCCTTGGCACGGTCGTTCGCGGCCCGCGCAACGTGCGTGTCGAACTGGGCATCGGTCAGCTGAATCGGCGGGATCTTGGGGTCAATACCCAGCGAGATCACATGGTCGTCAATCAGCTTGCGTACTTTGGCGCCGACATCCTTACCTAGTACCGGCGTGTCCTTGTAGCGGTTGCGGGCGCGGGCGTAGATGTAGGCCAGGCGCTTGGCGTCGCCGGAATAGGGCAATCCTTCCGGCCGCGGCAACACTGTGTCGAGCGATCCGAGGAAGGCCTTGAGCTTGACGGCAAATTCGGCGCGCAACTTCTCGCTACCCAGCGCCTCGACACAGGCTTCGGTGTCCTCCAGCGACTCGATGCCGCGCCGGCGGAACAGATCCACCACGCGCAGATGCCGGTCGCGCAGTACCGGCACCTCGTCCTTGAGGCTGGCCAGCGCGCCTTCCACGTCCTCATCGGCGTAGGCCGCCAGCGCCTCCTTCAAGTGCTGTGCCACGCCGTAGTAGTCCACTACGATGCCGCAACGTTTGCCGAAGCCGGTACGGTTGACGCGGGCAATCGCCTGCAGCAACTCCGCCTCGCGGATCGGGCGATCGAGATACATCACGCCCTCAATCGGCGCATCAAAGCCGGTGAGCAACATCGACTTCACCACCAGGAAGGCCAATGGGTCGGTCTTCTCTGGCTTGGCATGGAATAGCGGCTTCTTGAAGCGCTTGATCAGCTGCTCGTGTGCAGCCCCGTCAGTCCATTGCTTCCACGCTGGGTCATCGTTGTTGCTGCCAGAAATGATGGGCGCGAACTCAATGCGCGCCAGTGTGTCGCGCCAGCGCCAAGCCTGCACTAACGCCTGCATGCTCACAGGACGCTGACATAGCGCTTCGTCATCCAGCGCCTTGTCCTCGGGCGAGAGCGCGTTGGCCTCGGCCAGCAACTCATCGCGGGCTGATCGCAAGGCTTCGAAATAACGAATCGCTGCCAACCGGCTATACGCCACCACCTGCGCCTTGTAGCCATTGGGCAGGATGTTGGTCACGTAGTGGCGAAGGATGTCGCGGGCCTTGTCGGCGATCAGCGCCGGGGCGTCAAAGATGTGGCCCTTGGTGGCGTACTTTTTCTTGATCGCCTCCAGCTCCTCCGGCGAGTGCTGGCGGAACAGGTCTTCGAACAGCTCGTCCAGGCTGGCGCCGTCCTTGATTGCGCCGTTGGCCGTGCGGCCCTCGTAGAGCACCGGCACCGTAGCACCGTCGGCCTCGGCTTCCTTGATGGTGTAGCGGTCGATGAACTCGCCAAAAATTTCATGGGTGCGCTTCTTGTCGCCCATGATGATCGGCGTGCCGGTAAAGCCGATGCGCGCGCAGTTGGGCAGGCCCGCCAGCAGGTTGGCGTGCAGGTCGCCCGCCTGGGTGCGGTGCGCCTCGTCCACCAGTACGAGGATGCTGTCGTCCTCGTTCAGCACCTCAAATTTTTCGTCGGCTTTATAAGTAGCCTTCGGTTCTTCCACCTTGGGCAAATCGCCGGCCGTCAGCGGAGTATCACCTGCTGTATCCGGGTCGCGATATTTCTGGATGGTGGCAAAGATCAGCCCTGGCCCTTTGCGCCGCGCCAGCGCTTTCACGCCCGCCGTGCTCTCAGCCACGTCCACCACTTCGCCGGTCAGGGTGGCAGTCACCGACAACTGACCCTGCAGGTCCTTGCGGTCGGTGACGACGATGACCTTGAAGCGCCGCAGGTCAGCTTCCGCGCGCATCTTGCGCACCAGGAACACCATGGTCAGGCTCTTGCCCGAGCCCTGGGTGTGCCAGATGATGCCGCCGCGCTGGTCGTGCTCGCCATGCTGCAGCCGGGTCAGGCCGGTTTTGAGGCGCGCAATCGCCCGGTTCACCGCCCGGTACTGCTGGTAGCGGCACACGGTCTTGATGGTCTGGCCGCCTGCTTGCATGAACAACATGAAGTTCTTCACCACATCCAGCAAATGAGCAGGGGTGAGCAACCCGGCGATCAAGCGTTCCTGTTCGGAAATGGGCGCCTTGCCCAGCGCCTGCGCCACCTCAATCTCGCTGCCTGAACCCTCCGGGCCGACCACCGTTTTCCATTGGGCATAGTGCTCAAAGGCCGCGCCCACGCAGCCCACCCGAGCCTCGTCGAAGCTACTGGCTACGAGCAACTGGTTGGTGGCAAACAGGGGCTCGTTGCCCTCGTTGTCGTCCACCTCAAAGGCGGCCTTGCGCTGGTTGCTGTAGCGCCGCAGCTGATCCACCGCCTCGGCTAGGGGCTCGGGGACGGACGGGCTCTTGCACTCCACTACCACCAGCGGAATGCCGTTCACCAGCAGTACCAAGTCGGGCACGATGAAGGCCTTGCCGCTATTGAAGCCCGGCGGGCAATCGACACGGTACTGGTTGATCACCGTGAAGCGATTGTTGGCCGGGGTGTCCCAGTCGATGTACCGTATCGTCTGGCCGCGTCCACCGTCCCAGCCGGGCAGGCCATCCACAGTCAAGCCTCGGATCAACAAGGCGGTGGCCTTCTCATTGGCCTCCATCAGCTTCTGCGTGCCCAGACGGCTGATGGCTGCCACAGCTTCATCCACCCGCGCCTCGTCCAGCCAAGGGGCACCGTCAGGGCCAAAGTTCAGCGCGCAAAGTTTTTCACGCAGCAGCCCTTCTTGGATCACTTCGGCAAAGTCGGTGCGGCCGGTCACTGCCGGGGCGTCAATGCTGCCTTCAATGTGTGTCCAACCCAGCGCCTGCAACTGGGCTACGAACGGCTTTTCGACATCATCTAGTTCCCGGCCCATCAGGCGCTCCCATCTTGTTGTGCGGCTTCAGCCAGCAACGGCGTGACGCGGACGCGACCGGTGAGGAGGTCGTCCATGAGGCCGGACTTTTCCTGCTTCTGTTTCTCAAGCGCCACCAATTCACTTGCCAGTTTCTGCTCCACCGAGAAGATTCTTTGTGCGATCCACGACTGTTCATCGACGGGGGGCGCCTTGAAGTGCAGTTTGACCAGCTCCGCGCGTTGAATCCCTGTAGCGGTACTGCCGGTCGATCGTTTGACCATCGCCCGCTGGAATTCAGTGTTTTGCATTTGCCAGAAAGCGAAGTCATTCAGCACCATGCCTGGCTTGAATCGAAGATCAATCACGCGCTGACTCAGGATGTACCTAGAGTCATCGGGTATCTGCGCCACGTTGCCAAGAGGTGCTTCCATAGTAAGCAGGACGTCACCTTTACGCACATCACCGCTTGTCATCCACTTGTTATACAAGCGTTCTCCACCGAAGTAAGCCTCGCGACTGACGTCAATACCGCCGGGCTGCACGTTGTTGGCCGAGAGTGCAAGGATGTCGCCGCCACCCCAATCCATCCCGAGTTTCCTCGGAGTGCGGCCACGAAAGTCGATGATGTGCTCGATGGTGTCGCCGAAAACATGGGCATCCCACTCCTTCGGAATCCACCCCAGCGGCGACTCCTTGTAGAGATGCGGTACCTCAGACTGCGGTGGGCGCAGTTCGCCGTTGATGTCGATGCCGCGTGTTAGCAGATCCTGCAGCAGGCCCTGCTTGACGGCCTTGAGCTTGGCGATGATCGCCTCGGTTTCTTGGATGGCGATGTCGAGGGTGTCGAGAATCTCGGAGATCTTCAGTTTCTCGTTCGGCGACGGGCTGGGCACTTTGATGGCGCCAAACTCAGCACCAGAAATTTCCAAAAAAGTGGTTCCCGATGCGCGACGCACCAGTTCGGATTTCACCTTTTCAAAGAGGTGGAAGTAGTAGCTGGCCTCCTCGGGTCTTTTGAATACAACGGACTTGAAGCCCTGGTTTGTTGCCATGGGCACCGCATTGATAACGCGGGCGCCCAGCGTGGCTCGCGTTGTTACTAGCAGTGACCCGGCCGGTAGCAGATTCGCGCCGCTACCTGCCAGGCCCGATGCGCTGATGTAGTCGTTCGTATCGTGGAGCAGCTTGGCCTCTCCGCCACTGACTTCGCCCGGCGTTACCCATGGGATTGACCCCCGCCAGAAGGATGGCACCTCGCGTGACGGTGTGCCGCCGCCGACAACGGCCCCAATGTGAGTGATCTCCTTCTGCTCCCAGTCGTTAGGCAACTGCTTCAGGAAGGTGCCGTATTGGTGGCGGGGTAGGACATTCACTGGCTCAGACATACTTGAGCCCCTTCAAAAACTCCTGCAACGCCTTAGACGCTTCATCCCGCTTGCCTTCGATCTCGGTCAACGTCACCCGGTACTTATCCCACCAATTTTCGAACGAAGAGACAATTTTCTTGCGTTGCGCGGCCATGTAGTGCTCGACGATGGCCCGCATGTCGTTGTGCAGGATGGTCAGCAGCAAGTCAGCGGCAGCTTCCGTCGTTAGTCTGTCAACAGCCGCGCCGATGTGTTGCTTGAAGCTGTCGTTCTTGGCCTTGAGCTGCTTCTTGACGGCGGTGAGTTCCTTTTTCCAGGCTTTGAGCTGGGTTTCGTCTACGGCGTTCTCTTCGTCCGCATCGTCCTCTGCTGCCTCGGCGGCTTCACCATCCCCGCCCTCGGCATCTTTCGGGCTAGCGGCCTTGATCTGGCTGTCCAGTTCGGCCTTCTTGGCTTCCAGCTCGGTGATGGCATCCACGAAATCACTCATCAGGAACTTGACCAGCTTGTGCTCCAGCGGACTCTCCTTGCTGGCCTTGTCTTCCAGGGCGGTGACGATGCTGGTGCGCCAGGCGTCGGCCACGCCCTTGGCACCGCGCGCCATCAGGGTGAGGAAGTCGTACTTGGTCTGGTACCAGAAACCGGCCACGATGCCGCGCACATGGAAGGGGTCGAGCAGGCCGATGGCCTCCAGACTCTGGCTAAAGCTGGCCAGCAGGTCGTTGCGCAGTTCGACAAGGCTGGCAGCGTTGTCCATCTGCCCTGAGAGTGCGGTAACGCGGGCGCTGTGGTCTTTCCACCATTGCTCGAACGCGGCGCGGACGGCAGCTTCCTTAGCGACCAGGCTGGCATTGGTTTCGATGGCCGGCTTAAGCGCTTTCCGGGTATCGAGGGTGGGCGCGAAGTCGAAATACTTGGCGTCGCGCTCCACCAGCAGGTCAATCGGGTTCAGCCCGTGGGCGCTGAACAGTCTGGCTTTGTCGGCCACCTCGGCCTTGGGGATGCCGCCCACAAGATGGGCGCGGACGTCGTGCGGCTCGGGTGTGGGTGCGTTGTCGGCGTAGCGGCGGATGTTGAGGTTGTAGTCGTTGGCCTTGAGCGTGGCGTTGTCCACGATGGCCGAGAAGCCATCGATGGCACGGAATTCGTCGAAGGTGGTGACTATCTTCTCGATATGCTCAGGCAGTAGGTAGTTCTGGGCGCGGCCTTCGAAGAACTCGCGGTCGGCATTGATGAACAGCACCTTCCCCTGACGTTCGGCGGGCTTGCCGCTGACACGGTTGGCGCCGTTCTGCACACGCTGGCGCAGTACCAGAATGCAGGCCGGAATGCCGGTGCCGTAGAACAGATTAGGCGCGACGCCGATGACGGCTTCGAGCAGGTCGTCCTCAATGATGCCGGCGCGGATGGCTTTTTCCTCGCCACCGCGGAACAGCACGCCGTGGGGCAACACCGTGGCCACCATGCCGCCGTCGCGGGTGACGGCCAGCATGTGCTGCAGGAACATCAGGTCGGCTTTCTTGGCGCCGAGTGGCACCTGGCCGTAGGGAAAGCGCTCAACCTCGAACTTGGGCTTCCAGGCGGCATTGCCGTCGGCATCCTTCTCGGTATTGCCCCAGTGGATGGAAAACGGCGGATTGGTGAGCACGCGGTCGAAGTGCATCAACTCACCGCCCTCTACGTGCTGCGGCTCGGCCAGGGTGTCCTCGTTTTGCAGGTTGGCGGTGCTGATGCCGTGCAGCAGCATGTTCATCTTGGCGATGGACCACACGGTGCCGTTGAACTCCTGCCCGAACAGGTTGGCCTTGCGGCCGTCTTCGCCGTGCTCGTCGATGTATTCTTTGGCGGCGATCAGCATGCCGCCGGAGCCACAACAGGGGTCGTAGATGTCGTGCTTGAGCTCGGGCTTGATGAGCCGCACCATCATCCGCACCACCGAGCGCGGGGTATAGAACTCGCCGCCTTTTTTGCCCGCCGAGTCGGCGAATTCGCCGATCAGGTATTCGTAGGCCGCGCCCAGCAGATCGGGGAACTCGAAGTCTTCATTACGCAGGCGGTGCAGGCTGAAATGGGTGATGAGCTGCTGCAGCTTGATATCAGGGATCTTGCTCTGGCCGATCTTGCGGGTGAAGTCGATGTGCTCCAGCACGTCGTACAGGCTGACGTTTTCGCCTTCGATCCCGGCCAGGGCCTTGCTCAGCAGGCTGCCGACGTTGGCCTGGCGCGAGTTGTCGAGCAGGTAGCTGTAGCGCGATTCCTTGGGCACCCAGAAGTAGCCGTCCTTCTTGTACCAACGCTTGTTCTCGGCTGAGGCTTCCGCCTCGGCGGGCGTCTTGCCTACATCGATTTCAAGCTGGATCACTTCGGCGCGGCGCTGCTCGAACACGTCGGAGCAGCGCTTGAGGAACAGCATTCCGAAGATGTATTCCTTGAACTCGGAGGCATCCATCTTGCCGCGCAGGATGTCGGCGGCTTTGAAGAGGTGGCGCTCAAGCTGTGGCAGGGTTAAGGGCATGTAGGGAATCCAGTCAAATTCGGTTGTTCTGTATTGGTGCGGCGCATCAGTCGGCCTTGCCCATGATGTTTTGTGAATCTGGAGATCTATAACCAGGGGCTAGAAGCGCATTCTTTACGCCATAAAGCGCCAGGTGATCTTTCAGCCAGAGACGGTACTCGTGGCCCCGCAGGCTGTGGTCGGGCGAGCAGTCGACGCTCCAGCGCAGCAGCATGTAGCCCGCGACGGCGGCACGGAAGCGCATGCGGATCGAGCCGTCGGCCATCCCGTAATCCCTTTTGATTATCTCGGGGCGCTCAAGTCGTGGGTGCGGCACGAAGTCCAGCTCCACGATGCGCGTCCACTGGATGTCGTTATCAGGGCGCTCGTTGGCACGTGGCTCATCGTTGAGCAGGGTTGGCGCTTCGATGCGGGTGATGATGAAGTCGCGAAACTCGGCGCTCTTGCGGTCGAAGGCGCGGACGTGCCAGCACAGGCCTGTATCCACCAGTGCAAACGGCACGATGACCCGCTCGGACTCGCCGCTGCTCATTGAGTGGTAGCGAACGGCGATTGGCCGTTTGGCGTGGATCGCCCGGCAGATCGGGGCAAGCACATCCATCCTGGGGTTGTTCAGGGCGGAGGGTGACTCGCACGGCAACAACGGTTGCGAGTCGACATTCACTCCATCACCAAACCCAAGAGCAAGGGCCGACAAGACACGCTGCGTCGCGTGTTCGAAGAGCGGAGCGAACGTCTTGCCGATGCGGTAGATCTTGTTGCTACCGTCGAAGCTGATGTTCTGCGGCGCAATCTCGCGGTACAGCCCTAAATCGCGTGTTGCCCCCGCAGGCGCAACGCCAAAGCGCTGGATCAAATCGGGGCGACCAATCTCACCGAAGAAGTAGAGTCTGAAATCGATGTAGGCGATCCGTTCGCGCAGAGCGTGGTTCAGGTTGTCGATACGCTGGGGGGACGTCACTGATCGATCCTGTTCCAAGGTGGACGCTCAAAGAACTGCGGATAGTTTTACGTCCGCAGATTGCCAAGCGTTCCATATCATCAAAATGATGACATTATTCCCTGCAATACGGATGTGCGCAACCAAAGCCGTGGGCCCGCCTGTGAGGCCCGAGCACGGAGCCCGCAACGATTTAGTTCCGCGCTTCTGCTGCTTGGTTTTGGGGCGTTCGCGAACTTCGGCACAGGTGCAAGGCTAATCCCACGCCAGTACTTCATACATGGCTTCAAAGCCTTGGCGCAGCAGGCACCCACCAAGCCACCGCCGCCCACGTGTCGCGCGCTGTCGGCATCGAGCATGCGTTTGGCGTGGGCTTTACATGGGCAAAAGCACTCAAGCAGCCGCTTGGCTGCGATGATCGGCGTGGTCGCGGAGTCACCTGGGCCAGCGGCGCGGTGATGTGCATGCGTAACGGTGCAGCTTTGTTGTGCGTTTTACGACTTCGTAGGCGGGAGGGCGTCGGGTATCGCCAGCAAGCTGGCTATGGAGTGCTGCTGCAGAACGCCGGTGCAGTCACGCCGTCATAGGCCGGAATGAAAGATCAGTGACCGGATTGCGGGCGAAAGCATGGGCTTAAATTCTGCATGGTTGGGATGGCGCTGCTTGCGGCGATTCCGCATGTATCAGGTCAAATCGTCGAAAAGCTTCATACTTGGGCGGGCGTCCGTACCAGCGACGGAACTGCCTGAGTATTCCGCGACGATTGGTACATTCAATGCCCCTGAAAGCTCGCCAGGGCCTCGCTGTGCGCACCGCAGGTGTGCGCAGCGTAGCCTCTGCCTGAATGGTTAGTGTTGGCCTTGTAGGGCCGCTGGAAGGGTTTTAGCTGCGAGGGTTTTTTCCAGCAACTTTCCCTTCCACCAAACCCTCCGGAATGAAATCCATTGCGCGTCCCGAAGGGCGCGCAACAGAGCCGAGGAGCGAGGGCCGAAGGCCCGAAGTGACGTTGGCTCTGGCTTATCAAAGCTCCCCGCCTCCACCTCCTTCAACAATTCCGGAATCAAGACTCTGCGCGGCCCGAAGGGACGCGCATCTGGACCCAAGGTGCGAGGGCCGAAGGCCCGAGTGCCGTTGGGTCCAGGCTCGGTACGTCCCAAAGTGCAGGCCGCATAGATTTTAATCTTCTTCGTAGAAGAAGATTGCTCTTGATCTGTAGCTTCTATGGAGCGGCTGACATTTTGCCTCCCATATCACTGGGGGCGCTTGAAGCAGCTACTTTCGCAGCCGTTTCGCGCCGCAGTTTATCGCGACGCCTGCGTTGACTATCCCGGTTCTGCCGACGCCTGCGATCAGCGCGCGGGTCACCCGAGCCGCCAATTGCGATCAGCTTGCGCGTCACCTTACGCTTGAGCGCTGAGCATTGCACCGCGAACTGACAAGAATGGCACGGTGCACCGCGCTCGTTAGTCCGATTGCCGATGCATGCAGGAACATAGGCATCAGACGCTTTGCCCACATCGGCTGACTCGCCGACTAGCGCCATCGCATCACGCATCAAATCCGGATCAAACATCGTCCCGGCACGCTCTTCCGTCAATGGGCCGCCCACGCTGAGATATCGTGCCAACCGTGCAGGACGATCTTTGGCGTACAACACATCGGCATGCAACATCCGCATTGCTGCCGCATGGACGGGATCGTCGCTAATCGGCTCGACAAAAAACCGCTCATCCCAATCCGGCAAGAACAATCGCTCACTGGTTTCAGCCCATGTAGGGTGTCCACGCATCCAGCCGTTGAACAACTTCCCGGAACACAACTGGTTGGGCAGCGGAGGCTGCTTGGCTTTCCGGCCTACGATCCAGCGCTCCATGATGATCTCGCAGAACAGATCGTATGGCATGTTTCGGGAATCTGCTTCCTGTCGGGCTTGCCACAACGAAGTCATATCTGCCAAGTCGTTCATAGCAAAGCTAGCTTCCACGGGCTGCTTGCCGGGCGCTTCGTTGGCGCTGAAATGGCGCGCCCACACACGTCGGTAGGCAGCGATGTAGTCGCTGGTGAACTGCTGGGTGGCTTGCAGTGGTGTCATGTACCGATGGCTGATCCATCGGGTTTGATGGCATGCGGCCTCTTTGGCAAGCAGTTCCGGTGCGATGTATGTTCGCTGGAAGCCCCCTTCGGCGACGCGTCGCTGCTCGGGATCAGTGGTAGCGAGCACCTTGGCGTAGATGCTGTTCCGGCGATGTGCCTCGACCCGGTTCTTGACGGACTTCTTTTTCCGCGCCGGGTTGGTCCGCTTGGTGGTCTTGCTGGTCTTGGTCTTGGTTTTTTCCTTGGTCGTCATCCTGATTTCTCGGTGTGTAGAGATCAGTGTTATATCGAGGGAACTGACGAAGCTAATCTGTGTGTTTATTTTTCATTCATAATATAATGGGTGCCGAATTTCATATTTAAAAACATAGGCTTATGCGACGCTCTCTATGGAGTTGCCCGCCCCGGTGCTCCACTTCGCCTGCAACGGATAGCGATTCCGGCATCCCATCTAGGACTTCTGTCGTGGACACGGGTCATCCGCATTCGCGCGCTGCGGGAACGCAGTGCACCAGGGCTCCTCAGTACGCACCTGCCGCACTCCGTATCGCATCGCTACATGGGTAGCAGTGAAGGTGTAGGCGAAGCACCAAAAGCTGCACAGCCAGTCTGGCGTGCGTTGAAAAGCGACGTTGTGTGCGATTGCAATCGGTGTAGTCAGAACATGCGTGCAATGCCGAATCGGTTGCATTTGAGCCTGGAAAACGCACGTCGCACTGAAGCGCACCAGCGTGCTTGTGGGGCGTACTTCGATCCGGGGTTGCGATGGATGCGTGTAAGGGTGGACGAAGCACCATGAGCGTTACAGACGTTCTGGCGTGCCCCCCCAATCCGAAGTCATGAATCGCGGGAATCAATCCAGCCGAGCTCCGCATGCCCAGCAACGCAAAAGGCGCGCTGACATCGCTGCCAACGCGCCCTTGTACGTAACGATTCGACGATCAGCGCGGGCGAATACCAAAGCCCAGCAACACCGCACCGGCGACGGTGAATGCTTGTCCCAACGCAAGTGCATGCGCATTCGCGACGTTGCTGTATCCGTTCGCACTTGGATTGATCAGGAAGTACAAGCCCGCGCACAGCGCGATCACGCCCAGCCCAATGCATGCGTCGGTTGAGCCCTTGCTCGGATTGGTGGGTGCTTCAGCTTGCAGCTTGGCTACTAGTTCCTTTGGCAGCTTGGCGTAGCACTTCGGGCAATTGGTGGACTGCCGATTGGACGGAATCGCGGCTCCGCATGCGCTGCACTGATACGGATTTCCGCCGCTGTTAGCATCTGACATTGCTATTTCCCCTTGTTTTAAGTGTTTCGTTCAACGCGTTCCGCCAAGAATGTTCAATCGGCGTTGGACGGCGGTGAGCCCTGGATCGATTCCATGAAGCCAGATACATGCAGCATCTGATCACCAGTAAGCGTGTAGACCGTGTCGCATGTACGAATTTCGACAAGCTTGGCTTTGCTGAACGCCACGGCTTCGTTGTAGCTCAGCGGTTTT
Source organism: Stenotrophomonas sp. 21LCFQ19 (assembly GCF_056861425.1). Taxonomy (NCBI): domain Bacteria; kingdom Pseudomonadati; phylum Pseudomonadota; class Gammaproteobacteria; order Lysobacterales; family Lysobacteraceae; genus Stenotrophomonas; species Stenotrophomonas sp. 21LCFQ19. Next base: position 222,785 of record NZ_JBSPUF010000004.1, on the reverse strand, counting down.
CCAAAGGAGAGGATTGCAAATCCTCGGTGAAAGACCGGAGGCATGCTGGCGGCCATTGATGAAGGCTTTCCGTCCACCAACAGATCGACGCTGGTACCCGCACATTGCGCGTTGTACCGCATGTCGTAGGTCACCATGGCATTGATGGTGAAAGTGTCGCTTTTGTCCGTAGCGCGATTGCCGGCGACGATGTTGCTGAGATCAAACGTGACACCTCGCCGACCTGGCTGCTCGATGCTCGAGAGCTCGAACTTGATGGTGTTGCTAGAACGGTCTTTGAAGCGGTCGTACTCGCGGGCGATGTTTTGTGACCACGCAACGGTGGGCAGTGCGGCGAGCAGCAACAAGCTAGGAACCAAGCGCATGACAGTCCTTTGGTGGGGCATCCGTGATTGATGAAGATTGAGGTTCGATGGTCTGGGCGCCCCTTGCGACCGACACGACCCCGTGCAAAGCTATATACCGTAACGGTAAATGATTCTACTGCTGAGGTATATACGTCATGCTCTTTGAGGTTCAGTCACCGTTGCCTGCTTGTGTCCTTGCCCGAAGTCATAACCGCCACCTTTGCCAAGCGCTTGAAAGAAGCTCGCGATCTGCGGGGTTTGTCGCAGCGCGCGCTGGGAGGGCTCGTGGATAAGGGCGGCGACAAAAATCGTGGCGCGATTCGGGTCAATCGCTACGAGCAGCAGGTCAATCAAGCCGATATGACCAAGGCGGCAGAGCTGGCCCAAGCGCTCGATGTTCCGTTGGCGTTCTTGTTCGCCGAGGACGACGATCTGGCTGCTGCGATTCTTGCCTTTGCGAAGCTGCCTGCTGAGCAACGTGCTCGTATGCGGGCGGAATTGGAGCGCTTGGCGGGCCAGCAGGGTTCGTAATCATTGCGGGCCAACGTCACGCAGCCAACTTCGCAACGGCTGCTGCGAGCGTGTCGGGTGCCAGGTGTGCATACCGAAGCGTCATCGTGATGTCGGCATGGCCCAGTAGCTCGCGGACAGTATTCAGATCGACACTTGCGCGGACTAATCGGGACGCGAAGTGATGGCGCAGGTCGTGGAATCGGAATTGCTCGATGCGGGCATCAGCCAACAGCTTCGTCCAGCCGGTTTTTACGTCGTTGACGTTGAACACCCGTCCGATTCGTTGTCCACCAGTGCGGGTCGACCAGCGTTGTAGTACGTCCAGCGCTTCGATGTTCAGCGGGATATGGCGCTGGCGCCCTGATTTCGCGTTCTCAGCCCGGATCGTCAGCATCTTGGCTTCCAGATCGACATCCGCCCATGCCATCGACAGCAGTTCACCACGTCGCATGCCAGTGTTCATGGCAAGCAAAACGACCGGCGTCAGATGATCGCCATAGGTGTCTGCCGGGATAACGGGATACAAGTCTTCTTGTCGCAGCGCGCGCCAACGGTTGCCTGATACGCGGGCAGCAATCATGTTGCGATCCCGTGCAGCCATGACCGTACGCAAGCGCGCTTCTTCGTCCAACGACAGATAGCGAACGACCTTGCGGGACTGTCCGCCCTTGATGCGCATGCCAAACAGTGGATTGGTCGCAATCAGCCCCCAGCTGACCGCTTTGGACAGCGCAGCCCGCAGACAGGCTAGATCGCGTGCCGCAGTCGAGCGAGTAGGCGGGGATTTGGTCTTGCCGGTCGGGGTAGACAAACGCAGCTGTAGCCATTGATCAGCCCATGCGGTGTTGAAGCCAGTCAGCGGGTCGTCCAGATGTTCGGCGAAGACTTGCTCCAGCCGATTGGCGTACATGTGGCCGCGCTTGAGTTCCAGCGTCGCCCAAGCCCGATATCGCTGATCGATGAAGTCTTGCAGGGTAGGGGCGTTGGACTTGCTGTGTCCGATCCGGGGTAAACCCGATTGCAGGTACTCAGCGATGGCGTGAGTGGCTTGGGCGCGGGCAAGATCCAACGGGATCGCAGTCGTAGGTCCGATGGTGCGTCGCTTCCCGTGCGCCCAAGACACGATCCATGCTTTATGGCCCGATGGCTGCACCCGCAAGATCAGTCCTCGTACCTGGGCATCCCGGATCTCATAGGGGCGCTCTTGTGGTTGATAGGTCTCGACCTGGCGTTTGGTCAGCTGGATACGCATTGAACCGGCTTCCGTAAGTTGGCTTACCGCCAAGATAGGACGCCGGGATGGGCGGAGGCTGGATGCGGATCGTCCACGTTGGCTGACGTGGGGCAGTGATGTTGTGCGGTGATCCGCTGCCGGAGCTTTCAATTGTCCCGGCGTGCGGGCCTGTTGATAGGCAAGTTGTGTTTGTGTTGTTGTTTTGGTCCTGCCGCGCCGTTGGCAGGCTGACCGAGCCCCTCGCTCGGCGAACTGTCCTGCGAGTCCAGCTAGGGGCTTTTGCGTGGCGCGGGCAACAGCGCTATGCTCGGTTCACCGCGTGGGGCGGTAGCTCAGCTGGGAGAGCGTCGCGTTCGCAATGCGAAGGTCGGGAGTTCGATCCTCCTCCGCTCCACCAAGTCTTCAAGCAAAGAAGCCGCATCGGATGATGCGGCTTCTTTGCGTTTTTGCGCTGGGAACCGGTGTTCTGGCTATTTTTTCGCCATGCGGCTGTGCGGCTTCTGCGTCTGAAGCCTCGCTACACAAGGCATTTCGGGGAATTTTCGGCGGATGTGAAATTTTTTGTGAAATTGTCTTGCCGAAACCGAAATAGCTCCGTAATATACGCCTCCTCGACGGCAGCAACGCCGACGAAAACAAAACAAAGTGGCCGAGTAGCTCAGTTGGTAGAGCAGGGGATTGAAAATCCCCGTGTCGGCGGTTCGATTCCGTCCTCGGCCACCAAAATTTCAAAAAGCTCGCAGAAATGCGAGCTTTTTTTGTTTTCAGAATTGCTCGTCTTGTGTGCCAATCCCAGGTGCGGATCTCTGGGGATGACAGGCTGGTATGGCGGTGCCGGTGGGTGCACGCTCGCTCTGCCCGGGGGCGTCATCCTGAGCGTTTGGGGTGCTCGCTGGCTTGGGCAGGTTTACCTCTGTCGCACAGGGCACGGTTAACCAGAATGGGCAGCATGTTTGCCACTGTGCCGCTCAGCGCGCAGGGTCTGTCTGCTGGTGCCGCTGTTTGCAGAGGTTCTCCGCTGGCTGCGGTGAGGTATAGAACCAAACATGATTGGACGCTGGCGTCTGCGCTCGGAATTCTTTCCGTCTTGTTGGTGCTTGTGTCGGCCATGGAGGCAGCATGGACAGTGGTGAGGATACCCGGGCGATATCCGAGCGCATCCGCTCGGCCAGGGTGAACTTGGGTTTGTCGCAGACCGAACTCGCCAAGGCAATTGGCGTGAACCGGGCAACGGTTGGTCATTGGGAACGCGGCGGTGCATTCGCGCCGAGTCGCGCACATCTGCAGGCACTCAGCACGACGTTGCAAGTGAGCCTGGATTGGCTTGCCAATGGCGAACAAGGGCGCATGGTTGCGGTGGTGGATACCGCCGGGCCACCTTCATCCCGCGCCGTGGCTGAAGAGGAAATGCTGGAACTGTCACGGCAATTGCCGATGTCGTTTGTCGCCCAGGTGGTAGCGCTTATGGCCAGTATGAAAGCCTATTTCTGAGTTGCCATCAGGTTGGGAAATCGCTGCTGTGCATAGCGCAGCAAAGCGTTTGCAGCGCAGGCCGGGATTGTTTCTATTGAGGGTGCGGACGGTGCAGCAACGCAGCCCCTGCCGCCGATGGTCATGGCAGGTGTTGCTAAAAGGCGCGAAACGCGTTTGCTCGCGATATCCATTGCTCATGACGGTCGTAGTGGTTCCATCCCCCCCAAGAAGGAGTACTGCAATGTCTGACAATCGTACGCTTCCAAAAGCCCTCTCCGCGCTGGCAATGGTTGTAGCTGGTAGTGCGGCCGGCGGTGCATTCGCAAACACGGTTGATTCTCCGTCGCTTGACCAGCAACTGGTTGCAGCAACACGTATCAGCCCGGCCACAGGTACAGCTGGCTTTACGGCAGTGGTGGGTGACAACGCGCAAGCTGAAGACGAACCCAAGCACGTTGATGAGATCCATCACCACGGCGTGGTGTCGCAGGCTGCGCTGGAAGATGACGCAAGCTTGGGCTCAGACGCGGCCACATTCAACGTTTGACGCGGTGATGGTCCGGCAGCCCCGCATGGTCGGGGCTGCCGTGTGCGATGCGGAGCTGACAAGGACTGAGCGTGAATATGGGTGCGGCGATCAATCGGGCAGTGAGTAGTACGGATGCGGTACGCGGTTTGTTGGATATGGCGCGAGCCGCAGGCAATGCCGCAGCCGTTGCGGACACCATGTTGTGGGCCAGGTTGGACACGATGCGGCAGCGTTTGTCGGCGTTGTTTGCAGCCGGTCAGGGCCAGCTGCTGGTGGAGAACCTGCGCGCGAGTTACGCGCAGCTGTCGCCAAGACACCAGGCTCGGGTCCTGCTCAGTCCCGAATTCTGCGACAGGGGCATGGCATGGGAGCACGCGTTCAGAAGAGCGTCGTCCGCGAAGGATGGTGTGACTGAACTGCTACTTCTCGATCAGCTTAATCCGTTGTTGGACATCCATGATCTGGTTTCCAGGGAACTGGCGCTGGCGCAGGTGGCGTCAGGGTTTGATAGTCCGTATCTGCAGCAGGCCCAGCAGTGGGAGGTGTACAGCCCTGCAGGAGACATCCTGGCAGCCAAGGATGATCGTGGTGATTGGGCTATCCGGTCATTACCGATAATTGGAGACTGCGTAGCGATCGATCTGGAGAGTCCCGCTGCGAGGTTCCATGAAAGTAGATCGGGTGTGCTGAGTCAACGCTGCCTTGCGTTCACTGCAGACGAGCGTACGGCGCTCGTTTTCAAGCTGGAGCAGGCGTTGCAGATGATCGACCAGGCCGAGCCGGTCTATGGCCAGATCGTCCGCACGTTTGTGCGGCGGATCATTGTCCGCAAGTCTCAGGAGGAAAGTGAAACATCCGTGCATCATGGTTCCGAACATGCCGTGCGTCACCCAGGGTCGTTGCGTCTGTTGAATGTGCATCGCCAGCAGGTGAGCATCGAAGCCTGCATGGAATCAGTTATGCACGAGAGTACGCACAGTTTTTTGGGGGCGTGGGAACTGGCGAACGGTTTTTTTGCTGCCAATGACGACAGCTGCCGCGTTGTATCGCCTTGGTCGGGCAACCCGATACCAGGCTCTTCCTTCATCCATGCCGCATTCGTCTACTACGTATGTCACCGGATGCATCGGAAGCGACTTGGAATCGCCGATGGCCTCAACGACCAGGTGCATGCCTATCTCACGGAAAGGCTGGCGGTATGCGCCGCGGGGTTTCTCGTGCAGCAGCGGTTGAGCACGCTTTTCCTCGGGCGCGCACCGTTGAATCCTGAACTTGGCGCGTTGCTTGATGAAATGCAGGCAGATATCCGTAGCGAATATCGCGTTGGAGCTGCTCATGAATAAGATCACAATCCTTCACGCCGATGCAGAAGATCCGGTGGCCAGGATTGCCGCCACACTTCGCGACAGTCTCGATGTGGAGATCTTGCAGGTGGATGCATTGCTGCCCCGTTTAGAAGTCCGAGCTTGGCCACAGATGCTGCACTTGGCCGTCGAGGGTGATCAGGGCAGTACCTCTGGCCCGGGTCACGTCATCAACAGGTTGTTCAGCCTTTCCGGAACCGGAATAGGGCGCTATCTCAAGACGAACCGACGTGATGAGCGGTGGTTGCATGTGCGCCTTCAGAACTATTTTGCAGGTGCGATGAGCCTTGCTTACGACCAGGGCGTACGTGGTGTGTCGCGCTCATTGCTGCCGCTGAACGCGCAATGGTTGTCGATTCAACAGGCGCTTCCCTCCATCCGCGTTCCTCGCTTCAGCTATGGGTTTGGTTATCAAAGGCCGGATATTGCAGGGCTCGACAACCCCATGCAGAAGTCAGTCTGGTCACTGTTCGACTGGAAGGAAGAACATCACCTGCCAGCGGCGGAAGAATCGCGGCACCAGTTTTTCGTTGAGCGTCCGTTCGGCAAACCGTTGATTGCATATTTCTTCGGCGACAGTGTGGGTCGTTCGGATCAACCTGGCGGGGCAGGAACCGCCGACGACGCTGAGCTGCAGCGGATATGCTTGGCGGCGCGCAAGGCTTTCCGCGCCGAGGCCGGTGAGTTGCTGCTGTACCAGCAAACGCAAGGGCTGGTGTTCCATGCGTTCTCTCCTTACATGCGTTCCGCACAGGTGCTTCCACAATTCGAGCTGGACGCGATTGCATGGCTGCAGGCGCTGTCATCGGCGCGTGGGTCGGTACTTGCCTGCTGACAAGCTGCTTTCTGCAGCAACAAGACGGTGGGTTTCCGGAAGATTGTTTGACGTAGCGAGGATAGGTAATGATTGCCCACTATTTTGCGTTGGCTCTGCGCAACCTGTCCAAGTCGCCAATGATGAGCGCTGCGCTATTGGTCGCGTTGGCGTTGGGGGTTGGAGCAAGCATGACCATGCTCACCGTGGTCAGGGTGATGTCATGGGATCCACTGCCCGGGCGCAGTGCACAGTTGTACCACCCGTTCATTGATCCATTGCCGCTGACGGCCAAGCCCCGAGAGGGCTCCGATCCGCGCATCTCCCTGACCTGGGTGGATGCGAAGGCCTTGCTGGATGGCGGGCCCGCGGACGGGCAAGTGGCCTTGGCCAGTGGCAGGGTGCTGCTTCCCGCCCAGTCGCCGGGTGATGATCTGTCCTATGTGGAGGGCCAGTTCGCGACGTCACGGGTGTTCGACCTGTTTGGCATCCAACTGCTGCAAGGCAGCGGATGGACCGACGCCGATGACGCCGATCACGCCAACGTGATCGTGCTCAGTGCCAGCCTTGCGCGGCGCTTGGCCAGCCAAGCGCCCTTGGTCGGCCAGCAGATAACGTTGAGCGGGCATGGTTTCAGGATAGTTGGCATTGCCGCCGACTGGCTGCCTGCGCCTCGCTTCCACACCGACATGCAGCGCGATGTGTTTGCCGGCAAGGACGACTTCTTCATTCCGCTTGAAACCGCCATCGCTTTGGGCCTGGAAGTGCGCAATGCCATTTTCTCCTGGGGTGACGTTGTCAACTCCAGCAACCTGCAAGGACCATCGGCGACCTGGTTGCAGTTCTGGATAAAGCTGGACAGCGACAGGAAACGCGATGAATACAGTCAGTTTCTGCAGAGCTACGTGCAGAGCCAAGCCGATTCAGGGCGGTTCCAGCGGCCGCAGATGCCGGCCATCCTGCCGTTGCGCGCCTACCTGCAAGCACGTCATATCGTGCCGGCTGAGGTGAAGCTGCAGCTATCGCTGGCGTTGGCTTTCCTGTTTGTCTGCGTGGTGAATATCTGCGCGTTGTTATACGCGCGCTTGAGCCGACGCAATCATGAAATCGCAATCCGTCGTGCGTTGGGAGCCCGGCGCGTGGATATCGTGCTGCAGTTGGTGATTGAAGCGTTGCTGATCGGTGCGCTGGGAGGTGGCTTTGCAGTGCTGGTGGCAGAGTCGGGATTGTGGTTCCTGCGCACGCAGCCCGATGGCTACGCTGCATTGGCGGTGATGGATTGGAGCATGGTGCTGGTCACGCTGGCGATGGCTTGCGTGTGCAGCTTTATTGCTGCCGGACTGCCCGCGCTACGTGCCGCGTCTACCCGTATCGTCATGCAGATGAAGGCCGCGCAATGAACGTATCGCAGTTGCCCTTGGTTGCCAGAGCGTTACGTCGACACCGTTTGATCGTCGTCATAGTCGCCTTGCAGGTCATCGTGACCGTGGCGGTGGTGACGAATATCGCGTTCTTGTTCGTGCAGCGGTTAGGGGCACTTTCTTACCATACCGGGCTGGAAGAGTCGGGGCTGGCCATCATCGAGGGAGAATTTGTCGGTGACGCTGTGGGTCGGGTTGCAAGCGTGGTGCAGGCAGATCTGCAGGCGTTGCGCGAGCTGCCCGCTGTCTCAACGGTCGCAGCGGTTTCATCATTGCCGCTAGGGCAGAGCGGTTGGACGATAGGTGTGACCAATCTTCCCAGTGATGGAGCCGATGCGGTGGGTCTGGTCGATACCAGCGTTTCTGTGTTTGCGGTATCAAACGGCGGATTGGCAGCGCTGGGTTTGCGCCTTGAAGCCGGTCGCGATTTCAGTGCCGATGCCTACGTTCCAATGCGCGCCGATGATTACTTCTCGGGCCTTTACCAGGCAGGGGAAGTGATTGTCTCCAGAGCGACTGCTGATCTGTTGTTTCCAGGTCAGGATGCGGTGGGCCGGATAATGTACGCCGATGGTCGCCATCCGCTGCAGATCGTCGGTGTGGTGGCGCATCTTGCGCGGCCGGTGTTGAGCGCCGGGGGCGACAACGACGTCAGCGTGCTGCTTCCGTTGGTCCCCGATGCTGCGCGTGTGATCTATGCGGTCCGCACGGAGCCTTCGCATCTGCAGGCCGTGCTGGCGCAGGGTGGCATTGCGATGAAGCGGGTGGAGGGCAATCGGGTGTTGCGGCGCTCGATCGGCTACCCAGACCTGCGTCGAAACTATTTCAGGCACGACATGACGATGGCTGCGCTGTTCATCGGTGCAGGTTGTGCATTGCTGCTGGTCACCGGGATAGGTGTCTATGGACTGGCTAGCTTCTGGGTGCGGCAGCGCTATGTCCAAGTCGGCATACGCCGTGCGCTCGGCGCGCGCAGGCGCGACGTGCTGCAGTACTTCCTGTCGGAGAGTTTGATGATATCGGTCTTCGCGGGGCTGCTTGGCGCTGCCGCTGGAGTGCTGCTGAATCTGGCGCTGGGGCGTTTCTATGAAGTCCCTGTGATCCAGCCGGTTTATTTGCTGGGCGGCGTTCTGGTAGTGGTGCTGGTTGGGCAGGTGGCGACATTCATACCCACCTGCCGTGCTGTCAATGAAGAACCCGTTGTGTCCCTTCGTGGTGATTGAGTAGTTGGATTCAGTGCCCCTAGTTGCCCGGTACCCGTGCTGTCAGCAATCGCCAGCGGGTTGCCGGATGCACTCGGCTGCACCCGGCGTTGCTCAGGCGCCCGGCAACAAAGGCCGCAGTACCGGCTACAGCTGTTCGCGGCGCCAGCCGCCCAAGGCGGCTGGCCATTCGCCGCCTTCAAGCAGTGCTTCCAGGTGCTTGCGCGATGCCAGTAGACCCTCGGTCAGTTCCCGCTCGGCGCTGCGCTTGCTGGCCGCCAGCGTGATGGCGCAACCGGAAAACCAACGCCAGGCATTGGCCCGGGCCGCCGAGATCGCTGGCGTCGCGGTCAACTTGGCGCTCGAGGGCAAGGCTGAGCGGCCCCTGCGGCGTAATGGTCGCCTTGCAGGGCGCCCGGGTGCGCATCGAGGGCGTCCGTATCGCCCAGCTCGATGCCCTACGCGAAGGTGGCCTGCGTGACATGGTCTCGTCCAAGGGCCTGAAGGATGCGCTGCTGAAGCTGGCCCAGGCCAAGCACATCGCGCTGCCCGGCGACCGCAGCGTGGCCCTGCTGCGCGTCGGCCACGACCAGCCCGGCCCAGACGGAATCCAAGCATGCGACAAGATCCTTTCGGTAACCAAGGCAATGGCGGTCAACGTCGGCGGGGTGGCGGCCTGTTAGGGAGTATCCGCTGGGTGATCCTGCTGGGCTTCGCGGTCCATGGTGGCTGCTGTTACTTCGGCAACTGCTCGGTGGACCGGTAAACCACCGAGTTTGCACCAATAGACGTTCGTGGTGCCTATCAGCTCAGTGCAATAAGGCTCTGAAGCGGCCGGAGGCCGGCGAGTGCGTTGTGTGTGTGCCGCCAAAAGTCTGTCCCCGCTTGCTTGCCGCGGCAGACGACGGTACAGCTGTTTGCTGTTCGTGGCTGGCATGGTTCGAAATGCCTAGGACGGCTAAAGATGACTAAATACAGAAGTATCTATTGCCTATGTTGAAGTCATGGATCGCGCTGGATGGGCTCGGACGCCTGAAACAGGGATTGAGAATTCCTTGTCAGCGGGTCGATGCCGTCCTCGGCCACAAAAATCTCAATGGATCGCAGAAAAGCGAGCCCTTTTTTGTTGTTCGCTTTCAGTGGTTCTGCATCTGTATAAGCGATGTGCTCGCGTCCTTTGTGCAATGCGCAGTCGACGTCACAGATCTGCCAGCCCTGGCGGATTGGTCTGCGAACGCGGCACGGCTTCCGATTGCAGGTTCCAGCGTGCCAGCGCGGTGGCGTAGTTGCCGTTGTCGATCTGGGTGTTTAGGCTCCGGGTGATGGCTGCGGCCAGTCCACTGCCTTTGCGGGTGGCTACCGAGATGGACGCTGCGTTTGGCCAGCCACCGGGGAACAGGCCAACCTGACGCACCTTGCCGTCGCGTGCGGCGTAGGCGCCGGTGGCATTGGGCTCGAATGAAACGTCCGCACGTCCGGTGATCACCGCCAGACGGCCAACGGTTGGATCGTCGAGGTATTGATACTCCACCGGCGCCAATCCGGCGGCTACGTTCTGTGCATCCCACTGGCGAAGTATCTGGTCCTGGTTGGTGCTGGCGCCTACGACGACCTTCAGCCCAGCAACGTCGCGCGGCTGGGTGATTGCTCGAATCGGGCCGCCGCTGCGGGTATAGATGCCGAGCAGGTCGTAGCGGTAGCTGGAAAAGTCGAACTTGCGCTTCCTGCTCTCGGTGACGGTGATGTTGGAGATCACCGCGTCGTACTTGCCCGACTCCAGTCCCAACGGCCAATCCGGCCAGGCCACCGGCACTAGGTTCAAACGCAGGCCTAGCGAATCAGCGATCAGTCTGGCGATGTCCGGTTCAATGCCGATCACCTGCTTGCCATCGGCGGTGTAGTCGCCCAGCGGTAGCGCGCCAGGGGTGGTGGCGATGGTGAGGGCGCCCGGCGTGGCGAAGACATGGTCTTTCGGTAGCAGGGCGATTGCGGCAGTGTCGGCGTGCGCATGCGGCACCGGTTTGTCTGCTGCATCCGGCGCAGGCGCGGCGACGGCGTTGTCCGGCGCTGCGCCCGCGCGGGTGTAGAGGATCAACCCGACACCTGCGGCCAGCGCGGAGATGACGATGAGCGTGCCGAGATGGCGGCGGATGGGGGCAGGCATGGTGGGCTCCGATGGCTGAAGTGGGTTCAAAGCACGCTTGCAAGAAACTCGGCGGTGCGGGCCTGTCGTGGTTGTTCGAACAGCTGTGCCGGTGTGCCCACCTCCACCACACGGCCGCCTTCCATGAAGACCACCTTGTCTGCGATGCGACGCGCGAAGCCGATCTCGTGGGTGACGATCACCAGCGTGGTGCCCGAGCGGGCGAGTTCCTCGATGAGTGCCAGCACTTCGTTGACCAGTTCCGGATCCAGTGCCGAGGTGGGCTCGTCAAACAGCAACACCTTGGGTTGCAGTGCCAGCGCCCGGGCGATGGCGACGCGTTGCTGCTGACCACCAGAGAGTTGGCGTGGATAGCTGTCTGCCTTGTCCAACAGGCCAATACGCGTCAGCAGCGCCAGCGCCAATGATTCGGCGTCTGCCTGTGTTGCGCCGCGTACCGCGATTGGTGCCTCGATGAGGTTCTGCAGGACGGTCAGGTGCGGGAACAGGTTGAAGTTCTGGAACACCATGCCGATGTCGGCACGTCGCCGGCGTACATCGGCTTCTTTCAATTCATGCAGGACATCGCCGTCGCGGCGGTAACCGACCAGCTCACCGTCGACACTGACGAAGCCGGCGTCCACCCGTTCCAGGTGATTGAGGGTACGCAGTAGCGTGGATTTGCCGGCACCAGAGGGGCCGATGATGGCGGTGACGCTGCCCGCGCCAAGCTCCAGTGAAACGTCATCGAGTACCTGCAGCTCCGCGTAGAACTTGTCGACGTGCTGGATCGAGATGCTGCCGCCTGCGCGCAGCGCCAACGGCGCGCTGCTTGCCGCCGGCGGGCGTCGGTCCCGCTGCCTGCGGGGGCGTGCGTTGCGATTGCTCCCACGTGCGAACGCCCGTTCAACACCGACCTGTATCACCGACAGGAAGGTCAGCAGCACCAGGTACCAGACGGTGGCCACCATCAATAGCGGCACGACGTCCAGATTGCGGCGGTAGATCACCTGGATCGTGTAAAACAGTTCCGGCAACGCCAGTACATAGACCACCGAGGTGGCCTTGGCCAAGCCGATGATGTCATTGAAGGCGGCCGGCAGGATGCTGCGCATGGCCTGTGGTAGCACGATACGGCGAACTTCGCGGTGACGCGGCAGGCCGAGCGCCGCAGCGGCTTCCAGTTGGCCTGGGTCAACCGACAGTATGCCGCCACGGATGACCTCGGCCGAAAATGCAGCCTGGTTCATCGCCAAGCCAAGGATCGCGGCGGTCAGCTGGGTGATCAATTGTGTGGTCGGGTAGCGGAAAAGCAGGATGTCGGTGAACGGCACCTTCAACTGGATGGTTTCGTACAGATAGCCCAGGTTGTTGAGCAACAACAACAGCACCAGCAGCGGGATGGAGCGGAACAACCACACATAGCCCCAGGACAGGCGCGCAAGCAGTGGCGAGCCGGAGACGCGCGCCAAGGCCAGGGCAGTGCCCAGCGCGAACCCGAGCACGGTGCCGCTGGCGGTCAGCAGCAGGGTCAAAGCCAGACCCTTGAGTACCTGGTCAGCGAAGAACCACTGGGCGAAGACCGACCAGCCCCAACGCGGGTTGCCAAGCACCGATTGCATGATGGCCAGGAGGATGACGATGGCCGCGACGGTGCCGAGTGCGCGCAGCGGATGGCGTGCGGGCACGATGCGCGGTGTGGCAATGAGGGTTGCGTGGTCGGCGTGCTGCCGGAGCTGCGCGAGCGTCTGTGCGTTCATCAGGCGTGGGCTCCCGCAACGGTAGCGAGGTTGACTGTGTTGCTGAGCTGCTTTTCGAACGGCAGGTGCACGACGCGTTCTGCGGCTTCATCCAGGTCGAACAAGGCTTGGTAGCCATGCTTCAGGTACAACTGCACGGCTTCGGGTTGACGGAATCCAGTGGTCAAGTAGATGCGCTCATAGCCTTGTCGGGCTGCATTGCGCTCCAGTTCGGCAAGTACGCGCGATGCAATGCCTTGGCGGCGTACGTCGTGACGGGTCCAGATGCGTTTGAACTCGGCGGTGCCCGCATCGTGATGGGCCATGAAGGCGCCGCCAGCGATGGCCTGGCCATCGCGCAGAAACAGCAGGAACGCGCCGTGCGGTGCGCTGAAGGCGGCGGCTGGGTAGCGCTCAAGCTCCTCACGGGCGCTGCCACCAATCTGCTTGATGACATCGCGGTAGCGATCGCCGTATTCCTGCTCCAGGCCTTCGAACAGCGGTGCAGCCCGGGGGTCATCCACCGAGGTGAGGACGAAGTGTTCGCTCATGCCGGCTGCTCCAGGAATCGTTCGGTGAGGTGGGCCCAGTAACTGGCGGCCGGAACGATGCTCGCGTCGTTGAACACGTAGCGCGGGCTATGCAGCGGCGCGCTGTCGCCATTGCCGACGAATAGGAAGCTGCCCGGGCGCTGCTGCAGCAGGAAGGCGAAGTCCTCGCTGGCGGTACGCGGCGGCAGCTGGTCTATCACCGCATCGGCACCGAACAGCTGCCGTGCAGCGTTGCGCGCGAAGGCGGTTTCGGCAGTGTGGTTGAGCACACTGGGGAAGCCCACCGGGAAGTCGATCTGCGCTTCCGCGCCGAAGCTGCTAACCAGTGCGGTAGTCAGTGTCTGGATACGTTCGCGCAGGTGCTGGCGGACTTCGGGCAGGAACGCGCGGACGGTCAGCTTCAACTCCACGCTGTCGGGGATGACGTTGGCGGCGTTGCCACCGTGGATGGCACCGACGGTAACCACCGCCATCTCGCGCGGGTCGACATTGCGCGACACCAGGCTTTGCAAGGCGGTCACCAGATGCGCCGCCGCCAGGATCGGGTCCACGCCGATATGCGGCTCGGCACCATGTCCACCCTTGCCGATGATGCGGATGCCGGCCCAGTCCACCGACGCCATCGCCGGGCCATCAACAAAGCCAAGCCGGGCGGCGGCGATCCCTGGCCAGTTGTGCAGGCCGAAGATCGCATCGACCGGGAAGCGCTCGAACAAGCCGTCTTCGATCATCCGGGTTGCGCCCTTGCCGGTTTCTTCGGCCGGTTGGAACACCAGCTGCACGCTGCCTTCGAAACGACCATGGCGGGCCAGATGGTGGGCGGCGGTCAGCAGGATGGTGGTACGGCCGTCATGGCCGCAGGCGTGCATCAGCCCTGGCGTACTGCTGGCGTATGGCAGGCCCGAGTTCTCGCTGATCGGTAACGCGTCGAAGTCCGCACGCAGCCCGATGCTGCGCGTGCCGCTGCCGCGGCGCAGCGTGCCAACCACGCCGGTGCCGCCGACGCCGGTGGTCACGTCATAGCCCCAGTCCGCCAGCAGATTGGCGATGCGGGCACTGGTGCGGTGCTCCTCGAATGCAAGCTCGGGATGCTGATGCAGGTCGTGGCGGATGGCGATGGCCTGATCCGCAAAGGCGACGATATGCCGGTTGTGGGACGGGACTGGGCTGGTCATCGGCGTGGCTCAACTCGCGTTGCGCAGGGCTGCCTGCGGCTGTTCGGCATGGCGGCTGGTCTTGTAAGGCAGGCCGAGGTGTTCGCGCAGTGTCCGTCCCGGCAGGTCCGGCTGGTGGTAGCCACGTGCCTGCAGGATTGGCAACACGTACTGGACGAAGTCATCCAGGCCCTGAGCCTGCACCGGGAAAGCGAGAATGAAGCCATCGCAGGCATCGGCCTGGATCCAGCGGATGATTTCATCAGCGACTGATTCGGCACTACCGATGAAGGCACTGCGCGGGGTCACCGACTGCAGCGCAACCTGGCGCAGGGTTGCTCCCTGTTCGCGGGCTTGCTGTTTGATGCTGTCGGTTGTGGAGCGGAAGCTGTTGCTGCCCAGCTCGCCAAGCTCGGGAAACGGGCCGTCCACGGGGTACTGGCTGAAGTCGTGGTGGTCGAAGAAACGGCCGAGATTGGCAAGCGCATCATCGATATCCGCCAGCGCCACAATCTGCTGATACTTGCGCTCCGCTTCTTCGGCGTCGCGGCCAACGATGGGCGAAATGCCAGGCAGCACCTTGACGTCGGTAGCGCTGCGCTGGTGGCCGAGCGCGGCCTGCCGCACCCGTTGGGTGAAGGTGCGGGTGGCCTCCAGCGAGAGCGATGGGGTGAATACCGCATCGGCATACTTGCCGGCCAGGCCGATACCGGCATCGGAGGCGCCGGCCTGGAACAGCACTGGTTGACCCTGCGGCGAACGCTGGATGTTCAACGGGCCTTCTACCTGGAAGAACCTGCCCTTGTGCGCCAACGGGCGGAAACTGCCCGGGCTGACATAGCGGCCGGTTTCGCGGTCACGGACGAAGGCATCGTCATCCCAGGAGTCCCACAGTCCCTGCGTCACCTGCAGATATTCATCGGCGATCTCGTAGCGCAGCGCGTGGTCGGGATGCGCACGGCCGTAGTTGCGGCCTGAACCTTCCAGCGGCGAGGTGACGACGTTCCAGCCCGCGCGGCCGCCGCTGATCAGGTCCAACGAGGCGAACTGGCGCGCGACGGTGAACGGATCGCTGTACGAGGTGGACAAGGTACCTGCCAGGCCGAGCCTGGTGGTGGCCGTGGCCAGAGCCGACAGAATGGTCAGTGGCTCGAAGCGGTTGAGGAAGTGCGGGATGGATGTCTCGGTGATGTACAAACCGTCGGCGACGAAAGCGAAGGCAATGCCGTTTGCTTCGGCTTTGCGCGCGATGTCGATGAAGAAGCCCAGGTTGACGCTGGCATCGCTGGGATTGGAAGGGTGCTTCCAGGCGTTTATATGGCCGCCAGGCCCTTGCAGCATGATGCCGAACGGAATGGGACGTGATGGAACAGCGCGAGCTGCTACAGGGTTTGAGGTGGTACTCATCAGGCAACTCCAGGGCGGGGGAGGGCGTCGGTAGCCGAAGATCAGTCAGAGCAGCGCGGGTTCGGGCTGGTTGGCGGTAGTTGCCGCTGCGTTGGTTGCGGACGATGGCGTCTGCGGCGGTGTGGAAGGGGCCAGCAGCTCCAATGAACGTAGCCGCACCTGGGCATCGGCGACGGGAGCATCCAGTACGAATTCCTCGATGCCGAAGTAGGTATGCAGGCGATCCAGTTCGCCGCGGACATGCTGTGCCGTGCCGGCCAATACGCTGGGCTGCAGTTCTTCCACGTTGTAGTCGGTGATGCCGGCTTGCCGTGCATAGTCGGCAGCGGCCTGTGACGAGGGCAGGTTGATCGTTTGCCTGTCGCCGAAGTGCAGCCTGTGGATGCGCAGCTCACCAATGTGGCGAGCGGCTTCGGCAGCGCTATCGGCGGCAAGTGCGATGACGGCGAGCAGGGGTGCGAGATTGCTGGCGCGGCGATAGGCAGAGAACGCGCGCTCGATACTGCGGGCATCACCGTCGAACTGCCCGGCATAGACGAAGCGCCAGCCCAGGCTGGCAGCAAGCTCGGCACTTTCGACGCTTGCACCCAGCAGGAAACGTTCTGCCTGGACGCCAGCGGTGGGCGTGGCAATGGCATCGGCGTGGCGATGCCACGGCGGCAGGTTGCCGCTGAGGAAGCCCTCCAGATCGGTGAGCTGCTTGACGAAATCCAGTGGCGTCTCACGACCATAGGCCAGGGCCTGGCTTGCGGCCGGCAGCCCGCCCGGTGCCTTGCCAACACCGAGGTCAACCCGGCCCGGGGCAAGATTGGCCAGTAGATTGAAAACCTCGGCCACCTTGTACGGGGAGTAGTGGCGCAGCATCACACCGCCGGTGCCAATGCGGATGCGTTGGGTCTGCGCCAGCACGAAGGCCGCCAGTACTTCCGGTGCGGGCCCGGCCGACTGCGGGAGTGCATGGTGCTCGGCAAACCAATAGCGGTGGTAGCCCAGCTGCTCGGCGCGTTGCGCCCGCACCACGCTGTCGCGCAGCGCCTGCTCGGCGGTGCTGCCATCGGCAACGAGGCTCTTGTCGAGGATGCTCAGGTGATAGGTCATGGTCGCCGTGCTGGTTGGGTTGCCGACGCGTTGCTGCGCGGACAAATGGGGTATCAGGGATGTGGCTGGGCGATGCCGTACAGCTCGCCCAACGTGGCGAAGATGCGTTCGGCACCGGATACGTATTGGCGCGCGGCGTGGTGGCCGCTGGCATGTTGGCTTTGGACGTCGACAGGCAACACCAGCTTGGGTAGCGACTGATCGGCGTCACCCACAAAGTCGATCACTGCATCACGCGGGCGCTGGAAGCCGACATGGCGCACATCCAGTTGCTCGCGCAGGCCGGGCAGTTGGGTCAGCGCGCCTTCGAGCAGAAGGGAGTGGCGACAGAAAAAGCGTTGATCCTCGATGGCGGGATCCTGGAACTCTGGTTCCAGCAGCAACAGGATGGGTTTTGCAGTGGACGTGATTGGCATGGGGCTGCTCGCTTGCGGCAGGGACAGCGTCGGCGCTGTGGATTCATCCTAGGCAAGCGCTTGGCCGGCGGCGCTGTGCAACTCGTCAATCAGCGGTCAGATCCGGCCATGACCATGCGCAGTAGGAATAAGTACATGCCATTGCTGGTTGGCGTTGAGTGTTGCGCAGATGATGGCTGCAGTTACCGCAGAAACCTGCGGCAGCCTGCCTGGCTGTGCTCAGGCAATCCTGCGCAACTGTGAACCCCGGGCGACACCCAGAACATCGGCCGCACGCTCGGCGGCCAGTGCAATGCGTTCCTGCAGCTGGCCTGCAGGCCGCTGGTCAGCGTCGAAGTCCGCAGCGGTTGCATAGACCCCGATTGGCAGCGTCAGTGCCTGCAGGAATCCGAACAGTGGCCGTAGCTGATGCTCGAGCATCAGCGCATGGCGCTCGCTGCCACCGGTGGCTGCCAGCAACACCGGTGTGTTGATCAAGGCATCCATGTCGATCAGGTCGAACAGATGCTTGAACAAACCCGGGTACGCGCCGCGGTAGACAGGTGCGGCGGCCAGCACAAGATCGGCATTCTCTATCCTGCGCAGCTGCAGCTCGACCTCGGCAGTCAGCTCACTGCGCTGCAGGGCGCTGCCCAGCGGGCGGGCGATGTTGACCAGCTCCACCAGCTGGATGTCCAGTGGCAGATGCTGCTGCAGCTGTTGCAGGATGCTCAGCGCAAGGCTGCGGGTGCGCGAAGCGGACGAGGTACTGCCGATGACGGCGACGGCTTTCAGTGCGGTGGACATGCGCGGCTCCAGATGAAGGGCGGGGCGATCAGAAGCGATAATTGATGCGGCCATACCAGTAGCCGCCGGTTGTGCCGACGCTGTCGACGCTGGCGTAGTTGAAAACGTAGTTGGCTTTTTCGCTGGCACTGCGCGAGGCGTCCGGGCGCTTGCGCTGGCGTTCGTCAAACAGGTTGTTGATGCCTGCATCCACACTCCAGCCATGGCCGATGTCATAGCTGCCGCCCAGGTTGGTTACCAGCAGCGGTGCGAGCTGGTATTTGTAGCCGTTGTTGATGCTCTTGATCGGCCCGAAGTAGCTTGCATCCAGACTCAGCTGCCATGGGCCGTTGCTCCAGTGCACGCCGACCAATTGGGTGTAGCGCGGGGTGTGGTAGCGCAGTGCGTACTCGGCCGTCTCATTGAGCAGGTCGATGTTTGGCAACTGCTGCAGGGCGGTGGGTACGCTCGCCACCTGGCGGATGTCGGTACGGCCGAGGTTTGCCGCATAGTTGTAGCGAAGTTGGCCGATTGCGGTGTGCTGGGTGGCTTCCAGGGTGAGCTCGACGCCACGGGTACGGGTGCTGCCTACATTGGTGATGTAGCTGGCGTAATAGGCTTGGCCAGGTGTGATGCTGACGCCGGCGGCACCAAGCAGGTTGTCGATGATGGCCTTCTGGCTGGCGTCCAGCGGGCTACCGCTGTTGTCGGTGATCGCGTTGGGATTGGTGGAGTCGTAGCCGATCTGGCTGGATTGACCCAGCTGGTTGCGGATATTGATCTGGTACACGTCCACGGCCGCATTGAAGCTGGCGTTGGGCGCGAAGGTGATGCCCAGGCTGTAGTTGGTGGCCTTTTCCGGTTTGAGCGCTGTGGCTCCGAGGGCCAGCGCCGTTGGCGAATTCACGCGCGCCACCACGGTGGTGCCGCAGGGGCAGTTGCCGGTGGCCTGGTAGAACTGTCCACCCAGACTGGGGGCATGGAAACCATTGCTGATCGTGCCGCGCACGGCCACGGCATCGGTGAAGTCGAAGCGGGTGGATAGCCGTCCGGTTGAGACACTGCCAAAGTCGGAGTGGTCTTCGTAGCGCCCGGCCAGGTCCACAAACCAACGCGCGGTGACGTTGGTCGATACGCCGGCATAGATGGCCTTGCTGTTGCGGCTGGCGTCTACCGCGTCATCGGCCGAGTAACCAACGAAGCTTGCCGCGCCGTAGCCAAGGTAGGACTCGGGTTGCCCAGGCAGGCGCTTGTACTGTTCATGCTGGTATTCCGCGCCAATGCTGACTTCAAGCGGTGAAGAAAACACGCCGGTGTCGAAGGCGCGGCGCAGGTCCAGGTTGTTGACCAGTTGCTGGTAATCGACCTTGCCGTCGTACAGATCGGTGGGCGAGCCCGGGTAGGGCAGCGAAAAGTTGAGCGTGTCGCGGGTGTAGGTACGGATGGTGTCGCGATTCCAGGTAGCGCTGAAGTCGTAGTTCCACTGCGACAGATTGCCTTTGACGCCAACGGTACCGCTGTACTGCTGCTCCTTGCTCTCGATCGAAGGCGAGAAGCCATCCGGGTATACCGCCAATGCGGCGGGATTGAGCGCGGCAATCGTGCCGGGAAGGCGATAGTTCTGGATGGCACTGCCGGTGCGATCCGCGGCGTTGAGCGTGACGTAGAAATCTGCTCCGGCGCCGAGCGGGTGGCCAGCGCTGATCACCGCCGACGTCAGGCGGTAGGAAGGGCTGCTGAAGATCTTGTTGGCATCGCTGCCGGCGCTGCCGTCGTACCAGCTGGCCGGGTACAGGATGCGCCGGATCGCATGCTGTTGCACGGTGTTCTCCGCCGACACATTGACGAAGCCAGTGGTTCCCCATGGCAGGCCAAGATTGCCGCGTACACTCGTGCGGCTACCGTCGCCGTCGTAGCTTTGCCCGCTCTCCACGGCCAGCGCGCCGCCGCTGGCCTGTGTCTTCAGGATCACGTTGATCACACCGGCAACGGCATCGGAGCCGTAGATGGCTGATGCGCCATCACGCAGTACTTCAACGTGGTCAATCGCAGATAGCGGGATCAACCCCAGGTCGGCCCAGGAATGGCCGGGGAAGGCGCCGCCATTGGCGCCGCTGACATAGGCGCTGGCGTTGCGCCGTTTGCCATTGATCAGCACCAGCGTGTAGCCCGGGGAGAGATTGCGCAGCTGGTAGCCGCGGATCAGGCTTTCCTGGTCGGATTGGTAGCCACCTACCTGGCTCAATGACGGCAGTGCACGCTGCAGGGCCTCAAGCAGGGTGGCTTGGCCGGTAGCGGCCAGCGCGTCGGCGGAAATGACATCGATCGGGGTGGAGCTGTTCGCCACTGTGCGGGTACTGTTGCGCGAGCCGGTGACGACTACCGTGTTCAAGGTCGAAGCTGCGGCGGCCGGTGCCAGCACATCATTGGCGCTGGCGGTTGATGAGAGCACCGCGGCCAGCAGCAGTGCTGCCGATGCAGCGCGCTGGGGCGGGTGGGAAGTGGGGTTCGGCAACTGCCGGTCGGCGGACATCGTGGCGGGACTCGTCGTTTGGGGGGACGGGTCCTATTCAAGTTGCAGTTGACGCTTGCGAACATGCGCAAAGGCGCCAGCGGGCGGTCAAGTCCGGCCACGCATATGACGGAGCGTCATCTGTAAACAGCCTGCGGATGTAAACGATCGCATGTTCTGGATACGTGCAGGCCGCCGACCATGCGTAGTATCGATGCCCATGAACATCCTCGCCGAACCGGATTCCTCAGCGCCGCTGGTGGCGATTCTGGCTTACGACCAGATGGGAATGTTCGAGTTCGGGTGTGCTGTGGGCATGTTCGCGCCGGTACGCCCCGAACTGCAGGTGGGCTGGTACCGCACCGGCATCTTCGCCTGCGAACCCGGGCCGCTGCGGGCCTTGGGTGGTATCTCGGTAGCGGTGCCATATGGCCTGGAGTTGATCGATGAAGCCGATACCGTGCTGATTCCTGGTTGGCGCAATCCTGACGAAATGCCGCCGCCACAACTTCTGGATGCGCTGCGCCGTGCGCATGCGCGTGGTGCGCGTCTGGCCAGTATCTGCTCCGGCGCATTCGTGCTGGCGTGGGCGGGCTTGCTCGATGGTGGCAGTGCAACCACCCATTGGCGGCTGACCGAACGACTGGCGCAGCTGTTCCCGGACGTGGCGGTGCGTGCGGACGTGTTGTACGTCGACAGCGGCCAGATCATCACCTCGGCCGGCTCCGCCACCGGCATGGACATGATGCTGCACATGGTGCAGAAGGATTACGGCAGGCGGGTTGCGAATCTGGTGGCGCAGCGCCTGGTGCTGGCGCCTTGGCGCGATGGCGATCGCAGCCAGCTGGTTCCACGGGCCATTCCGCATGGCGAGCCCAGCCGTCTGGCGCGGTTGATGGAATGGACACGCGAGAATCTTTCGCAGGAGCACACGCTGGCCAGCCTGGCCACACAGGCGCTGCTCAGTCAGCGCACCCTGCAACGGCAGTTCATGGATGCCGCCGGGGTGTCACCGATTGACTGGGTGATACGCGAGCGTGTGGCTTACGCCAAGGAGCTGCTGGAGACCACCGCGCGGCCGTTGCAGTGGATCTGCGAGCAGGCCGGGTTTGGATCACCGGAGTCATTCAGGCGGCATTTCCGGGCCGCTACCGGTACCAGTCCGGCCGCTTACCGTGCAGGTCTTGCTGTAGCGGCCGATGCTGCAGCAGGGCTGCAATCCCCGCCAGGCGTGATTGCCGCGCGCTGAGCTGCCAGTGGTGCAGAAGCCTGGCCGGGCGCAGAGGACTGCACCCAGCGCGGACGATTCGGCGCGGAGGATCAGGCGGCGGGCAACAACGGCCGCAGCACCGGCTCCAGCTGTTCGCGACGCCAGCCGGCGAGGGCCGTGGGCCAGTTGCCACTTTCCAGCAAGGCCTCCAGGTGCTTGCGCGAGGCGAGCAGGCCGTCCGGCAATCCCAGCTCGGCGGTGCGCTTGCTGACGGCGTCCTGCAGACGCTTGAGTGCGTTCTTGTTGCTGTCGGTGGCCGGCAGGGCCATCGGTGCGTCGGCTTCGTCGGCAAGCGGGGTGTTCAGTGCTTCCCATACCTGCTGGGCCAGCTTGCGCGGGGCCTTGGGGAAGCGGCCGAACAGCTTCAGCATGGCGTCGTAGTCGGCTGGCGGGGTGCGCGCCAGCACGTTGGCAAGTTCATTGTCCAGGATCCAGCTGCGCGGCTTGTCGCTGCTGCGGGCCTGCTGGTCGCGCCAGCGCAACAGGCGCAACAGGCGCAGCTGGGCGTCGCGTTCCAGCACCTGCGAGGAGCGCATGGACAGGTGCGGCCAATGCTCGCCTTCGTCACCCTCGACGCTGGCCAGCAGGCGTTCGCCATCGTCCTGCAGCCATTGCAGGCGATCAGCAGCCTGCAGCTTGGCGCTGATGGTGTCGTGCATGGCGAACAGGTATTCGACGTCGTCGGCGGCGTATTCCAGCTGCGCGTCGCTGAGCGGGCGCTTGAGCCAGTCCGAGCGGGTCTCGCCCTTGGGCAGGGTAACGCCGGTGATCTCGGCAACCAGCTTCTGGTAGCCCATGCCGCCGCCGATGCCGGCCAGTGCGGCACCGATCTGGGTGTCGAACAGCGGCCGCGGCAGCGCGTCGCAGGCGCACTTGAAGGCGACCAGGTCTTCGCTGGCGCTGTGCATGATCTTGGTGATCGAGGTATCGGTCAGCCAGGGCTTCAGTGCCTCGCACATGCCGGGGATCAGCGGGTCGATCAGCAGGATTTCATCGCCGACCGCCATCTGTACCAGGGCCAGCTGCGGCCAATAGGTGCGTTCGCGGATGAATTCGGTGTCCAGCCCGATCCGGCTCGGGCGCTGGCGGTAGCGTTCTTCCAACTCCGCCGGGTGTTTGATCCAGTAAGCCACGTGGGGTTCCGTCAACTGCAGGGTTTGCTCAGGCAGGCGAGAATAGCCTAACGTCGGGCCGCTCCCGGGAAAGTGTGCAAGGTAATGGAGGCGTTTTTGGGTAAAACCGGCCAATTGTTGGGTCTGACGGCGCTGTTGCTGGCGTTGGTGGGGTGTAGCGGCAGCGCGCCGCAAGCGCCGTTGGCTGCGCCAAATGCCGAGCCTGCGAAGAAGCCAAGCCTGGCCGAGCGGCTGGAGGCGAGGGCTGAGGCACGTGCCGAAGCCAAGGCCGAGGCGGCTGCGGCAGCAAAGGGCGAACCCGCAACGCCGGACCCCACCCCGCAGCTTGAGGACATCACGTTGCCGGTCTGGAGCGCACCGGAAGTCAGCCTGCAGCCCGGGCAACTGGCCGAAGCGCGCAAGGCGGCCGACAAGGCGCTGGCCGAGGACAGGCTGTACCGTGAGGCCGAGGATGCCATTCCGCTCTACCTGGCGATCCTGGCCCAGCAGCCGAAGGACCGGGCCGCGCAGCGCGGCCTGGACAAGGCCCGGCAGCGTCTGCGCGCGCAGGCCAGCGCCTTGATGGCGCAACCGGAGAATCAACGCCAGGCCCTGGCCCAGGCTGCCGAGATCGCTGGCGTAGCGGTGGCGTTGGCGCCCGAGGGCAAGGCCGAACAGGCCTTGCAGCAGCGCATCGCAGTGGCGCGGCGGTTGTTGGCGCTGAATCGCGCCGGCGAACAGGCGCTGCGCCAACACCAGTTTGGCGAGGATGGCGGCGGCGCACAGGCGGCGTTCCGCGAAGTGCTGGCGTCCGATCCACTCAACAGCCGCGCCCGGCAGGGCTTGGCGGCGGTGGAAAGCGGCCTGATCCGCCGTGCCGAACATGCCGCGGCAATGGACTCGGACTTCGAGGCGGCCGCGCGCTGGCTGGACAAGGCCACCACTATCCGTGGCGAGGCCGTGACCTTGAAGGATGCACGTGCGCGCATCGAAGGCATCCGCACCGCCCAGCTTGATGCGCTGCGCGAAGGCGGCCTGCGTGATCTGGTTTCATCCAAGGGGCTGAAGGATGCGCGGCTGAAGCTGGCCCAGGCCGAGCGCATCGCGCTGCCCGGCGACCGCACCGTGGCCCTGCTGCGCGAGCGCATCGAGCTGGTCACCCATTACGGCAGCTTCCGCCCGGGGCAGGTGTTCAGCGATGCCCTGGCCGATGGCAGCCGTGGTCCGCAGATGGTGGTGGTGCCCTATGGCAGCTTCCAGATGGGGGCGACGGAGGGCGAGATCGGCAGCGCCGATGCCGAACGTCCGCAGCATCTGGTGAGCTTCGAGCGCGGTTTTGCGATGTCGATCACCGAGGTTACCGTCGCCGACTTCCGTCGCTTCGTGGAGGCCGCCAAGGCGCGCCCGCGTGCGACCCGGCGCGGCCATTCGATTGTCTATGACGAGCGTAGCGGCAACTTCATCCGTCGCAGCGGGGTGGATTGGCAGTCCGACTACAACGGTGCCAAGGCCGCGCCCAACAGCCCGGTGATGCATGTCAGCGTCCGCGATGCTGAAGCCTATGCGGCTTGGCTGTCCGATCAGACCGGGCGCTACTACCGCCTGCCCAGCGAATCGGAATTCGAATATGCACTGCGGGCTGGCAGCCAGGGGCGCTATCCGTGGGGGCGATCGATGACGCCGCCGGAGAACGCCGGCAACTTCACTGGCAGCCTGGATGTATCGCCCAGTGGTCGGCACTGGAACAATGCCTTCGTCGGCTATGGCGATGGGTTCTGGGGCACCGCGCCGGTGGCAATGTTCAGTGCCAATGCCTGGGGCCTGCACGACATCAGCGGCAACGTCAGTGAGTGGGTGGCCGACTGCTGGCACGCCAGCTACCGGCGCGCACCGGCCGATGGCGCGGCCTGGTACAACCCCGGCTGCCGGCAACGGGTGATCCGCGGTGGCAACTGGGCCAATGCCCCGGAGCAGACCCGCGCGGCGTGGCGGCAGTCACAGGACTCGGACGTCACCTCGGCGCGCATCGGTTTCCGCCTGGTACGTGGAATTTGACCTTGCAGCGGCCTGCGCTGGCGGTACCATCGGCGGGGGCCAGCCCGGCCCAGACGGAATCCAACCATGCGACAAGATCCTTTCGGTAACCAAGGCAATGGCGGTCAACGTCGGCGTGGCGGCGGCCTGTTCGGGAATATCCGCTGGGTGATCCTGCTGGGCTTCGCGGTCTATGGTGGCTGCTACTACTTCGGCAACCGCTCGGTGGACCCGTATACCGGGGAGAAGGTGCTGATCGACAGCTCGCTCAATGCCAGTGAAGAGAAGGCGATGGGCCTGCAGGCCTACCAGGAGATCCTGGCGCAGGAGCGGCCGGTCGATCCCAATTCGCAGATCGCCCGCCAGGTGCGCGAGATCGCCAGTCGCCTGATCGCCAAGGTCGACGTGGTGGAAACCTCGCTGGCGCAGGAGCACGGCCTGCAGCCGCAGCACTTCGCCAAGGACTTCGAGTGGGACGTGAACGTGCTGCAGTCCGATGAAGCCAATGCGTTCTGCCTGCCCGGCGGCAAGATGGCGGTCTATACCGGGCTGATTCCGGTCGCACAGAACGCCGATGCCCTGGCGGTGGTGATGGGGCACGAAATCGCCCACGCCTTGTTACGGCATGGCGCCCAGCGCATGGCCCAGCAGAAGCTGACCCAGATCGGGCAGATGGCTGGCGCGGCCAGCGGCATGGATGTTCAACAGCAGCAGATGATGATGTCGGCCATGGGCTACGGCTACCTGCTGCCGTATGCGCGCTCGCATGAGACCCAGGCAGATGAAGTCGGCCTGATGCTGGCCGCAGCTGCCTGCTTCAATCCGGAAGAAGCGGTGCCGCTATGGCAGCGCATGAGTCAGGCCAGTGGCGGGCAAGCGCCGCCGGAGTTCTCCTCCACCCATCCCAATCCCGGCACCCGCATCCAGAACCTGCAGGCCTTGATGCCCAAGGCGCTGGAGTACAAGCAGCGCTTCTGCACCGCCGGCGCTGCAGCCAGGTAACACGCGGCGCAGCGGACTGCACAGGGACATAACGAACGCCGGAGGATGCTCGCCGGCGTTCTTGCTTTGTGGCCAGAGGTTACGGATGCGACGTGGTGCGTTGTTGGCTCTTGGTGCGCTGTTGATCGTGGTGGCGCTTGGCTGGGGCTGGGCGGCACACGCCAGGCAGTTGTCCGCAGGTCGCTACGGCCGTGTGCAGGTGATGGAGCCGCCGGTCGCGCCGCGTGGTCTGGTGATCTACTTCGCAGACCCGGCCTTGCCACGTGCGCAGCGCAGGCAGTTTGCCGGGCAGCTGGCACACGCCGGCGCATGGGTGGCGGTGGTGGACGCAGCGCGTTATCGACAGCGGCTGCAGAAGGGCAATGGCAGCTGCCGGGCGATGGCCGATGATGCGGCGCTGCTTGCCCAGAAGCTGCTCAAACGCGAGCGTGCCGAGCAGTTCTACCTGCCGGTATTGGTCGGTCAGGGCAGCAGTGCAGGCTTGGTGTGCGACAGCGCAGCCGGTGCCGCAGCCGGCGAGTTCGCCGCCGTCCTGGTTGCTGCGGATGGCGCAGCATCGAACAATGTCAGCTGCGTTGGAGGAACGGCCACCGTGCAGGTCAAGTCCTTGCCGACGGATGCGCTGTTGGCGGCGGTGCCGGCGGCGCTGCACGCCGCACCTGCATCAGGGGTGGCGACGCTGCCCTTGGTGGAGATGCCGGTTGCAGGCAGCAAGCGGCTGGTGGTGTTGATCTCCGGTGACGGCGGTTGGCGTGACCTGGACAAGGGGCTGGCGCACGAGCTCAACCAACGCGGCATTTCCGTGGTCGGCTGGAACAGCCTGCGCTACTTCTGGAAGAAACGTACTGCTGCCCAGATAGGTGCCGATCTGGACAATGTGGTGCGTACCTATCGGCAGCGCTGGCAGGCTGACGACGTGGCGCTGGTTGGCTATTCGTTTGGCGCGGATGTGCTGCCCTTTGCCTATCCGCTGCTCAGCGGGGAGCAGCGCCGCGCGGTACGGCTGGTGTCGCTGTTGGGGCTGGCCCACGGTGCTGACTTCGAGGTGCGCGTAGGCGGCTGGCTGGGCTGGTTCCGTGCCCAGGAAGTACCTGTGCAGCCTGCGTTGGCCGGCTTGCAGCCAGTCGCGCACCAGTGCATTTACGGCGTCGATGAGAAAGACAGCCTTTGCCGCGACCTGCGAGGTGATGCGCATATGCAGGTGGTTGAGCTCCCTGGTGGGCATCACTTCGATCGTGACCCGGGCAAGCTGGCGCGGATCATTGTCGATCGTTGGGATGCGGCGCCGGCTCAGCCCTGAGTGGAATCGCCGGGCGCTGGTTTTGCGCTGATCTGCTCAACCCTCAATTGCAGCTCGCCTTCGGCCAGACGGGCGCGCAGCTGTTCGCCGGGCTTGACCTGCTCGGCGCTGCGGACAAGGGCGCCGTCCTCAAGCGTGGTCAGGATCGAATAACCACGCGCCACGGTAGCCAGGGGGCTCACCGCTTCCAGTGAGCGGGCGACGCCGCGCAGACGCAATGCATCGCGCTGCAACTGGCGCGCCATCGCCGCATGGGCGCGAGGTGCCAGGGTTGCCAGCTTCTCGGCCAATGCGTTCAAGCGTCGCTGTGGCTGGGTGCTGCGCAGCACGGTGGCGGCGTGGCGGAGTCGAGATGCGCGACGTTCCTGTTGCTGCTGCCAGGTGGCGTGCAGGCGTGCGAAGGCGGCTTCCTGTCGATGCTTGAGCAGGTTCAGTCGTGCCTGCGGGCTATGCGCCTGCAGCCGCAAGGCTGCACGGTCGGCGCGCTGCATGGCCTGGCTCATTGCGTGTACCTGCAGCTGCTGCAGGCGTTGCGCCAACCGGCGTACCCGCAGCGCAAGATCGCGCTGGTCAGGGACCAGCAACTCGGCGGCCACGGAAGGCGTCGGTGCGCGCAGATCGGCGGCGAAGTCGCTCAGGCTGAAGTCGGTTTCGTGGCCTACCGCCGAGACCACCGGCGTGTTGCTGGCGGCGACCGCACGCGCCAGCTGTTCGTCGTTGAAGGCCCACAGGTCTTCCAGTGAACCACCGCCGCGGGTCAGCAGGATCACGTCGTAGCGGCCACTGGCGTCGGCCTGGCGCAGCAGCGAGGTGATCTGCGGAGCGGCGGTGGCGCCCTGTACCAGCGACGGCAGCAGCTCGACTTCCAGCATCGGGAAACGTCGCTCCAGCACGCTCAGCACGTCGCGCACCGCCGCGCCACTGGGCGAGGTGATCACCGCTAGGCGGCGCACGTGCGCTGGCAGCGGACGCTTGCGCGCCGGGTCAAACAGGCCCTCGGCTTCGAGCCGGGCCTTGAGTTCGTCGTAGGCGCGACGCAACGCGCCTTCGCCGGCTTCTTCCATGTGGTCGAGGATCAGCTGGTAGTCGCCACGTGCTTCGTACAGGGTCAACCGGCCACGCACCAATACGCGCATGCCTTCGCGCGGTAGGAACTTCAGCCACTGGCTCTTGGGCTTGAACATCGCCGCACGCACCTGGGCGCGCGCGTCCTTCAAGGTGAAGTACAGGTGCCCGGAGGCGGGCCGGCTGACACTGCCCAGTTCGCCTTCCACCCAGACCATCGGGAACGTGCTCTCCAGAAGATCGCGCGCCAAGGTGTTGAGCTGGTTGGGGGTGAGGACGTCGTTGCTGGAGGTCATGGTTGAACTGCTATGCCGGTGGGACGCTCGGCCGCGCCGGGGGCGCAGACGAGCTGACGGCCGCTATCTTACGGGAGCGACTGTGCTAGTCGAAGAAATCGAACAGGGAGATGTCCAGATCGGGGAAATCCAGCCAGGAGAGGTCGAAATCAAACCAGCTCGAGCTACTGTCGGTCGCCATCGAGCGCAGCATTTCTGCTTTCATTGCGGCGTAGTCGCAGGCTTCACCACTGGCTGCATGTAACTGGTCAAAGTCGGAATGGGTGTTGAACAGGGCGTGTGACCAACATCCGAGATCGATGTTGATCTTGCTGCGCTGGTTGGCGTCGCGCACCTGTTGCACCGAGTAGAAGTTGCGCTTGCCGTAGTGGCGAAGCAGGTCGTCGCCGACCAGTTGGGCTTGGCGGCGCTTGTCCTCAGGCGCGATGGCGCAGGGGGTGGGCAATAGTTCGTTGCTCATTCACATTCCTTGTGGCGATTGCGGGGAGTGATGTTGGAATCGAAAGGGGGCTAACGCTTCTGCGCCGCGTCAGCATGCCGCTGCAGGGCCCATTGCACATGCTCACGCACCACTTCGGAAGCGTGCGACTGACGACTCAGCAGTGCGTTCTGCGCGGCAGCCGAAGGTGTTGCATTGCCCAGTGCCACGGCAATATTACGCAGCCAACGCTCATGGCCGCTGCGGCGGATCGGGCTGCCCTCGGTGCGGCGCAGGAACTCGTCTTCTTCCCAAGCGAACAGCTCGGGCAGGGTGGCGGTGTCCAGATTGTTGCGGGCGCGGAAGTCCGGCTCGTCGGTGCGCCGGGCGAACTTGTTCCACGGGCATACCAGCTGGCAGTCATCGCAGCCATAGATGCGGTTACCCATCAATGGACGCATTTCCAGCGGAATCGCGCCTTCATGCTCGATGGTCAGATAGGAGATGCAACGGCGCGCATCCAGCCGGTGCGGGGCGATGATGGCGGCAGTGGGGCAGACATCGATGCAGCGCGTGCAGCTGCCGCAATGCGCGGTGGCGGGCACATCCACCGGCAAGGGCAGGTCAACGTAGATCTCGCCGAGGAAGAACCAGGATCCGCCGTTGCGGTCGATCAGGCAGGTGTGTTTGCCGATCCAGCCCAGCCCGGCATTGCGCGCGAGTGCGCGCTCCAGCACAGGAGCGGAGTCGACGAAGACCCGGTAGCCGAATTGCCCGATCTCGCCGGCGATGCGCTCGGCCAGCTTCTGCAGGCGGTTGCGCATCAGCTTGTGGTAATCGCGGCCCAAAGCGTAGCGCGCCACATAGGCGCGCTCTCCATCATTCAAGGTTGCCCAGGCTTCGGCATCGTCCTTGTGGCCGTAATCCAGGCCGACCGAGATCACCCGCAGCGTGCCGGGCAGCAGTTCCTGTGGGCGTGCCCGCAAGGTGCCGTGGCGCGCCATCCATTCCATCGTCCCGTACAGGCCCTTGCCCAGCCAGTCGGCCAGGTGCGCTTCATCCTCGCCCAGCTCGATGCCGCTGACCCCGCAGCGCTGGAAGCCCGCCTCACGGGCAAGCTGGCGGATGCGCAGCGACAACTGCACCGGATTTGCGGCGGTAACGGCTTCAGACATGGCGCAAGTATAGAATTGCCGGCATGTCAGAGCCCGTCGAATTGTTCGATATCGCCGCTGCCCGCCAGATTGATGGGCAAGCGACCGCCGCCCTGGGCGGCGATGCTTACCTGCTGATGCAGCGTGCCGGCCACGCCGCGTGGCAGACCGCGCTGCAGTATTGGCCGCAGGCGCGGCGCATCGTGGTGGTGTGCGGGCCCGGCAACAACGGCGGCGACGGCTATGTGCTGGCCCGTCACGCCCGCCAGTCAGGACGTGACGTCAGCGTGCTGCACTTGCCGGAGGCGTCACCGCGCACGGCCTTGGCGCAGCGCGCCTGCACCGATTACCTGGCCGTTGGCGGCCACGTTGAGATTTTGCCGCATTGCCTGCAGCAGGCCGATCTGATCATCGATGCGTTGTATGGCATCGGCTTCAGCCGCGCGCCAGATACCGAAGACGCGGCCCTGATTGCAGCAATGAATGCTGCGTCTGCGCCGGTGTTCGCGCTGGATGTGCCCAGTGGCGTTGATGCGCTCAGCGGTAACGTAATGGGCGCCGCGGTGCGTGCGGCGCGGGTATTGCAGTTCATCGTGCCGCATCAGGGACTGCACACCGGTGCGGCGCTGGAGCACGCTGGGCAGCGCCTGCTGGCTGATCTGGAGGTGCCGGCTGTCGCCTTTGAGGGTGTCAGTGCGAGCGCACTGCGCTGGGCCAGGCCGCAGTTGCCGAGGATGCTGCCGCCGCGTCGGCTCAATACCCATAAAGGCGAATCCGGGCATGTGCTGTGTGTAGGCGGCAACCACGGCAGCGGCGGCGCGGTGATGCTTGCTGCCGAGGCTGCGCTGCGCAGTGGTGCCGGTCTTTGCAGTGTTGCAACCCGCGCGCTGCATGTGGCGCCGTTGTTGGCGCGTTGTCCCGAAGCGATGGTGCACGCCGTCGATAGTTCCGAGGATTTCGCGCCATTGCTGGCACGCGCCACTGTCATCGCGCTGGGGCCTGGACTGAGCCAGGATGATTGGGCGCATGCCTTGTGGTCGGCGGTGCTGGGCAGCGGCAAGCCGCTGGTGCTGGATGCCGATGGTTTGAATCTGCTGGCCGCTGAACCGCGGCCGCTGCCGCAGGCGATTCTCACCCCGCATCCGGGCGAGGCCGCGCGCCTGCTCGGTACCGATACCGCCAGCATCCAGCGTGATCGTTTTGCTGCAGCGCATGCCTTGGCAGCGCGCTATGCGGCAGTGGTGGTGCTCAAGGGCGCCGGTACGGTGATCGCCGCGCCCGGGCAGCTGCCGCGGGTGATTGCCGCGGGAAATCCGGGCATGGCGGTCGGCGGCATGGGCGATCTGCTGACCGGCGCCATCGCCGCCGTGTTGGCGCAGGGCCTGTCGCTGTTTGATGCAGCCAGCACCGGCGCCTTGCTGCACAGCCTGGCTGGCGATGCGGCAGCCGCCGAAGGTGAGCGCGGGCTGTTGCCGCGCGATCTATTGGCGCACCTGCGGGCGCTGGCCAATCCATAATGTCTCCCATGATCGAATTGTCTTTGCCCCACGCCGAGAGCACCGACCTGCTGGGTCAGGCCTTGGCACAGACCCGGCCCGCGCAGGCGGTGGTTCACCTGCAAGGTGATCTTGGCGCCGGGAAATCCACCTTGGCCCGGGCCCTGCTGCGCGCGCTGGGCGTGCAGGGGCCGATCCGCAGCCCGACCTACACCTTGATCGAGCGCTACCCGCTGGATACCGGCGAGGCCTGGCACCTGGACCTGTACCGGATCGGCAACGCCGGTGAGCTGGATTTCCTGGGGCTGGACGATGCCAGCGCCGACCTGTGGCTGATCGAATGGCCCGAGCGCGGGGCTGGCGGATTGCCGCCGTTGGACCTTGTGGTGGCGCTGGAGATCGACGGCCATGGCCGCCGTGCGCGGCTGCAGGCATATAGCCCGACCGGTGAGGCCTGGCTGCAGCGGTTGCGCAAAACGCAACACTTGCAGGGGCTTTCTGCCCTGTAACAACAGGAAGTTACGGCAGGTTGCGGATTATTAAGGGAAAAAATGTTGCAATTACCGAAATCCGGTGATTGAATCCGCCCATGACTACGGGAAACCGCCTGTTCGCATTGTCTGTCGCCGTTGCCGGCCTGTGCCTGGCCAGCGCTTCCGCGTGGGCCGGTGAGGTCCGTGGGCTCGGTTTGAGCGCTGGCGCAACCGGCACCCGCGCCGAGATCCAGCTCGCTGGTGGTGGCAGCTACAAGACCATCAGCCTGGCCGGCCCCAACCGTCTGGTCATCGATTTCCCCGAATCCACCGGCGTGCGCGGCCTCAAGCTGCCTGCACCTGCAGGTGTGGTCACCGCCGTGCGCACCGGGAACCCGGTCCCCGGTACCTTCCGCATCGTGTTCGATCTGGCCGAATCCGTGGCTGCCTTCAAGCCGCAGATGCAGGGGCAGGGCGCCGAATCCAAGTTGCTGATCGAATGGCCGGGTGAAACCGCGCCGCGGGCAGCTGTTGCTGCCGCGCCCAGCGCAAGCTCGCCAGCGCTGGTGCCCGCTGCCGCTCCCGTGGTGAATCCAGAGCAGGCACGTGCTGAAGCCGCCCGCGCCACCGCTGCGTTGACCGCAGCCGTGCGTCAGCAGGCGACCACACCGCCACCGGTGCCGGTCCAGACGGCTCCAGGTCCGGCAGTTGCAGGCGCGACGACCGTCGTCGCCAGCAGCGGCAATACGCCGGTTGCTGCTTCGACATCTTCGCCGGCTGCGATCCTCAATGGGCAGGGCACCCCGGTCCGCACCACCATCGCTACCGGCGTGCCGACTCCGATCGTGGCAAGTCCCGCTGCTGCGGCACCTGCGGCCGCCGCGCCGGTCGCTGCAGCGCAGGCGCCTGCGCCACGTCCGGTCATGCCAAGTGACGCGTCACGAATTCGGATGGCGCCGGGCATGCGCAATCTGGTGGTTGCCATTGATCCGGGCCACGGTGGGCAGGATCCGGGTGCCGTTGGCCCCACTGGCAAGCGCGAGAAGGACGTGACGTTGGCGGTTGCACGTGAACTTGCCCGCCAGGTCAATGCAACGCCGGGCCTGCGCGCGTTCCTGACCCGCGACACCGACGTGTTCATTCCGCTGCCGATGCGCGCCCAGCGTGCGCGTGCGGCCAGGGCTGACATCTTCATCTCGATCCACGCCGATGCGGCCGAGAATCGCTCAGCGACGGGTTCATCGGTGTATGTCCTGTCGACCAAGGGCGCGTCCTCGCAGCGTGCGCGTTGGCTGGCGGACAAGGAAAACGCCGCCGACCTGATTGGTGGCGTCAGCCTCAGCCGTACCGAAGGCACCTTGGCCAACGTACTGCTGGATCTGGCCCAGAGCGGCAACATGAAGGCGTCGGAAGACGCGGCCGGGCACGTGCTCGGCGGCCTCAAGCGTATCGGCAACAACCACAAGCCCAACCTTGAGCGGGCCAACTTCGCCGTGCTGCGCACCTCCGACATGCCGGCAATGCTGGTCGAAACCGCGTTCATCTCCAACCCGGATGAAGAGCGCCGCCTGATTGATCCGGCCTACCAGCGCCGCATCGCCGGTGCCGTGCTCGATGGCGTGCACACCTTCTTCAGCCGTCAGCCACCGCCGGGCACCTTGTTCGCCGCCCGCGCCCAGGCCGAGATGGATGCCGCCGCTGGCACCGTTGCGGGTGGTAGCAAGTAAGACTGCGCTTGTTTGAAGCCCCTCTCCCTGCGGGAGAGGGGTTGGGGTGAGGGTGGGGCGAAGTAAGGATCGATGAACTACCAGTCCTTGTCCGGCTTTTCTGCTGAAATCTCACATTGTCAGCAGGCTTACCCTCATCCGCCCCTTCGGGGCACCTTCTCCCGAAGGGAGAAGGGATTGGCGCCTTGGTCGCGGTGTTCGGCCCATGCTCGGCTATCATCGTCGGCATGCATGAAGTCAGCCTGATCCCCCGCCAAACCTCGTTCCCGTATCGCGCCACAGCCCCGCTATTGACCGGCGGTGCGGCATGAATGCGATCCGTCCGTTGCCGGAAATCCTGATCAACCAGATCGCCGCCGGCGAAGTGGTCGAGCGGCCCGCCTCGGTGGTCAAGGAGCTGGTCGAGAACGCGCTCGATGCCGGTGCCACCCGTGTCGATATCGACCTGGAGGAGGGCGGTGTACGCCTGATCCGCATCCGCGACAACGGTGGTGGCATCGCCGCCGAGCAGCTGCCGCTGGCGGTGTCGCGTCACGCCACCAGCAAGATCGCCAGCCTGGATGACCTGGAATCGGTGGCCACGCTGGGCTTCCGTGGTGAAGCGCTGCCGTCGATTGCCTCGGTCAGCCGCTTCACCCTCGCTTCGCGCCGTGCCGATGACGAGCACGGCTCCGCGTTGCAGATCGAGGGCGGCAAGCTCGGTGATGTCACCCCGCGTGCGCATGCCCCCGGTACCACCGTGGAAGTACGCGAGCTGTTCTACAACGTGCCGGCACGGCGCAAGTTCCTGCGCGCCGAACGCACCGAGCTCGGCCACATCGAGGAGTGGCTGCGTTCACTGGCGTTGGCCCGTCCAGACGTGGAGCTCCGTGTCTCGCACAACGGCAAGCCCTCGCGGCGCTACAAGCCCGGTGATCTCTATTCGGATGCACGACTGGGCGAAACCCTGGGCGAGGACTTCGCACGCCAGGCCTTGCGCGTGGATCACAGCGCCGCCGGCCTGCGCCTGCATGGCTGGATCGCCCAGCCGCAGTATTCGCGCGCCAGCGCGGACCAGCAGTACCTCTACGTCAATGGTCGCTCGGTGCGTGATCGCAGCGTCAGCCATGCGGTGAAGATGGCCTACGGCGATGTGCTGTACCACGGCCGACAGCCGGCTTACGTATTGTTCCTGGAGCTGGATCCGACGCGGGTCGACGTCAACGTGCATCCGGCCAAGCACGAAGTGCGCTTCCGTGATTCGCGGTTGATCCATGATTTCGTCTACCGCACTCTGAAAGACGCGCTGGCGGAAACCCGTGCTGGCATGGAGCCAGCCGCAGCGCAGGCACACCCGGCTGACCCACAGGCGCAGCCGACGCCCAGTTACAGCGCAGCTGGCTACATGCTGTCGCGTCCTGGCGGCAGCGCAGGTGGTGGTGGCAATGGCAACTGGCAGGCGCGGCAGTCGCCGCTGGGCCTGCAGGTGGCAGAAGCGCCCTCGGCTTATGCGGCGCTGTACTCATCCGTGAATGGCGATGCGGATCTGCCGCGGCAGATGGATGCGGGGCCATCCCTGCCAGCGACCTCCAATGATGCCGGCGTGCCACCGCTCGGCTACGCGATCGCCCAATTGCACGGCATCTACATCCTGGCCGAAAACGCCGAGGGCCTGATCGTGGTGGACATGCATGCCGCCCACGAGCGCATCGGCTACGAACGCCTGAAGAACGCGCACGACGGCATCGGCCTGCATGCGCAGCCGCTGCTGGTGCCGATGACCCTGGCGGTGGGCGAGCGTGATGCGGATACCGCCGAGCGTGAAGCGGCGACCTTGGCGGCGCTGGGTTTCGAGGTCACCCGTTCCGGGCCCGGCTCGCTGCATGTGCGCAGCATTCCGGCGCTGCTGGCCAATGCCGAGCCAGAAGGCCTGCTGCGCGATGTGCTCGGTGATCTTCGCGAGCACGGCCAGACCCGCCGCATCGCCACCGCGCGCGACGAACTGTTGTCGACGATGGCCTGCCACGGTGCGGTGCGCGCCAACCGGCGCCTGACCATTCCGGAAATGAATGCCTTGTTGCGCGATATGGAAATCACCGAGCGCTCCGGGCAATGCAACCACGGCCGCCCGACCTGGGCGCGCTTTTCCTTGACTGAAATTGATCGCTGGTTCCTGCGGGGGCGTTGATGAAACACGTAATGGGGTGTGTGGCATTGCTCGCTGCGGTGCTGCTCGGTGGCTGTGGCGATGACGCGAAGAACGCAGCGCCGACGGCGAAGGTTGATCCGGCGTTCGCGCAGGACAATGAACGCTGGCGCGAGCAACGGTTGACCGAATTGCTGGCTCCGGATGGCTGGACCAGTCTGGTTGGGCTGCATTGGCTGGACCTGAAAGCGCATTACATCGGCAGCGGCAGTACCAGTGGTGTCCGCCTGGCGGCGGGTCCACCGCGCATGGGAATGGTCACGCGCGTAGGCGACGGATGGTTCTTTACCCCGGAAGCCGGTGTGTCGGTGACAGTGGACGGGCAGATGGTGAAGGGCCGCATCCCGTTGCACAGTGACCATGCCGAGGCGCCGACGCTGATCCATTTCGATGATGACAAGGGCACCTTGAGCCTGATCGAACGCGGGCCGCGTTTCGGGCTGCGGGTGAAGCATGCCGATGCACCCGCACGTGTGGATTTCACCCATCTGGATTACTGGCCGGCGGATCCGAGTTGGCGCATCACCGCGCGGTTCGTGCCGCATGACGTCAACAAGACCATTCCGATCGTCGATATCACTGGGCTGACCAGTGAACTGGCCAATGCCGGGGTGATCGAGTTCGAGCGTGACGGACGAACCTGGCGGCTGGAAGCGCTGGGTGATGTGGGCCGCCCGCTGCAGGTGATCTTCGCCGACCGCACCAGTGGCCGCGGCAGTTATGCGGCCGGGCGCTACATCGACGTGGATGTGCCGGATGCAAAAAGCCAGGTGGTGATTGATTTCAATCGTGCCTACAACCCGCCGTGTGCATTCACCCCGTTTGCGACCTGCCCGTTGCCGCCGCCGGAGAACCGCTTGGACATGGAAGTGACGGCGGGTGAAAAAGCCTATGCCAAGCACAAGCAGGAGCCAGCCGCATGAAGTGGATCACGCGTATGGGCATGTTGCTGGCCACCGGCCTGTTGGTTGCAGCACCGTTGTTGGCAAGTGCAGCCACGCCCAAGCCGGCCGCGAAGCAGCCACCGGTACCGCTGCTGTGGAAAGTGAGCGGCGGCCAGGGCAGCGATCTGTATCTGCTGGGTTCCTTCCATCTGCTCAAGGCCGATGACTATCCGTTGTCCGCCGATGTCGACCGCGCGTTCGCAGGAGCGCAGCGGCTGTTGTTCGAGCTGTCGCCGGAGGAAATGAACTCGCCGCAGCTGGCCACGCAGATGATGCAGGCGGCGCTGCGTCGTGATGGTCGCCAACTCAAGGATGATCTTGATCCGGCCACCTGGCAGCAGCTGGAACGATGGGGCGCGGCCAACAACATGCCGGTCGATCGGCTGGCTGGATTCAAACCCTGGTTCGTTGGCCTGACCATCAGCATCGCGCAGATGACCCAACAGGGCTTGGACCCGAAGTCCGGATTGGATCGGCATCTGATGGACCGTGCCGCGCAGGCCAACAAGCCGGCTTCCGGTCTTGAAAGCGCGGCATCACAGATCACCATGCTCGACAGCATGAGCATCGATGAGCAGCGCCAGTTGTTGCGCGAAGCCTTGGAGCAGGTCGACAAGGGCGACGAGCAGAGCCGCCAGCTGCACGATGCCTGGCGCCGTGGCGATGATGTGATGTTGTGGCGGGACATGGCCGCGCAGATGAAACGCGAGTACCCGGGCCTGTATCAGCGGATCAACGTGGACCGCAACAATGCCTGGCTGCCCAGCCTGCAGCAGTGGTTGCAGCCAGGGCGCGGAAATACGCTGGTGGTAGTCGGTGCACTGCACCTGCTGGGCAGCGATGGCGTGGTCGAGAAGTTGCGCGCGCAGGGCTACAAGGTCGAGCGGATCTGCAGCGCCTGCAAGCGTTGAGTCTTTTTTGTGGGAGCGGCGTTAGCCGCGAAGCTCCCGCAGTTTCAGGCCTATGTGGTTTCGCGGTTTACGCCGCTCCCACAAAATGAAACAGGGTGCCACAAAGCAAAAGGCCGACGCTTGCGTCGGCCTTTTCGTTGCCCTCAGCGACCGCTGCGGGTCTTGCTTCCGGTGCCGCCCGGCGGCGGGTCGGTTGGCTTGCTGGTGCCTGCCGGCGGACGAGCGCCGCCAAAACCACCGCCCATGTTGCGCTGGAATTCCTGCCACAGCTCCAGGTTGCGCTCGGTGAGCTGGTTCATCATCGCCCACGGCGTCTGCCCGAGCAGGTTGCCCATCTGCTGGCGGAACTGCTGCTGCTGGTCCAGGAACACCTGCATGCTGCGCTCCAGGTAATTGCCCATGAAGCCCTGCAACGAGTCACCGTAGAACCGGATCAACTGGCTCAACAGCTGGGTGGACAGCATCGGCTCGCCGTCCTGCTCCTTGTCCGCAATGATCTGCAGCAGCACCGAACGGGTCAGGTCGTCGCCACTCTTGGCGTCGCGGACCTCGAAGTCCTCACCGTCCAGGATCAACTGGCGGACGTCTTCGATGGTGATGTAGCTGGAAATCTCGGTGTCGTAGAGCCGGCGATTCGGATACTTCTTGATGATGCGGGTCGCAGCCATTAAGCAGTCACTCGTCACGGTAGGTGCGCAGCATGGCGCAGTGCAGCAGGGCTTGCAACCGCCAAAAGTACAGGTTGCAAGCGTCGGGGAACTCTAGGTTTGTTGCGCAACATGAATCGCCATGTTGTGCAACATGGCGTGGGCGGTCAGCAGCCGGTTGTCACCAGCCCATGTGGTGACCACCGTTGATGTCCAGATTCGAGCCGGTGATCCAGCTGGCTTCCTCGGCAACCAGGAAGGCGACCGCGTAGGCGATCTCCTCCGGCTTGCCCAGGCGCCCGGTGGGGATGTCGGCAATGATCTTTGCCCGGACTTCCTCGGGAACGGCCATCACCATGTCGGTGGCCACGTAGCCCGGTGAGATGGTGTTGACGGTAATGCCGAAGCCGGCGTTCTCGCGCGCCAGGGAGATGGTGAAGCCATGCATGCCGGCCTTGGCGGCGGCGTAGTTGGCTTGGCCGTACTGGCCCTTGAGGCCGTTGATCGAGCTGATCTGGATCACCCGGCCCCAACCGCGCTTGCGCATGCCTTCGATCACCGGACGGGTGACGTTGAACACCGAATTGAGGTTGGTGTTGATCACCTCATGCCACTGTTCCGGGCTCATCCGGTGGAAGGTGGTGTCGCGGGTGATGCCGGCGTTGTTGACCAGGATCTCCACCGGCCCCAGTCCGGCTTCCACGGCCTGGATCAGGGCGTGGCCGCTGTCCGGGTGGGCCACGTCGCCTTCGAACAATGCGATGTCATAGCCCTTGCTACGCATGGTCTGCTGCCACTGCTGCGCCTTTTCGGCGTTGCGGTAGTTGGTGGCGACGCGGTGCCCTTGGTCGACCAGGCGTTGGCAGATGGCAGTACCGATGCCGCCGGTACCACCGGTGACCAGTGCGACGCGCGATGTCATGGGCTCAACTCCAGGGCAGATGTGCAGGGCAGTCCCCGATTCTAATGAAACTGCGCTCAACCCGGGGGCTGCAGCGGCGCCAGAAGCGAGGTTTTTTGCAGCCTGGTCGGCTCGAAGGCGGCGGCCGCGTGCTGCAGCGCCTCGGCAACGCTGGTTGCAGCATCCAGGGCAGGCGGCGGCTGGCCCAATGCCGCCCACAGCCAGCGCAGCACGGGCAGGGGCTGGGCGCTGTCCACGGGGATGGCGGCCTGCGACTTGGACAGCTTCTGTCCGGCACTGTCCAGCAGC
Source organism: Stenotrophomonas sp. 21LCFQ19 (assembly GCF_056861425.1). Classification (NCBI taxonomy): domain Bacteria; kingdom Pseudomonadati; phylum Pseudomonadota; class Gammaproteobacteria; order Lysobacterales; family Lysobacteraceae; genus Stenotrophomonas; species Stenotrophomonas sp. 21LCFQ19. The sequence continues at coordinate 182,859 of NZ_JBSPUF010000004.1, read as the reverse complement.
AACGGCAGGTGCAGGTAGTGCGGGGTGGGTAGGCACAGTGCCTGCTGCAGCAGGATCTGCCGGGCAGTGGAGTCGATCAGGTCAGAGCCGCGTACCACGTGGGTGATGCCCTGCTCGGCGTCGTCCACCACCACGGCCAGCTGATAGGCCCAATAACCATCGGCGCGCAGCAGGACCACGTCGCCGACGTCGCGGTCTACGTCCTGTTGCTGCCGGCCCTGCAGGGCGTCGTCGAAGCTGACGTGGCTGCCGTCGGCCACGCGTAGACGGATTGCCGGTTGCGGGCGCTGCTGGCTGGCGACGCAGCGGCGGTGGATGCCGTGCTGACTGGCCAGGTCGGCGCGGCTGCAGTGGCAGGCAAAGGCCTTGCCCTGATCCAGCAGTTGTTCGATGGCTGCCTGGTAAAGGGCATTGCGCTGGCTCTGGAATTGCACCGGCAAGTCCGACGTCAATCCGAACGCGCTGAGCGTGGCCAGCTGTGAATCGACCGCGCCGGGGACTTCACGAGGGGGGTCTACGTCCTCCACGCGCACCAGCCATTGGCCACCGGCATGGCGGGCCAGCAACCAGCTGCCGAAGGCGGCCAGCATGGAGCCCAGGTGCAAAGGGCCGGTCGGGGAGGGCGCAAAGCGGCCGCGGTAGGGAATAGCTGGCATCGAAACTGAATCGTCGGTCAGATTAATGCTTGAATTCAAGCTGTCTGCGCCGCAAATTGCCTCTATCTCCAATCCTTATGGATCTGTTTCCCATGTTTACCCGTATCGGGCTGTTTCTTCTGACCAACTTGGCAGTGCTGGCATTGGCCAGCGTCGTCATGTCTCTGCTGGGGACTGACCCCTCGAAGATGAGCGGCTTGCTGGTCATGGCGGCCATCTTTGGCTTCGGTGGCTCGATCATCTCGCTGCTGCTGTCCAAGTTCATGGCCAAGCGCGGCACCGGCGCGGTCGTCATCACCGAGCCGCGCAACCAGACCGAGCGCTGGCTGCTGGACACCGTGGCCCGCCAGGCCAAGGCGGCCGGCATCGGCATGCCGGAAGTGGCGGTGTACGACGCTCCCGAGATCAATGCCTTTGCGACCGGCGCCAACCGCAACAACGCACTGGTGGCGGTGTCCACCGGTCTGCTGCACAACATGAGCGAGGACGAGGCCGAGGCAGTGCTGGGCCATGAAATCGCCCACGTCGCCAATGGCGACATGATCACCATGGCGCTGCTGCAGGGCGTGTTGAACACCTTCGTCATCGTGCTGGCGCGTGTTGTCGGCGGCATCATCGACAGTGCGCTGTCGGGCAATCGCGAAGGCGGCGGCCGTGGTTTTGCGTACTACATCATCGTGTTCGTGCTGGAGATGGTGTTCGGCCTGTTTGCAACGATGATCGCGATGTGGTTCTCGCGCCGTCGCGAGTTCCGCGCCGACCACGGCGGTGCGTCGCTGGCCGGTCGCCAGAAGATGATCGCCGCACTGGAGCGTTTGAAGCTCAACCACGGCCAGAGCACCCTGCCGACCCAGATTGCAGCATTTGGTATTGCCGGTTCCACTGCCAAGAAGTTGTTCTTGAGCCATCCGCCGCTGGAAGAGCGTATCGCCGCGCTGCGTTCCTCGACGGTGGCCTGAGCCGGCAATTGAAGCTGCTGCGCGCAGCGCGTGCGGCAACTGTCCCGGTTCCAGCAAGGTTCGCAAGTGATTGACGACAACGCCCCGCAAGGGGCGTTGTCTGTTTTGCTGCCGCGGCTGTAACTGTGCCCTCGTCGCTGACTGTGCATGCACGTAGCAGTTTTGCTTTTTGCCGTCCGTAGAAATCAGACACTTGTATTCTCGGTCCACGGGTTTGTGTCTACCCTCCTGGGCACTGCGGACGAATGGGGAGCATGTGGTGCAGGACGCGCAATATTGGGCAATGGAGTTCTGGAATGGGCTGAGCGTGCTGGACCTGTTTGGCGGCTCCTTGCTCGGGGCGGCTCTGGGCCTGGCCTTGGGGGTCGCAGTGTGGGTCGCTCTGGCGCGCAGGGGTTGCCTTGCCCGGCGACGGCGTTGGCATCACTGGCTGATTGCCAGCTATATGGTGGTGCTGCCGCTGCTGTTTGCCTTCATTGGATTACAGGTGGGGCTGGTTGCCGGCGGGCAGCGTGCGCTGTACAAGCAGATCGATCACTTCCAGCCACATCTGCAGGCAGCGACCGAGCAGTGGCTGGTCGAGTTCGGCCGGTCGCTGGATACGCCGGAGTTGGAGGCGATGCTGCGCGATGATGTTTCCGCGCACGAAGCCGCGCGCATGGCTGTGGAGTCCTATCTCGGTGAGCACAGGCTTGCCGATATCAGCATGCTCAGCGGTGAAAGCATGCCGCAGCGCTGGATGCGCAAGGGCATCGAACACCTGCGCAGCGAAGTGATGCTGCGCTGGGTGGAGGACAGCCTGGTGAAGGAGGTGGGTGGCCGCAGCGGGCTGGACAAAGCCGTGTTCCGCGAGGCGCTGGGCATGCGCATGAGCGAGCTGCTGCATACCAAGGGCGTGATCCGTCTATTGAAGGCGCAGATCAGCTCGATGATGCCGGGTATCTACTTTGGCTTGCTGTTGCCTTTGCTGATCGTGATGGCGCTGGTAGGCCTGGAGATATGGTTGGCCGCCCGCCATGGCTGGGGCCGGCAGCCTGTGGCTGTTGCGGTGCTTCCTGCGGTGTCGGCCGGCTGATTGGGCCGACGTTGGGGGAGCTGCGTCAGCTGCAAAGCCGGCAGTGCTGGGGCGCCGGCGGCTTGTGTCATCTGATGGATTTGCTGCTTCGCGGCTTACGCCGCTCCCACGGGAAAATCGGTGAGCAGAGCTTTGCCCACAAAAAATCCGATGCCAGGAGACTGGCATCGGATTTCGGATGATTCACTGCGATGGCAGCTGAATCAGAACTTCGGGTCGAACTCGGCAGCGTAGCCGGTGTTGACGATGACCTTCTGCAGGGCTTCGCATACCTTGATGTTGCCAGCCACGACCTGCTGGGTCTCCGGGCCGCGCGAGTCCATGCGGTCCAGTGGCGCGCCGCGATAGTTGCAGACCTTGCCACCGGCTTCGCGAACCAGCAGCACGCCGGCAGCGATGTCCCATGCCTTCACGCCAGCCTCGAAGTAGGCGTCGGCGCGGCCGCAGGCCACGTAGGCAAGGTCCAGTGCGGCGGAGCCGGTGCGGCGCACGTCTTCCGCCTGCACCAGCAGGGTGTCGACGGTCTTGAGCTGGGTGCTGGCACGGCTGCGTTCGCGCGGGGCGAAGCCGGTGTGGATCATCGTGCCTTCCAGGTCCTTGCGGTCGGCCACGCGCAGGCGGCGGTCGTTGAGCACGGCGCCATTGCCCTTGGAGGCAGTGAACAGCTCGTTGCGCAGCGGGTCGAAGATCACCGCATCGGTCGGCTCGCCGTTTTCAACCAGGGCGATGGAGACGCAGTAGTGCGGGAAGCCGCGCAGGTAGTTGCTGGTGCCATCGAGCGGGTCGATCACCCACATCATGCGGTTGACGCCCTGGATGCCGCCTTCCTCACCGAAAATGCCGTATTCCGGGTAGGCGCGCTTGAGTTCCTTGACGATCACCTTCTCAGCGTCGGCATCGACTTCGCTGGCGTAATCCATCCGACCCTTCTGTACCACGTTGAGGGCTTCAAGCTTGTTGATGTTGCGGAGCAGGACGTTGCCGGCGAGGCGGGCGGCCTTGACCATGACGGTTACGGCGGGTTTCTGCATGGCGAAAGGCTCCCGTGAAGGCAGAGATCGGATTGGCGGGGGAAAAGAGCGGGTCCGGCGCATTGACCGGCCGCGCAGTTTACCATCTACAGCTGTCTCGCTCCTGATTTTTTAACGCCATGTCTGTTTCCGCTCATATTCGCTTCGTTCTTGTTGGCACCCAGCACCCCGGCAACATCGGCGCGGCGGCCCGTGCGATGAAGACCATGGGGCTGGCACGGCTGGTCCTGGTGGCCCCGGAAAAGCCCCTGGACGAGGACGCCTTCCGGCGCTCGGCCGGTGCCGAGGACGTGCTCGGCGATGCGCCGGTGTTCGCCAGCCTTGCCGAAGCGGTGGCCGATTGCCGCCTGGTGATGGGCTGTACCGCGCGCGCGCGGCGGGTGCAGCTGGAAGAGCTGCTGCCGGAAGTGGCCGGACAACGCGCCGTGGCCAAGGCAGCCGAACCGGCGGAAGTGGCCTTTGTGTTCGGCCGCGAGCGCACCGGTTTGACCAATGAGGAACTGCAGCTCTGCCATGCTGCAGTGCACATCCCGTCCGATCCCGAGTTCAGCTCGCTGAATCTGGCCGCCGCGGTCCAGGTCCTGGCCTACGAGGTTCGCATGGCGGTGCTGGAAGCGCAGCCCGGCGTGGCAGCGCCAGTGGTGGCTGAGCCTGGCCGCGACGAAGCCCCTGCCAGCCATGCCCAGTTGGAAGGGATGTTCGGTCAACTGGGCGATACCCTGGACCAGATCGACTTCCACAAGGGTCGCGCCCCGGAATCGGCCATGCGCAAGCTGCGTCGTCTGTTCATGAAAGCTGACCTGTCCGAGCAGGAGGTCAGGCTGATGCGCGGCATCCTGTCCGATGCCCAGCGCATGGCCCGACTGGCCTCGGCGGACAAAGGCTGAGGACTGCGTCACCCTTTGCTAAAAGCGGTACTCTGTGGGGATGGATTAGGGGGTGTCGTTTTGGGTGTCTTGCGATGGCTTTGGGGAGCCGCACTGACACTGGCTGCACTGCAGCCCGTAGCGGTGGCGGCGGTTGATCGTTCGGTATTGGTCTTGGGGCGGATCAGCGATGATCCGAAGTCGCATTACGACCAACTCAAGCCACTGCTGGACTATGTGGTGCCGCGCATGCGCGATGTCGGGATCGTCGAAGGACGCATCCTGATGGCCAAGGACGCGCAGCAGATGGGCAGCTATCTGCGGCGCGGCCGGGTCGATTGGGTCACCGAGACTTCGGGCACGGCGATGGCGCTGGGCCAGCGGGCGGGCGCCAAGCCCTTGCTGCTGACCGAGCGCAATGGCGTGGGCACGTATCACAGCGTGTTCTTCGTGCGCCGCGACAGCCCGATCACCACGCTGGAGGGGTTGCGCGGGCGTACCCTGGCACTGCAGAGCGCGCTGTCCACCAGTGCCTACCTGGTGCCGGCCATGGAGCTGCTCGACCACGACCTGCAGCCTGAAATCCTGCTGGACCCGCGCGACACCCCGGTCGAGGACTCGGTGGGGTATGTGTTCGTGCGCACGGAACTGAACATCTCCACCTATGTACACAAGCGGGTGGTGGATGCCGGGGTGATCAGCAGCATCGACTGGAGTGACGACCAGGCCATGCCGCCAGCCTTCCGCCAGGACATGCGGGTGCTGTACCGCAGCGAGCCGATCCCGCGTGCGGTGGAAATGGTGCGCGCCGACCTCGATCCGGCGGTACGTGATCGCCTGCAGCAGGTGTTGCTGCAGGCCAGTAGTGACCCGGTGGCCGGGCCGGCGCTGGCCAAGTTTTTTGGAACCACGGGCTTTCACCCCGTCGACCCGGACAACCTGCGCGCGCTGGAGCGTCTGCGCCGTGGTCTGGTCCGTATCCGGATGGAGGTGGAATGAGCACGCCCCGGTTTGGATTGCAGGCCCGCTTCCTGGCAGGCAGTGCCGTGGTGCTGCTGGTGGTGGTGGCGATTGTCGGGTTGATGCTGGTGCGTCAGGCTGCCGCCCAGCGCGAGGCCTTGCGCAACAGCGGCGAGGTGCTGAGCCAGGTGTTCGACCAAGGCGTGCGTGAGCGCGGCACAGCGCTGGCCAACGCCTTGGCGGATACGCTGATTAATCCGCTGTACTACTCCGATCTTGCTGCCATCGGTGCGGCAGTGCGTAATACCGCACGGCAGAAGTCGGTCAGCTACGTGCTGGTGTACGACCCGGATGGTCGGCTGATCCACGACGGCTCGTTCGATGTGGCTGGCTACGGCCAGCCGATGAATGATCCGTTGGCCAAGGCGGCGGTGCGTTCGCGCAAGCCCCTGGTACAGGAGTCACCATCGATACTCGAGGTGGATGTACCGCTGGCGATTGGTGACCAGCCGCTGGGTGGGCTGCGTGTAGGCATGAATCTGGCGCCGGTGCGAGCCCAGGAGGCCAAGTCCATGCATGCGCTGGAGCAGCGCATGCGCGAGACGCAGCGACGGGAACTGGGCTGGGCCTTGGGCCTGATGCTGCTGTTGCTCGGTTTTGTCTGCGTAATGGCGTTCTACGTGCAGTACACGCTGGTGCGGCCAATCCGCTGGCTGGGCGCGGCGGCGCAGCGTATCGAGCGCGGCGATTACCTGATCGAGGCGCAGGCGACCCGACGTGGCGACGAGGTCGGGGAGTTGCTGCGCACCTTCGATCGCATGAGCCAGAGCATCGCCCGGCACGATCGTGACGTGCGCCAGATGGCCTATACCGATGCACTCACCGGCTTGACCAACCGGCTCGCTTTCCGTGAAGCCCTGGACCACCGCTTGCTGCGCGCGCAGGCGGCTGGGCGTGGGTTGGCGCTGCTGTTCATTGATATCGATGAGTTCAAGCGGGTCAATGACACGCTGGGGCATGAGGCCGGTGACGATGCCCTGCTGCAGTTTGCGCAGCACATCTCCAGCGCCGTTGAGCAGATTGGTGGGGACGACGCCTTGCTGGCGCGGTTCGGCGGTGATGAGTTCGTCATCCTGATCAGCCAGGGCCAAAGCAGCGCTGCAGAGATCGCCAAGCAGCTGGCCGAGCGGCTGGTGATCGATCTGGGCAAGCCGCTGCACGTGCAGCAGCGCGAGATCTTCCTCGGTAGTTCGATTGGTATCACCCTGTTCCCCGAGGATGCAGGTGATGCCACCGCGCTGCTGAAGAACGGCGATATCGCGATGTACCAGGCCAAGTTGGCCGGCAAGAACTGTTTCCGCTACTACAGCCTGGCCATGGACCATGCGGTGGAGCGGCGTCTGCATCTGGAGCAGGAGCTGCGCGGAGCCTGGGAGCGCAACGAGCTGCGCCTGGTTTACCAGCCGATCTTCCGTACCCGTGATCGCATGCTGTGTGGGGTGGAAGTCCTGCTGCGCTGGGACCACCCGGCGCTGGGGGCGATTCCGCCTTCGATGTTCATCGATGTGGCCGAGCAGAGCGGTCTGATCCAGATAATCGGCCCCAAGGTGCTGCGCGCGGCCTGTGAGCAGGCCCAGCAGTGGCCGCGCAATGCGCTGGGCGAGGAGTTGTTCATTTCGGTCAATGTCTCGCCCAAGCAACTGCGTAACGGCGACCTGCTGCAGGAGGTCGAAAGCAGCCTGCTCGGATCGGGGCTGGCGGCCGCGCGCCTGCATCTGGAACTGACCGAAACTGCGGTGATCGGCGATGAGATGCTGGCGGTGTCCCTGTTGGAAAAGCTGCACCGGGCCGGGGTGAAGGTCTGGCTGGACGACTTCGGCACCGGCTTCTCCGGGCTCAGCCATCTGCGCCAGGTGCCGGTGGACGGGGTCAAGATCGACCGCAGCTTTGTTGTCGACATGGAGCGTGATCCCGACGATCTGGCCTTGACCACGGCCATCATCGCCATGGCCCACGCGCTGGGGATTACCGTGGTGGCCGAGGGGGTGGAGCAGGAGGCGCAGTTCGAGCTGCTCAGCCAGCGTGGCTGCGATCTGGTCCAGGGTTACTGGCTGGGACGGCCGCTGGAGGCGGCTGGCTTGGTGAGCTTGCTGGAACGCGGTGCGATGGCGGCGGTGCGCTGACCTGGCCGCCTGGTTGCCCCGCGGAAACCCAGCCGCTCTGTCTCAGAGCGGCCGCTTGCTGGTGTCGCCGGCGATCTCGCGCACCAGCTTGGGTACCAGATAACCGGACAGCCGGGCCATCAACGCGGCGTGCAGGGCCAGCGCCTGCTCGTCGCTGACCTCGAAATGGGCCGCGCCTTGTACCTTGTCCAGCTGGTACAGGTAGTAAGGCATCACGCCGCCGGCAAAGCTGCGCTCGCTCAATGCCGCCAGCGCGTCCAGGTCGTCGTTGACGCCGCGTAGCAATACCGCCTGGTTGAGCAGTTGGGCGCCGGTAGCGCGGATGCGGGCCAGGGCGGCATCCACCTGGGCGTCGAATTCATTGGCATGGTTGGCGTGCAGTACGAAGGCCACCGGCCAGGGCAGGCTGGCAAGCCATTGCACCAGACCATCGTCCACGCGCTCGGGCAGGACCACCGGCAGGCGGCTGTGGATGCGCAGGCGTTTGATGTGCGGGATGGCGGCCAGGGCATCGGTCAGCTCGGCCAGCTTGGAGGTGTTCAGTGACAGCGGGTCGCCGCCGGAAAGGATGACCTCGTCGATGCCCGGGTCGGCGGCGATCGCCGCCACCGCCTCGCGCCAGCCGCCCTTGGCGGCGTTCTCGCCGGCATAGTCGAAGTGGCGGCGGAAGCAGTAACGGCAGTTGATCGCGCAGCTGCCGGTGGTCACCAGCAGGGCGCGGCCGCGGTACTTCTGGATCACGCCGGTGGCTTTCTTGGCCGCACCGTCGCCGACGGCGTCGAAGCTGAACCCGGGCACGATCCGCATCTCGTCGGTGATCGGCAATACCTGTCGCAGCAGGGGGTCGGTGGGGTCGCCATGGCGCATGCGGGCGACAAAGCCGCGCGGCACCCGCAGTGCGAACTGCGCCAGTGCCTCGGCCGAAACCCCGACCGCTTGGGCATCCAGTCCCAGCATGGCCAGCAGCTCCGCCGGATCGCGGATGGCCTGGCGCCAGTGCGCCTGCCAGCGGTCGTCGGGCAGGGTCAGGATGGCTTTTTCTGGAGTGAGGACGGGGGCTGCGGTTATCATTGGCGGTCAGAAAAACAGATGGCCCACCAGACGGCGGGCGTTCCATTCTAATCCGGCCGCCCGCAACACGCGGCGGTTTTGCCAATTCAGGAGTTTCAGCATGGCCAGTTACGGCATGAACGACGTAAAGAACGGGATGAAGATCCTGGTCAACAACCAGCCGGCTGTCATCATCGACACCGAATACGTCAAGCCGGGCAAGGGCCAGGCCTTCACCCGCGTGAAGTACCGCCTGATCAAGGACGGCCGTACCCAGGAAGTGACCATGAAGTCGACCGATTCGCTGGATGCAGCGGACGTGGTCGATACCGACATGAACTTCATGTACAGCGATGGCGAGTACTGGCACTTCATGGACCCGGAATCCTTCGAGCAGGTGCAGGCTGACAAGGCCGGCATGAACGGCGCCGAGAAGTGGCTCAAGGGCGAAGAGTCCTGCGTGGTGACCCTGTGGAACGGCACCCCGATCGACGTGACCCCGCCGAATTTCGTCGAGCTGAAGATCGTCGAGACCGATCCGGGCGTGCGCGGTGACACCTCGGGCGGCGGCGGCAAGCCGGCCACCCTGGAGTCGGGCGCCGTGGTGCGCGTGCCGCTGTTCGTCAACCAGGATGAAATCATCCGCGTTGATACGCGTTCGGGCGAATACTCGGCTCGCGTCAAGTAAGCCGATGAGCGAACCGGCCAGCGACGAGCAGGCAGTTGGGGAACCGGTCCGAGAGGACCGGTTTCCATATGATCGAGTGGTTTTTTTCTGTGATGCGGTGTTCGCCATCGTCATCACCCTGCTGGCGATCGAGTTGCGGCTGCCAGGCAAGGAATTGATCGAGCAGTTGGGCAGCGATGCCGCCAACAGCGAATTCGCCACGCTGTTCATCTCGTACTTCATCAGCTTCATCGTCACCGGCCTGTTCTGGACCGGGCACATGCTCAGCTGGAAACACGTCACCCGGGTCAATGGCCGGCTGGTGTGGCTGGCCTTGCTGCAGCTGTTCTTCGTGGTGCTGATGCCGTTCGCCACGCGCGAGTACTCGGCGGCGGTTTCCGAGCAGCAGCCGGACCGGTTCGTGTTCTATTCGCTGGTTTTGACCGGCATATCGCTGTTCTCCTGGCTTACCCGCCGTCAGGTGGTGAAGCAGGAAGGGCTGTACGCCAAGCTCGGCCGTGCGCAGACACGCTGGTTGCTTGCGCGTGGGCTCATTCCCTTTGTTGTTTTCGCCTGCACCATTCCGCTTGGCTTCGTGTTGCCGGCGGGGGTGGGGGTCTATGTGTTCGGGCTGATCCTCCCGTTCTCGTTCATTGCCAAGCGTTGGATTTTTGCCAAGGGTGACTGAGGCAGGGTGGCGCAAGGCACCGTAATGGCAGGAAGTAATGCAATGACTACAAGCCAGACCGCGCCTGAGGCGTGTGACCTTTTGATCGAAGCCGGTTACGTGGTGCCGGTAGAGCCGCATGCAGTGGTGCTTGAGGACCACGCGGTGGCGGTCAGCAACGGCGTGATCGTCGCGGTGCTGCCGCGTGCCGAGGCCCGCGCGCGTTTCAGCGCCAGGCAGGTCGTATCGCGCCCGGAAGCGGCGCTGATCCCCGGCCTGGTCAATGCCCACACCCATAACCCGATGACGCTGCTGCGCGGCGTTGCCGACGACCTGCCGCTGATGACCTGGTTGCGCGAGCACATCTGGCCGGTGGAAGCGGCGGTGATCGGGCCGGAATTCGTTGCCGACGGCACCACCCTGGCCATCGCCGAGATGCTGCGCGGTGGCACCACCTGTGCGAACGAAAACTACTTCTTCGCCGACGTGCAGGCCGCCGTCTACAAGAAGCATGGCTTCCGTGCGCTGGTGGGCTCGGTGATCATCGACTTCCCCAGCGCCTGGGCCAAGACCGATGACGAGTACTTCGCCCGCGCCACCGAGCTGCACGATACCTGGCGCGACGATGCGCTGATCGGCACCGCCTTCGCGCCGCATGCGCCGTATACGGTGAGCGATGCCAATTTCGAGCGGGTGCGGATGCTGTCCGACCAGCTCGACAGCCGCGTTCACCTGCACACGCATGAGACCGCACAGGAAATCACCGATTCCATCGCCCTGCACGGGCAGCGCCCATTGGCGCGACTGGATCGCCTTGGACTGGTCAACGAGCGCCTGATCGCGGTGCACATGACCCAGCTGACCGAGGCCGAGATCCACCTGTGCGGCGAGCGTGGTGTCAGCGTGGTGCATTGCCCGGAATCCAACCTGAAGCTGGCGTCGGGCTTCTGCCCGGCCTGTGCACTGGTCAGGGCCGGCGTCAATCTGGCGATCGGCACCGACGGCTGCGCCAGCAACAACGACCTGGACATGTTCAGCGAGAACCGCACCGCGGCCATCCTCGCCAAGGCCGTGGCCAATGACGCCACTGCCCTGGACGCGGCCACCACGTTGCGTGCGTCGACGCTGGGCGGCGCACGCGCGCTGGGTTTCGGCGACCGCATCGGCTCGATCGAAGTCGGCAAGCAGGCCGATCTGGCCTGCGTGGACCTGTCCGCGCTGGAGACCCAGCCGCTGCATCATGTGCTGTCACAGCTGGTGTATGCCGCTGGCCGTCACCAGGTCAGCGACGTGTGGATCGCCGGCAAGCCCAAGCTGGTCCAGCGCCAGCTGGTCGACATGGACATTGCCGCGATCACCGCCAATGCGCGCCAGTGGCGCGACCGCATCCGTACCATCCGCGCCTGACCGCGCAACCGGCCGCCCCACGCGGCCGCACGAGGAAACCGATATGAGTGCAGCTTCCACCTCCACCAATTTCGATCAGGCTGAACTGGACAAGTTCGCCGCATTGGCCACCCGCTGGTGGGACGCCGACGGCCCGCAGAAGCCGCTGCACGCACTGAATCCGGTGCGCCTGAAGTATGTGGCTGATCGCGCGCCCCTGCGCGGCGCCAAGGTGCTGGATATCGGCTGCGGCGGCGGCCTGCTCAGCGAAGCGCTGGCAAAGGAAGGCGCGCAGGTGACCGCCATCGACCTGGCCCCGGAGCTGGTGAAGGTCGCGCGCTTGCACGGTCTGGAATCCGGCGTCAGCGTTGATTACCGGGTGCAGGCAGCCGAGGACCTGGCCGCAGAACAGCCGGGCAGCTACGACGTGGTGACCTGCATGGAAATGCTGGAGCACGTGCCGGACCCGGGTGCGATCATCGCCGCCTGCCATCGACTGCTGCGTCCGGGTGGCAAGCTGTTCCTGTCCACCATCAACCGCACCCCGGCGGCGTTTGCGGTCGCCATCGTCGGTGCCGAGTACATCGCCCGGCTGCTGCCCAAGGGCACGCACCACTACCAGGAATTCATCAAGCCGGCCGAGCTGGGCGCATGGCTGCGCGCTGCTGATTTCTCGCTGCAGGACGTCAGCGGCATGGCCTATGAGCCGTGGCGCAACCGTGCCCGCCTGAGCAGCCGCACCGACATCAACTATCTGGCCTACGCGGTCAAGCCGGAACAGGCATGAGCGCGGGCAGGTTCCCGGCAGCGGTGCTGTTCGACCTGGACGGCACCTTGCTGGACAGCGCGCCGGACTTCGTCGTCACCGCCAACCGCATGCTGCAGGCTCGCGGCATGGGCGAGGTGACGCTGGAGCAGCTGCGCCCGGCGGTGTCCAAGGGCGCGCGGGCGATGCTGACGGTCGCCTTCCCGCACATGGCCGATGCCGAACGGCATGCGTTGGTGCCGGAGTTCCTCGAAATCTACGAGGCGCTGATCGGCCAGTGCGCGACGCTCTTCGATGGCGTTGAGACCATGCTGCAAGCGCTGGAAAAGGCAGGCACCACCTGGGGCATCGTGACCAACAAGCCGGAGTACCTGGCCCGCCTGATCCTGCCGCAGCTCGGCTGGGAGCAGCGCTGCGCGGTGCTGATCGGTGGCGACACCCTGGCCGAGCGCAAGCCGCACCCGTTGCCGCTGGAGGTGGCTGCGCAGCGGATCAATACCGCCGCCAGTGCCTGCGTCTATGTCGGCGACGACGAGCGCGACATCATCGCCGCGCGCGCTGCGGGGATGCCGTCGGTGGCCGTGTTGTGGGGTTACCGTCCCGAAGGGGATGACCCGTCGACGTGGCAGGCCGACAGCATTTGTGAACTACCGCAGGAACTTTGGCAGCCAGCCGCATGGCCAGCTACCCAACCGGCTTCGGCCTGATTCAACAACGAGGTTTGATGTGAGCAGTGCGCTGGACAGCTTCCTGGACAAGTGGCGTGAGCGTTGGCCGGAATGGGCCTTCGTGGAGCGCTTTGTCGACGAGGCCGATCGTGAGCGCAGCGTGGCCTGGTTCGCGCTGTTGCAGGAATTCGATGACATCTTGAACGCCAGTGGCGACACCACACCACAGGACGCCAAGCTGGCCTGGTGGGGCGAGGAGCTGCGCAGCTGGGAGCTGCAGCGCTCGCGGCATCCGCTGGGCCGCGTGCTGGAGCCGGTGCGTGCACCGTGGGCACAGTTGGCCGATGCCTTGCCGAGCTTGATCGACGCGCGTGATCCTGTGGCCGATGCCGCGCAGGCGCGCAAGGGGTTGGCGCAGTACGCCGCGGCGGCGGCGGCGGTGGAGGCGGCGATGTTTGGTAGCAAGCCGTCACCGTCTGCTGCCGAGGCGTTGACCACGCAGATGCTGGCGCTGCGCGTGCAGGAACAGGCGGCTTCGGTGCCGCAGGCCTTCAGCAATGAAATGGAATGGGACAAGGCCCTGCAGGCGGCTTGGCCGTCGCGCGTCGCCGGCCCACGTCCACGTCGCGTCTATGCCGTGCTGGCGCGTGGTCGCCAGCAGGCGCGCATTCGTGGCGGTGAGTACCAGCCGAGCCCGGCGGGCCTGCTGTGGCGCAGCTGGTGGGCTGCGCGGGGCTGAGGCGGTAGGGAGTTTGCCGGAGTCGCTCCCTTCTCCCGTTTACGGGAGAAGGTGGCCGAAGGGCCGATGAGGGCAGCTTTGCGCTGTTGATCTACCTGCTTCGCGGCCTGCGCCGCTCCCACAAGCATTGTTGTGCATGGGCCTGTAGAGCCGAGCCATGCTCGGCTGAGGCTCTACGAGCCATGCTCGGCTGAGGCTCTACCGGTAAGGCCTCTGCCGAGCATGGCTCGGCACTACAGGTGAAGCTCTTGCCGAGCACGGCTCGGCACTACAGGTGAAGCTCTTGCCGAGCACGGCTCGGCACTACAGGTGAAGCCTTTGCCGAGCATGGCTCGGCTCTACAGGCGCTTTGCCCTATTTGCCGCGTTCCAGCACCAGCAGTGGGTCGATGCGGGTGTCGAACCAGTTCATGCCCCAATGCAGGTGCGGGCCGGTTGCGCGGCCGGTTGCGCCAACTGCGGCGATGTTCTGCCCTTGTTCGATCCTGTCGCCGACCTTCACGTCGATCCGCGACAGGTGCAGGAAGTTGGAGCTGATGCCGAAGCCGTGGTCCAGCACCAAGGTCCCGCCAGTCAGGTACAGGTCCGGGCCCACAAATGTCACCACGCCGGCTGCCGGCGCCTTCACCGGCGTACCCGTGGGCACGGCGATATCCATGCCCGAATGGCCGCTGCCCGGCTGTCCGTTGTAGACGCGGGCATTGCCGAAGCGGCCGCTGATGCGGCCCTGCACCGGCCAGATGAAGGTCTGGGTGAAGTCGGTGCGGTTGTCGTCGCGCTTGCGCGATTCGGTTACCTGCGCCTGCTCACGGGCAATGCGTTCGGCGATTGCCGGCGGCGGATTCACCGTCTTTGGCGGTACGCCGTTGACCCGTTCCACCGGCCAGTCGCGCGCAGTGACCGCTATCGAAACGCTCTCGCTGCCGCCATCCGGGCGCTGCACCTGTACCTGCAGCGGACCTTTCTCATCGCGGCCGATACCGAACACCACGCTGCCGTAGCCACTGACCCGCAGCTCGCGACCCGCGTAGCGGACCGTGCTGCCGGCCGGGACCTTGCCGATCACCATTGCGCCCTGCGAGGCACTGGCAGGGAACACGACCCGGTTGTCGAGCAGGTTGCCAATGCCATCCTGGGCCTGCGCGGGCGGGGCGGTGAGCAGGGGCGCTGCAAGCAGCAGCGCACCCATCATCAGGACCGAACGCATCAACGGTCGTAGGTCATGCGCTGGCCGGCTGGTGCGCCCACCAGCTTGCTGCCGTCCCATACCTGCTGGCCATTGACCCAGGTGGAAGCGATGCGCGAGCGGAAGGTGGTGCCTTCGAACGGCGACCAGCCGCACTTGGACAGCACGTCCTCACGCTTGACCGTGAACGGCACGTCCTCGACCAGCACCAGGTCGGCGAAGTAACCCTCGCGCAGGAAGCCACGTTCTTCGACGTCGAACAGCTGTGCCGGAGCGTGGGCGAACTTCTGCACCACCTGTTCGCGGCTCAGCTTGCCTTCGTGCACGCGCTCCAGTGCGGCAACCAGCGCGTACTGCACCAGCGGCAGGCCGGACGGCGCCTGCGCGTACGGCTTCTGCTTCTCTTCCCAGGTGTGCGGGGCATGGTCGGTGGCCAGTACGTCGAGCACGTCATCGACCAGGGCGGCGGTGATGGCCTCGCGGTCGGACACTTCCTTGATCGCCGGGTTGCACTTGATCAGGTTGCCCTTGGTGGCATAGTCCGGGCGCGCGAAATGCAGGAAGTGCACGCAGGTCTCGGCGGTGATCTGCTTGCGGCTGCCGTCGGCACGGATCAGTGGACCCTTCTCGAACAGCGCCAATTCATCAGCGGTGGAGATATGCAGCACGTGCAGGCGGGTGCCGTGCTTGCGTGCCAGCGACATCGCCAGTCGGGTGGACTTGATGCAGGCCTCACGCGAGCGGATGTCCGGGTGCATGTCCGGGGTCAAGGCGTCGCCGTATTTCTCCTGGAACGCCTTCATGTTGGCGTCGATCATCGGTGTGTCTTCGCAGTGCGTGATGATCGGGGTCGGGCATTCGCGGAAGATCGCGTCCAGGGTTTCCGGGTTGTCGACCAGCATGTTGCCGGTGGAGGCCCCCATGAACACCTTCACGCCCGGCGCCTTCTTCGGGTCGAGCACGCGGATTGCTTCCAGGTTGTCGTTGCTGGCGCCGTGGTAGAAGCCGTAATTGGCCCAGGCACGGCCCTTGGCCAGCTCGTACTTGGCTTCGAGGATGGTCGAGTCCAGGGTTGGCGGGTTGGTGTTGGGCATGTCCATGAAGCTGGTCAGGCCGCCGGCCACCGCGGCAGCCGACTCGCTGGCGATGTCGCCCTTGTGGGTCAGGCCAGGTTCGCGGAAGTGCACCTGGTCGTCGATCATCCCCGGCAGCAGCCAACGGCCAGCCGCGTCCACCACCTGCTCGCCCTCGCGCGGGGTCAGGCCGCTGCCGATCTGCGCAATACGGTCGTTCTCGATGCGCAGGTCGCCGTCGAAGGTACGACCTTCGTTGACCATGCGGGCGTTACGGATGAGCGTGGAGGACATGTCAGTGTTTTCCTGTGCAGCGGCAAGAGGGGGAATCGGCGCGCTCCGGGACCGGATCCAGTCCGCCCGGGTGGAACGGATGGCAGCGCCCCAGTCGGCGCAGGGTAAGCCAACATCCCCGTAGCGGACCGTGTATACGGATCGCGTCCATGGAGTATTCCGAGCAGCTGGGATAGAAACGGCAGCGCGGCCCGAGCAGGGGGCTGATGAAGCGCTTGTAGGAGCGCAGTACGGCAATGAGGAGTCGGCCGATCACGGTTGAATGATAAGCCACTTGGCAAGCGAGCAGGATTTGTCGCAGGATGCGGGATGGCGCCGGTAAAGACGACGTGCTTTCCGCTGCCAGCCAGGGGCGATGGCGCGCCTGGTTACGTTCCGAACTGCGCGAAACGGTCCGGTGACGCCACCGGACCTGGACTGCACGGGTCGGGCATCCGTTCACATACGGTGCCCGGCGCGGTTGCTGCTGCTGGTCGGGTAGGCTATAAAGGCCCGCTTTCCCGGGCCCCGGGGGAAACAAGGAAGAGCGTTTCGTGGCTGCTAAAAAACCTGCAAAAAAGGCCGTCAAGGTCGCCAAGAAAACCGCCAAACCTGTAGTCAAGAAGGCGGTGTCCAAGCCGGTTGCAAGCAAGCCGGTGGCCAAGGCTGCCAAGCCGGCCGCGAAGAAAGCGCCCGCCACCAAGGCGGTTGCAAAGAAAACGCCGGTCAAGCCAGCAGCACCTGCCAGCAAACCCGTCGCCAAGAAGGCTGCGGTTAAGACGGCAGTCGCTAAAAAGGCGGCCCCTGCCAAGAAGGCGGCGGTCAAGAAGGTGACCAAGCCGGTTGCCGCGCCAGTTGCCAAGAAAGCAGCTGCGCCGGTTGCCAAGGCCACCAAGCCCGTTGCCAAACCCGTAGTCAAGAAGGTGGCCGAACCAGTGGCTGCCAAACCGCTCAAGACTGCTGTCAAACCCGTGGTCAAGTCCGTACCGAAGCCTGCTGCAAAGCCGGCGGCGGCCAAGTCTGTCCCGGTCGAAGTCGCCAAGACGGCCCCAGCTCCGGCACCTGCGCCGGTTGCTGCCAAGCCGGCTCCAGCGGCCAAGGCCCCGCAATCCAAGAATCCCGTGCCTGTTTCGAAATCCAACGTCAAAACTCCCGTCAAATCCACCGCTCCTGTTGCCGTCCGTCCCGTGGGCAAGGTTGCAGTTGCTGTAACCGCGCGTTCGACCGCTCCGGCACCGCGCAGCAAGTACAAGGTTGTCGAATACAACGTCGACGAGGCCACTGGCCGTCCGATCCTGCCGGCTGGCTACAAGCCGTCTGCAGATGAGGAGTACATGAGCACGCTGCAGCAGGAGTACTTCCGCCAGCGCCTGCTCAACTGGCGTGCGGACCTGGTCGAGGAATCGAAGCAGACCATCGAGAACCTGCGCGAGGAAGTGCGTGACATCGGCGATGAAGCCGAGCGTGCAACCCGTGAGACGGAAAATTCACTGGAACTGCGTACCCGCGACCGCTACCGCAAGCTGATCGGCAAGATCGACAGCACGCTGAAGCGTCTGGAAGCCGGCGATTACGGCTTCTGCGTCGATACCGGCGAGGACATCGGTCTGGATCGCCTGGAAGCCCGTCTCACCGCCGAGCGCACGATTGATGCGCAGGAGCGTTGGGAGCACCTGCAGAAGCAGCAGGGCGATTGATCCTGGCGTAGAGTCATTGCCGCCCGAAAACCCCGCTACGGCGGGGTTTTTCTTTTCTGGAGTGCTGCATGTCCACAAAAGAAGATTTCATCCATCGTGCTGTTGCGCTGGCGCGGGCCACTATTGCCGATGGCTGACGCCCGTTCGGCGCAGTTTTGAACGAAGACGGGGCGGTGTTTGGCTTGTCCACGGCAGCAATCTACTCGCGGCTGGCATCGGGGCCGCAGGCGCCTGGTTCTGGCCCTCGGCGTTTGCTGCGGGACGGTGGGCAGGGCTTGCATGCCGAGTGGTCTGCGGTGCGCTGAAGGCAATGCTTGCAGCTTGGGTGTTCAGCTGATCTGCACGGCCTGCTGCAGGCGTTGTAGATAGCTCTCGAAGTAGCTGCCGAGCTCGACCTTGTCGGGATGGCGCAGCCATAGCAATTGCAAACCATCCATCATCGCGATCAGTTCGGCGGCGATCTGGTCCGGATCAATCGCGGTGTTTATCTCTCCGGACTCCTGACCATGGCGCAGGCTGTGCGCGATGTATTGGAGCATCAGTCCGGAGCGCTGGTGAAACCATTCCTGTGCAGGGTGGTCCTCGCCGAGACTTTCGGCATTGAGCAGCGAAAAAGCCCGGATTACGCCGGGTATCTCGGCATTTGCGCGATTGACCAGGCGCAGTTGATCCACCACCTGCGACCACGGAAGTGGTGGGCCTGCGGCAGCGTCTTCAAGCGTGTAGTCCTGCGGATAGTCGGGCAGGCGGGGGCTGCGTTGATCGCGGACCTCCAGAACCGCCAACAGCATGTCGGTCTTGCTGGGGAAGTAATGCAACAGGCCGGGCAGGGTGAGGCCGACATTGCTTGCCACCTCGGCAATGGAGGCATTGCTGTAGCCATCGCGGGCGAACACGCGCATTGCCGCGTCCAGAATCTGTTGCCGTCGCCTGTCGCCCTTGGGGGAGCGTCGGCGTGTGCGGCTGACGGACGAGATTTGCGTTGAAGTGGGCAAAGTCCAATCCCGCGTCGGGTGAGTGCGCAGTGTATCCCCGGCGTCCGCGGGCGCCATACATGCCGGATCTGTACCCGCGTCACAGTTTTTGACAAACCTACTAGCTAGTAGGTTTACTGCCGCGGCGTCGGCGCAACGGTCATGAATCGTATCGCCGCAACAACATCCCGGAGGGGCTTGCACGCAGCTGGTTCCCGCCATCGCAGGAAACGCGACGGCAGCAATCTGACTGGCCCCGCCTGATGGGAGGCGCGCCGAGAGGCCGACGTCGCAGTGCCTGGGTTGGACGGGTGCCTCAACCCAGTGCATGTCGAGCTGTTGTGTTCGCGCAGGCGGCCGAGGTTTTGGCACGGGCCGCTCTTCATCAATCTGGGAGAGAAGCAATGAGCACGTACTGTTGTAACGGGAGCGGCAGCATCCTCGGCAAAGTGATGTTGGCGGTCCTCCTTGGACTAGGTGCCTCGATGGCCCATGCGCAGCCCGATACGGGTTCTGCAGTTGCACGATCGCTGGACGAGCTGTCTTCAAGCGAGCGCCAGGACGATTCGTTGGCAGCATCGGCCTCGGCACCGAGCTGTCGCGACTACGACACCTTCGTCAGTCGCGGCTCGGAGGCGCCCATCATCACCACCTGTGAGACGCTGTCACCTGATCTATTGGGTCTGCGGCCGAAACTGTATGAGAACGGGTGGATGTTCATGGGTTTCTACAGCGCCACCGAAACCTATGACCTGCGTGGCCAGGAAGCTCGCCCGCAGACGTACAACGGGCAGCGGCCGAGCTTCGGCAGCACCTTGTCGACCATCACTACCTATGACCTGTCGCGGCTGGGCTGGTGGGGCAAGCGATCCCAACTGACCTTTGAAGCCAACAGTTGGCGCACCGTGTATCGCGATGCGGGCCTGAATGATGATGCAGCGGTAGCGCAGCTCTCGGTGCAGCAGGAGTTCGCTGACGGTCGCGTGCGCATCCAATATGGCTACTACGGCATGCTAGGCCAGTTTGTTGGTCTGTTCCTGGGGGCAAGTACGGCATCTTCCGCGCTTGGCCCGACCAGCATCATTCCCAACCTGGTTGGCATGGCAGGATTCAAGCCCGTGCCCGGCATGGATATCCGCCTGTACTCGAAGAGCGGCCGCTTCTATGACCACTTTGGTGTCGCGCGCTCACAAAGTCCCGATGGCTTCCTTGCCGACAGCAAGGCCAACCCCAGCGGGCTGAAGTGGAGCGTGGAAGGCACCAAGCCGATCTACGTCAATGAAATCGGCTATCGGGTTGCGTCCACTGCGAATACCCGGATGACATGGATCCGCCAGGGAACGATCTACAACCGCACGCTTTACACCGATTACCGCAACCCGGAGCGCAAGGGCACCAATCGTGGGTTCTACCTGGTGGCCGACCATCAATTCACCCAGCCGGACACGTCGCTTCCCTACCGCGGTTGGTACGTCAACGTGAAAGCGAATTATGCGCCGGCCGAGCACAATATCTTCAGCTCCGACTACGCGCTGACGCTCTACAGCCTGGCGCCCTTTGCAACGCGTCCCGGCGACATGGTGTCGTTTGGCTACACCCGTACCGAGGTGAGCGATGACGCGCGACGCTACCTTGGTGCCGCGGGCATGGATCCGGTGCGCTTCAGTTCCACGGGGTCGGTTTCATATGCCTTGCGCGCATTCCGTGGCATTTATTGGGTCAATACCCTGAGCTATACGCGCAACCCGGTCGTCACCAGCCAGCATCCGGATGCGGTGAATCTGCAGAGTCAGTTGACGTTCTCGTTCTGAGTCATGTGTGGCCAGCCTCGCTGGATCGACCTTCGTGCCGCAACAGGCGGCGCAAGGATGGCGCTGGCGTCTGAGTGTTGTCCGTGGTTTCAGCTCAATGATCGCGCGCTGCAGGCTTGTGGGCGCGTTACTTCCAAACGCAGCACCGGGCGCAAAGCGCCGGGTGAGAACCGGAGCACGTGAAATGGCAGCAATGCAGAAAAAGCCTGGATTCAAACCGCTGTTGATCAGCATCGCGTTGACAGTCTTGGTGATGAACGCGGCACAGGCCAAGGAGCTTCCGCAATTGGGCAGGGCACCGTTGGACGATGTGATAGCGGCATTGACCCTGCAGGAGAAGATCGAACTGGTGACCGGCCAGGGGATGAGTTTCCCCGGCCTGCCTGAGGACATGCAGGCGCCGGTAGTGGGTGCGATTGAAGACAAGGTGGCCGGTGCGGCGGGCGCGACTGTGGCGGTGCCGCGATTGGGCATTCCTTCGCTGGTGCTGGCCGATGGTCCGGCGGGGGTACGTATCGAGCCTACCCGCAAGGATGCCCCCGGCCGAACCTTCCATGCCACCGCGTTCCCGATCGGCAGCGCCCTGGCCAGCTCCTGGGACCTGGCGCTGGTACGCAAGGTGGGTGCAGCCATCGGTGATGAAGCGGCTGCCTATGGCATCGACGTGATGCTGACGCCGGCGCAGAACATCCACCGGTTTCCGTTGGGCGGGCGCAATTTCGAGTACTACTCCGAAGATCCGGTGGTCAGCGGCGAGATGGCGTCTGCCTTGGTCAATGGGTTGCAGGCGCGTGGTGTCGGGGCATCGGTGAAGCACTTCGTGGTCAACAACCACGAGTGGAACCGCAACACCATCAATGCGAAGGTGGATGAGCGGACGTTGCGGGAGATCTACTTGAAGGGCTTCGAGATCTCCCTGCACAAAGGTCAGCCGTGGACGGTGATGTCCAGCTACAACAAGCTCAATGGCAGCTACACCTCGGAGAGCAACTGGCTGCTGACCGATGTGTTGCGTGCCCAATGGGGCTACCAGGGCGTAGTGATGACCGATTGGTTCGGCGGGACGGATGCGGTCGCGCAGATGCAGGCCGGCAACGAGCTGCTGATGCCCGGCACCGGCAAGCAGCGTGCGGCTATCCTGGCGGCGGTGGGCAGCGGTTCATTGGATGAGGCGGTGCTGGATCGCAATGTGCAGCGTGTGCTGGAGCTGGTGCTGCGCAGTCGTGCCTACAGGCAGCTGCCGCATTCGGACCAACCCGACCTGTCCGGTAACGCACGGATCTCGCGTAGCGCAGCGACCCAAGGCATGGTCCTGCTCAAGAACCAGGCGGCCGCGCTGCCGCTGCCTGCCAACGCCAGCGTCGCGTTGCTGGGTCATGGCAGCTACGAAGTGAATATCGGTGGAACCGGAAGTGGCGACGTCAACGAGGCATATGCCGTTACCCTGGCCCGTGGATTGGAGAGCGCGGGTTTCAGCAATGCGGGCGGGCTGGAACAGGCCTACACACGCTATATCGACGAAGAGGTCCCCAAGCTTCCGAAGACCGAGTGGTACCTGAGCAAGCCGCGCATCGCAGAGCGGGTTGTGAGTGATGACGAGTTGCAGAGCCTGGCGCGGCAGCAGGATGTGGCGGTGGTGACCATCGGCCGTGGCTCGGGTGAGTTCGTTGATCGCAAGGCGGAGGGTGATTTCAATTTGACCGCAACCGAATACGCACTGCTGGAGCGAACTTCAAAGGCTTTCCGTGCGCGGGGAAAGAAACTGGTGGTGGTGCTCAATATCGGTGGCGTGATCGAGACGGCCAGTTGGAGCCGCTTCGCCGATGCCATCCTGCTGGCCTGGCAACCAGGGCAGGAGGCTGGGAATGCGATTGCCGACGTGCTGTCCGGCACGGTGAACCCCTCCGGCAAGCTTGTCGATACGTTTGCGATGCAGCTGGGTGACTATCCGGCCAGTAAAGGCTTCCCCGGCAGGGAGTTGCTGGGCCCGGATCCGAATGCGAGTTCTATCTTCGGGCAGATCTCACGTGCCGCCGAAGTGGAATACGACGACGGCATCTGGGTGGGTTATCGTCACTTTGATACGCGCAAGGTGGAGGTGGCCTATCCATTTGGTTTCGGCCTGTCTTACACCACGTTCGCCTATAGCGACCTGAAAGTGGATGTCAGTGACGCCGGACCGGTGCGGGCCAGTGTGAAAGTCACAAACACCGGCAAGTTGGCGGGTAGCGAAGTCGCACAGGTTTATGTCAGTGCGCCGCAGGGCGTGCTTGAGAAGCCGAGTCAGGAGTTGCGTGCATTCGGAAAAACGGGCGTGCTGCAACCGGGCCAGTCGCAGGTGCTGCAGTTTGAGATCGAAGGCAGGGATCTGGCCTCGTTCGACACAGGTCGTGGCCGTTGGGTAGCGGACGCGGGCACCTACAACCTGCGTGTGGGCGCTTCATCGCGTGATATCCGTGCGCAGCAGGCCTTCGAGAAAGCGCAGGCCAGCGACTACGCACCCTGATGCGTACTTCTGCATGAGATGGATGTGCCGGGGCAAGCGTGCTGCTTGCCCCGGCGTCGATCTGGCTAGAGATCCTGCAGGTTGTCCAGTTTGCGCAGCTGCGGCGCTTTCCATGCGGTAACCGCGGCCACGCCGAGCACCGCGCAACCGCCGACTACCACCGCCGTCACCAGGCCCAGCAGGCGCGCCATGCTGCCGCCGTAGAATGCGCCCAGCTCGTTGGACGAGCTGATGAAGATGCCGTTGATCGACGACACCCGGCCGCGCATTTCATCCGGGGTCACCAGCTGCATGATGGTCGAGCGCACTACCACCGACACGCCGTCGCAGGCACCGTAGAACACAAGGATCGCCGCCGACAGCCAGAAGCTCCTGGACAGGCCAAAGGCAATCACGCACAGGCCGAAGCCGGCCACCGCGGACAGCAATACGCGACCAGCATTGCGCCGCAAGGGGTGACGGGCCAGCCACAGGCCGACGGCGATGGAGCCCAGTGCCGGTGCCGCGCGCAGGATGCCCAGGCCTTCCGGGCCGTAGTGCAGGATGTCCTGGATGAAGGCCGGCAGCATCGCCACAACGCCGCCCAGCAGCACCGAGAACATGTCCAGCGCCATCGCGCCAAGCATGATCTGGTTGGACAGCACGAAGCGTGCGCCTTCGGCGATGCTGGCGAAGATCGGTGCGCGGGTCTGCGGCGGTGCCGGCTCGCTGACCTTGAGCGAGGCCAGTGCAACCAGTGCCAGCACTGCCATCGTCGCCGCCACGCCATAGGACAAGCCCTTGCCGCCAACGGCGACCAGTACGCCGCCCAGCGCAGGGCCAATGACCATGCCCATCTGGAACACCACCGTGCCGAAACCGGCACCACGCGCGAACTGCTCACGCTTGAGCACCCGCGCGAACAGTGCGTTGTAGACCGGCGACAGGAAGGCGCGGACCATGCCGGTCAAGGCCACCGCCAGATAGATCGGCCACACGCCTTTGACCGGCAACCAGCCGGTAGCCACGGCGACCAGCATCAAGGCGGTGGCGATCAGCCCGAGGCAGGCGGTCATGCCGAGCTTGCGGCGTGGCAGGTGATCGACCAGGTAGCCGGCGAACGGTGCCACGCAGAAGTAGGGCAGTACCTCGGCCAGGCCGATCAGGCCCAGCGAGAATGGATTGCGGGTGACTTCATAGATATGCCAGCCGACCGTGACCGCGACGATCTGGTAGGACAGCATGCCAGCGATGCGGTACAGCAGCAGCTGGACGTAGCCGGGCTGGCGCAACAACTCGGAGATGGAACCGGTGTTGTTCACTGCTTGGCTTGGGCGGTATCGCGGATGAAGGCCAGCATCGCGGCAAGGCCGTTGCTGCGGGTTGGCGACAGGTGCTTGGCCAGGCCAATGGCGGACACATAGTCCGGATCGGTGGCGAGGATCTCAGTGGCCGAGCGGCCCGAGTACACGCGCAGCGCCAGATAGATCAGGCCCGAGACAATGGCCGAGTCGCTGATCGCATGGAACACCAGCTTGTCGGCATCGCCTTCGGGCACGATCCAGACCATGGACTGGCAGCCGAGCAGGCGGTGTTCTTCGGTCTTCCATTCCTCCGGGAAGGCGGGCAGCTTGCGACCGAGGTCGATCAGGTACTGGTAGCGCTCGGACCAGTCACCGAAGAAGGAAAACTCCTCGGCAATGGCGGCCTGGGCTTCGGCGGGGGTGGGTTCGAGCGGGAAGGGGGAGTTGATCATCGTTGGTCCTGTGCTTGGCCGGTCGCGTTGGCGGCGAGGGGCTTTGGAGTGGGTCGGGGCGTTGTTGCCCTCACCCCAACCCCTCTCCCGCAGGCGGGAGAGGGGTTTAGTGCGTCGCTAGCCGACGCCATGTGTGCAATTGCAGCTTCCGCTCAAGCCCCTCTCCCGCGCGCGGGAGAGGGGTTGGGGTGAGGGCAAGCCTTACCCGCGCTTCCAGCGCACACCCTGCGGCGTGTCTTCCAGCACGATGTTCTCCGCGGCCAGCTGGTCGCGGATGGCATCGGCACGGCCGAAATCGCGTGCCTGCTTGGCGGCGATGCGTTCGTCGATCAAGGCCTGGATACGTGCATCGTCGCCGGCTTCAGCACCACGCCCGAACCATTCGGCTGGCGCCTGCTGCAGCAGGCCAAGAGCGAGGCCTGCGCCGAGCAGCTCACGCTTCAGGCGCGACTTCTCTTCGCTGGACTCGGCCTTGCGCGCTTCGCTGGCGATACGGGCCACTTCGGCCAGTGCCAACGGTGTGTTGAGGTCATCGTCCAGCGCCGCCTCGACGCCGGCCGGAATAGCGCCCTCAGCGCTGATATCAACCAGGTCACGCAAGGTGCCGTACAAACGGTCCAGCGTGCGCACCGACTGCTCGATCAGCGCATCGGACCACTCCAGCGGTTGCCGGTAATGCGCCGACAGCAGCGCATAGCGCAGCGCTTCCGGCGGGTGCTGGCGCACCAGATCGTGCACGCGCTCGATGTTGCCGATCGACTTGCTCATCTTGGTGCCGCCGAAGTTGAGCATGCCGTTGTGCAGCCAGAAACGGGCGAAGGTCTGTCCGCCGTGGGCGCAGACGCTTTGCGCAATCTCGTTCTCGTGGTGCGGGAACTGCAGGTCGACGCCGCCGGCGTGGATGTCGATGGTCGGGCCCAGATGCGCGGCAGCCATCGCTGAGCACTCGATATGCCAGCCCGGGCGGCCACGGCCCCAGGGCGAGTCCCAGCCCGGCAGGTCGTCGCTGGAGGGCTTCCACAGCACGAAGTCGCCGGCGTCTCGCTTGTAGGGGGCTACCTCGACGCGCGCGCCAGCCAGCATTTCCTCCGGGTCGCGGCGCGAGAGCTTGCCGTAGTCGGCGAAGCTGCTGACCGAGAACAGCACATGGCCCTCGGCGGCATAGGCGTGGCCGGTGCTGATCAGCTGCTCGATCATGGCGATGATCTGCGGCATGTGCGCGGTGGCCTCCGGCTCGATCTCCGGCGGCACCACGCCCAGCGCGGCCATGTCCTCGCGGTAGGCGGCGGCAAAACGGTCGGTGATGGCCGAGATCGGCACCCCCTGATCCTTGGCCGCGGCATTGATCTTGTCGTCAACGTCGGTGATGTTGCGGGCGTAGCGCAGTTTTCCGTAACGGCGACGCAGTAGGTCGGCCAGCACCCCGAACACCACCGGGCCGCGCGCATTGCCGATATGTACATAGTTGTAGACCGTGGGGCCGCACACATACATGGTGGGGGCGGCGGGGTCGAGCGGAGCAAACGGCTCCAGCTGCCGCGTCAGGTTGTTGTGCAGGCGCAGGGTCATGGCAATCCGGGGGTAAACGAACCCGCCAATTCTAGCGGTCCGGGCCGGGTCGGGCATCCCCGGGCTGGGCAATACGCGTACGGATGGGTAATGTTCAGGCCCGGGGCAGCTGTGCTGCCTACACTAGTACCCGTCACCCGCGCCCTGTTCCTGCCGATATCTTGATGAAACCTGCTCCATTGCTGTCGACGATCTGCCTGTTGGCTGGTGCCGCCGTGCCCGCGTTCGCGCAGGAGCCGGAGCAGCGCAATCGCGTGGTGATCGTGGAAAACGTGCGCTACGACTACGCGCAGGTGCTCAATGTCGAGCCGGTCTTCCAGACCCTGCGCGCAAGTCGTACCGAGGAGCACTGCGAGCCGGTATCGACCCGCACGCTGGCGCCTGTGCAGGTGAAGGGTGAGGAAGACAAGGGCGGTTTCCGCCGCTTCTGGGACTCGGTGCGTGGCATTTTCAGCCAGCACGAAGGGCAGGCCCGGGAAGAGGAGATGGCGCTTGCCCCACAGGGTTCAGGCGGTTCTCCCGCGCTGCTGACCCCGGAGTGCAAGATCGTCGAGGTTGGGCGTGAATTCCGCCGGCCCATCGCCTACGACGTGGATTACGTCTACAAGGGCATCAAATTCCGCTCACGGCTGCCGGAAGACCCCGGTAACCGGCTCAAGCTGCGGGTGTCGATCACCCCGGATATCGGCCAGGCGCCGCCGGCCGCGAACAGCGTTCCGTGATGTTGCACCGCGACACTTGCGCCGGCCTGACCCGCGTGCGAGTATGCGCGACGATGAAAGCAACCAGCTTCCAGCACGAAACCAGCACCGCCCGGATGGCCACCGGCATGACCTCGCGTGCCCGCCGACCGGAATCCCACATATTCGCTGGGTGACCGGAGCTTCGTGCTGTCTGTTCGGAAAACCCAGCCCAGGCTGGGTTTTTTCGTTTCTGGTTCGGCAAAAGTTTCAAACGCAATGAGCCGCGCGCATGCGCATCCGCCCACCGGCGACGGTGGATCTCCGCAATAAAGGATGGATCGATGTCTCTGAAGCACTTTTTGAACACCCAGGACTGGAGCCGCGCCGAGCTCGACGCGCTGCTTACCCAAGCGTCGTTGTTCAAGCAGAACAAGCTGGGTGATGACCTGAAGGGCAAGTCGATCGCCCTGGTGTTCTTCAACCCGTCCATGCGCACCCGCACCAGCTTCGAGCTGGGCGCGTTCCAGCTGGGCGGCCACGCGGTGGTGCTGCAGCCGGGCAAGGACGCATGGCCGATCGAGTTCAACCTCGGCACGGTGATGGACGGCGATACCGAAGAGCACATTGCCGAAGTGGCCAAGGTGCTGGGCCGTTACGTCGACCTGATCGGCGTGCGCGCGTTCCCGAAGTTCGTGGACTGGAGCAAGGACCGCGAGGACCAGGTGCTCAAGAGCTTCGCCAAGTACTCGCCGGTGCCGGTCATCAACATGGAGACCATCACCCATCCGTGCCAGGAGCTGGCGCACATCCTGGCGCTACAGGAGCACTTCGGTACCAGCGACCTGCGTGGCAAGAAGTACGTGCTGACCTGGACCTACCATCCCAAGCCGCTGAACACCGCCGTGGCCAACTCGGCGCTGACCATTGCCACCCGCATGGGCATGGACGTGACCCTGCTGTGCCCGACCCCGGACTACATCCTGGACGAGCGCTACATGGGCTGGGCCGAGCAGAACGTGGCCGAAAGCGGTGGTTCGCTGCAGGTCAGCCACGACATCCAGAGTGCCTATGCCGGGGCCGACGTGGTCTACGCCAAGAGCTGGGGCGCGCTGCCGTTCTTCGGCAACTGGGAACCGGAAAAGCCGATCCGCGACCAGTACAAGCACTTCATCGTCGATGAAGCCAAGATGGCGCTGACCAACAATGGCGTGTTCAGCCACTGCCTGCCGCTGCGCCGCAACGTCAAGGCCACCGACGGCGTGATGGATTCGCCGCAATGTATTGCAATCAACGAAGCCGAGAATCGCCTGCACGTGCAGAAGGCGATCATGGCGGCAGTGATCGGCAAGTAATGCTTTAGCCCCTCTCCCAGTGGGAGAGGGGTTGGGGTGAGGGCAACGCTCCTCGCTCCAGGCAACGCCTCCACTTCATTACCCCCTCCCCAACCCCTCCCCCGGCGGGGGAGGGGCTCAAGAACCACAGCAGAGATTCCTTCCCCATGAGCAAAGACATCGTCCTCGCCTTCTCCGGCGGCCTCGACACCAGCTTCTGCGTGCCTTACCTGCAGGAGCGCGGTTACAACGTGCACACCGTGTTCGCCGACACCGGCGGCGTGGATGCCGACGAGCGTGATTTCATCGAAAAGCGTGCGGCCGAGCTGGGCGTCGCCAGCCACGTCACCGTCGATGGCGGCCCAGCCATCTGGAATGGTTTCGTCAAGCCGTTCGTGTGGGCAGGCGAGGGCTACCAGGGCCAGTACCCGCTGCTGGTCTCCGACCGTTACCTGATCGTCGATGCCGCGCTCAAGCGCGCCGCCGAGCTGGGCACCAACATCATCGCCCACGGCTGCACCGGCATGGGCAACGACCAGGTGCGTTTCGACCTGGCGGTGAAGGCATTGGGCGATTACCAGATCGTCGCGCCGATCCGTGAAATCCAGAAGGAACACACCCAGACCCGCGCCTACGAGCAGAAGTACCTGGAAGCGCGTGGCTTCGGCGTGCGCGCCAAGCAGCAGGCCTACACCATCAACGAGAACCTGCTGGGCCTGACCATGTCCGGCGGCGAGATCGACAAGTGGGAAGCCCCGGGCGAAGGCGCCCGTGGCTGGTGCGCACCGCGCAGCGCCTGGCCGATCGAGCCACTGACCGTGACCCTGAAGTTCGTCGAAGGCGAAGCGGTGGCGCTGGACGGCAAGGAATTGCCGGGTGAGCAGATCCTGGCCAAGCTCAACAAGCTGTTCGCGCAGTACGGCGTCGGCCGAGGTGTTTACACCGGCGACACCGTTATCGGCCTGAAGGGCCGCATTGTGTTCGAAGCCCCGGGCCTGGTCTCGCTGCTGGCCGCGCACCGCGCGCTCGAAGACACCGTGCTGACCAAGCAGCAGAACCGCTTCAAGCCCGAAGTCGCGCGCAAGTGGGTGGAGCTGGTGTACGAAGGCTTCTACCACGACCCGCTCAAGACCGACATCGAAGCCTTCCTGAAGGCCTCGCAGGCCAAGGTCACCGGCGAAGTGGTGCTGGAAACCCGCGGCGGCCGCGTTGATGCGGTGGCGGTGCGTTCGGAACACATCCTCAACGCCAAGGGCGCAACCTATGCGCAGTCGGCCGATTGGGGCGTGGAAGAAGCTGAAGGCTTCATCAAGCTGTTCGGCATGAGCTCGACGCTGTACGCGCAGGTAAATCGCTAAGCGCACAAAGCCCCTCTCCCACCGGGAGAGGGGTTGGGGTGAGGGAAGGGGCGCAGCTGCATGCAACGGCGGCGCAGCCTTACCCTCATCCGCCCCTTTGGGGCACCTTCTCCCGCAGGGAGAAGGGAGCTTCGTCCGCCTCCGCCATGAACTGAAACCATGACCAAGCTGCTCCAATCCACCCTCGATCACCTGGAAAAGCTGGTGTCCTACGACACCCGCAATCCGCCGCGTGCCATCACCACCGGTGGCATCTTTGATTACCTGCGCGACAACCTGCCGGGCTTCAATGTCGAGGTGATCGACCACGGTGCCGGTGCGGTCAGCTTCCATGCGGTGCGTGGCACGCCGAAATACCTGTTCAACGTGCATCTGGACACCGTGCCGGATTCGCCGCACTGGTCGGCCGATCCGCACGTGATGCGCCGCTTTGATGACCGCGTTGTCGGCCTTGGCGTCTGCGACATCAAGGGCGCCGCCGCAGCGCTGGTGGCCGCCGCCAACCTGACCGACGGCGATGCTGCCTTCCTGTTCTCCAGTGACGAAGAAGCCAATGACCCGCGTTGCATCGCCGCCTTCCTGGCGCGTGGCATCGCCTATGAAGCGGTGATCGTCGCCGAACCGACCATGAGCGAGGCGGTACTCGCGCACCGTGGCATCAGCTCGGTGCTGATGAAGTTCCAGGGCCGCGCCGGCCACGCCTCGGGCAAGCAGGACCCGTCCGCCAGTGCCCTGCACCAGGCGATGCGCTGGGGCGGCAAGGCGCTGGAGCATGTCGAGTCGCTGGCGCATGCACGCTTTGGCGGCCTGACCGGCCTGCGCTTCAACATCGGCCGCGTCGAAGGCGGCATCAAGGCCAACATGATCGCGCCCGAGGCCGAGCTGCGCTTTGGCTTCCGGCCGTTGCCGTCGATGGATATCGACGCGCTGCTCGGGACCTTTGCCGGCTTCGCCGAGCCGCAGGCCGCGCATTTTGAAGAAACCTTCCGTGGCCCGAGCCTGCCATCCGGTGATATCGCCCGCGCCGAGGAACGTCGCCTCGCCGCGCGCGACATCGCCGACGAGCTTGGCCTGCCGATCGGCAATGCCGTGGATTTCTGGACCGAGGCTTCGCTGTTCTCGGCCGGTGGCTACACAACCATGGTGTACGGCCCGGGCGATATCGCCCAGGCCCACACCGCCGATGAGTTCGTCACGCTGGAGCAGTTGCAGCGCTACGCCGAGTCGGTGCTGCAGATCCTGCAACGCGGCGCCTGAGCCGCCCGTGGCCCGGCGGCTTGCCGCCGGCTCCTTTCCGCGACCCTCAAGGTCGCCATGTAGATACAAGCAATGTCCCCAGCCATGCAGCCGCACCGCCAGACCCGCCAGACCATCGTCCGCCTGCTTTCGAGCATGGCCAGCGCGAAGGAAATCAGCCAGTACCTCAAGCGCTTCTCGCAGCTTGATGCCAAGCGCTTTGCCGTGGTCAAGGTCGGTGGCGCCGTGCTGCGCGACGATCTGGAAGCGCTGACTTCGTCGTTGTCGTTCCTGCAGGAAGTCGGCCTGACCCCGATCGTGCTGCACGGCGCTGGTCCGCAGCTGGATGCCGAGCTGTCGGCCGCAGGCATCGAGAAAAAAACCGTCGATGGCCTGCGCGTGACCTCGCCCGAGGCACTGGCGATCGTGCGCAAGGTGTTCCAGCAGTCCAATCTCAAGCTGGTCGAAGCGCTGCAGCAGAACGGTGCACGCGCCACCTCGATCACCGGCGGCGTGTTCGAGGCCGAGTACCTGGATGTGGATACCTACGGCCTGGTTGGTGAGGTGAAGAAGGTCAACCTGGCGCCAATCGAGGCCAGCCTGCGTGCCGGCTCGATCCCGGTGATCACCAGCCTGGGCGAAACCCCGAGCGGGCAGATCCTCAACGTCAACGCCGACTTTGCCGCCAACGAGCTGGTGCAGGAACTGCAGCCGTACAAGATCATCTTCCTGACCGGTACCGGCGGCCTGCTCGACGAGGAAGGCAAGCTGATCGACTCGATCAACCTGTCCACCGAGTATGACCAGTTGATGCAGCAGCCGTGGATCCACGGCGGCATGCGGGTCAAGATCGAGCAGATCAAGGACCTGCTGGATTGTTTGCCGGAAGAGTCCTCGGTATCGATCACGCGCCCGGCCGACCTGGCCAAGGAGCTGTTCACCCACAAGGGTTCCGGCACGCTGGTACGGCGTGGTGAAAAGGTGCTGAAGGCGACGTCGTGGGACCAGCTGGATACCGCGCGATTGAAGTCGCTGATCGAGTCGAGCTTCGGCCGCACCCTGGTGCCGGACTATTTCGAGAAAACCAAGCTGCTGCGCGCCTACGTCAGCGAGAACTATCGCACTGCGGTGGTGCTGACCGATGAAGCCGAGGGCGTGTACCTGGACAAGTTCGCCGTGCTCGATGACGCGCAGGGCGAAGGCCTGGGCCGCGCGGTGTGGAACGTGATGCTGGAAGAAACCCCGCAGCTGTTCTGGCGCTCGCGCAACGGCAACCCGGTCAACCATTTCTACTATTCCGAGTCGGATGGCTGCTACAAGCTCGATCACTGGAAGGTGTTCTGGTTCGGCGCCAATGACTTCGACAGCATCAAGGGCTACGTCGCGCACTGCGGCGAGCGCAAACCGAGCCTGCAGGGATGAGCATGGATCTGGCCGCCGCCGGACACTGGGGTCAGGTGCCCATCCTGAAGGGGCGGCATGTGACGCTGGAGCCGTTGCAGCTTGCGCATGTGCCGGCGCTGCAGCGCGCCTTGGGTGAAGGCGAGTTGTCGCGCTGCTGGTACACCAATGTGCCGACCCCCGAGCACGCCGGTCACTACGTCGTTGCTGCGTTGGAAGCGCAGTCGCAGGGCAGGGTGCTGGCGTTCGTGGTCCGCGATGCCAGCGGCGAGGTGGTTGGCAGCACCCGCTTCTACGCGCTGGAAGCCGACGTGCCACGCCTGAACATCGGCTACACCTGGTACCACCCGCGCGTGCAGCGCAGCGGGCTGAACACCGAAGCCAAGCTGCTGTTGTTGCTTCACGCCTTCGAAACCCTCGGTTGCATCAGCGTGGGCTTCGAGACCAGCTGGTTCAACCATGCCTCGCGCACCGCCATCGCCCGCCTCGGCGCGAAGCAGGATGGCGTGCTGCGCAGCCACAAGCGTCACGCCGATGGGTCGCGCCGCGATACCGTGGTGTTCTCCATCATCGACACGGAGTGGCCGGCGGTGAAAGCCCACCTGCAATTCCTTCTGGATTCGCATTCATGACTGACAAGAAATTCTCGGTAGGCATTGTTGGCGCGCGCGGTTACACCGGCGCCGAGTTGATCCGCCTGCTGGCCGCACACCCGCGCATCGAGCTGGCCTTCGTGTCCTCGCGCGAGCTCGGTGGGCAACGCGTGGCCGACCATAACGAGGACTACAAGGGCGAGTTGCGCTACGAAAGCCTTGGTCCGGACGCGGTTGCCGCCAAGGGTGTGGACGCGGTGGTGCTGGCATTGCCCAACGGCAAGGGCGAACCGTTTGTGGCCGCGCTGGATGCAGACGCGCCGGATACGGTGATCGTTGATCTGTCAGCGGACTATCGTTTTGACAACAGTTGGTACTACGGTCTGCCGGAATTGACCCGCGCCCGCTATGCCGGGCAGAAGCGGATCAGCAACCCGGGCTGCTACGCCACCGCGATGCAGCTGGCCATCGCGCCACTGCTGAGCCAGCTGGCCGGTCCGCCGACCTGTTTCGGCGTTTCCGGTTGGTCCGGTGCCGGCACCACGCCGTCGGACAAGAACAACCCCGAGCTGCTGCGTGACAACCTGATGCCGTATGCGCTGACCAACCACGTGCACGAGCGCGAGGTGTCGACCCAGCTCGGCGTACCGGTCGAGTTCATGCCGCATGTCGCGCCGCATTTCCGCGGCATCACCATGACCGTCAACCTGTGGCTGCAGCAGCCGCGCAGTCGCGAGGAAGTGATGGCGCTGTACCAGCAGCGCTACGCCAACGAGCCGCTGGTTGAAGTGGTGGATGAGGCGCCGTGGGTCAGCCGCATTGCCGGCAAGCACGGCGTGCAGATTGGTGGCTTCACCATGGCGCCGGGCAACAAGCGCGTGGTGGTGGTGGCGACCATCGACAACCTGCTCAAGGGTGCGGCCACGCAGGCATTGCAGAACCTCAACCGGGCGTTGGGGCTGGATGAGCTGATGGCGGTTCCGTACTGATTCTGGTGGGTAGCGGCGACTGGAAGGTTGCCAGCTTCGCGGCCTATGCCGCTCCTACATGGCTGCATTTAGAGAGATCGACATGACTAATTTGCTTTGGCAGAAACCCGGCGTTGCGGTGGACGCGAAGATCCAGACCTTCCTGGCCGGTGACGATGTCATCCTGGACCGCGAGTTCTTCCTGCACGACATCCAGGCCAGCGCCGCGCATGCCGAAGGCCTCCAGCACATCGGCATCCTCAGTGCCGACGAGTTGGCAGCACTGAAGCGCGAGCTGGCGATCCTGGCTGACGATTTCCGCAGTGGTGCCTTCGTGCTGGACGAGCAGTACGAGGATTGCCACTCGGCCATCGAGGCGCGGCTGACCGAGCGCCTGGGCGATGCTGGCCGCAAGATCCACACCGGCCGCAGCCGCAACGACCAGATCCTGGTCGCTACCCGGTTGTGGCTGAAGGACAAGCTGGAGCGTGTTGCGCAGATCAGCACCGAAGTTGCGAAGGTCGCGCTGGACCGCGCCGCTGCCGAACAGCTGCAGCCCTTGCCGGGTTACACGCATATCCAGCGCGCCGTGGTTTCCTCTGCTGGCATGTGGTGGGCCGGCTGGGCCGAGGCCTTCATCGACAATGCCATCCGTGCCCGCGACACCCGCGCGCTGATCGACACCAATCCGCTGGGTACGGCCGCCGGTTACGGCGTCAACCTGCCGCTTGACCGCGAACACACCACGGCGGCGCTGGGTTTCTCGCGCATGCAGATCAGCCCGATCTACGCGCAGCTCTCGCGCGGCAAGTTCGAGCTCGCCGCATTGGAAGCCCTGGGCGGGGCGACGCTGGACCTGCGTCGTATCGCATGGGATCTGTCGCTGTTCACCACGGGCGAGTTCGCTTTCGTCGCGTTGCCGGCGCAGTACACCACTGGCAGCTCGATCATGCCGAACAAGCGCAACCCTGACGTGATCGAGTTGATGCGCGCTACCCACGCCAGCATCGCTGCCGCGCGTACCGAGATCGAGCAGCTGCTGTCGCTGCCATCCGGTTACCAGCGCGACCTGCAGAACTCCAAAGGGGCAATCGTGCACGGCTTTGGTCGTGGACTGGCCGCGCTGGAACTGCTGCCTGCCTTGCTGTCGAATCTGGATTGGCGCGATGACAACATCCGCGCAGCGATTGATTCGGGCATGTATGCGACCGACGTTGCGGTGGAAGCCGCGGTGGCGGGCGTGCCGTTCCGTGATGCTTACAAAGCCGCAGCAGAGGCGGCGGATACGGCGGGGCAGGGGCGTACGCCTGAAGGCAGCCTGGCGGCGCGCGTGTCGCCCGGTGCTGCCGCGGATCTGCGACTGGAAGAGCTCAGTGCGCGCTGGAGCGCGTTGCAGGGCTGATGTTCTGATGCGGGCGCCGGAAGGCGCCCGTATTGGTTTGGCTCTTGCTCAAGCTCCTCTCCCGCTTGCGGGAGAGGGGTTGGGGTGAGGGGAAGCTTCTAGCTAGTTAAAGTCACAAGCCCCCTCATCCGCCCTTCGGGCACCTTCTCCCGCAGGCGGGAGAAGGGACAGCCAAAGCCAAAGCCAAAGCCAAAGCAGAAGCCAAAGCAGAAGCCAAAGCCAAAGCAGAAGCCAGAGCAGAAGCCAGAGCAGAAGCCGAAGCCAAAGCCAACGCAAGTTCCAAGCGAAAGCAATCGCGCCAACTTCCGCTTTGGCGTGGTGTCATAGGCAGCTAAAGGAGAATGCAATGAAGCTCTACCTGGTATTGGCCATGCGCAAACCGTCGTTCGACGACGCGGTGATCGCGCCACACAAAGCCTTTCTCGATGTACTCAGCGGCAATGATCAGCTTCACCTGACCGGCGGCTTCAGCGACGGCACCGGCGGTGCCTACGTGCTGAAGAATGTCGACACCCTCGACGCCGCCAAAGCCATCGTCGCCAGCGACCCCCTGGCCATCCACGGCAGCTCCGAGCTGACCATCCATGAGTGGAATACCCGCTGATCCCATGATCCAGACATCGTTCTCGCCGTTCACCGAACAAGCGCTGCCGCAGTGGCGCCGCGCCGTCCTCAAGGTCGGCAGCAGCCTGCTGGCGGCCGATGGTGGTGGCTTGACCCCGCGCTTCGCGCTTGGGCTGGCGCAGTTCGTGTCGGCCAATGTGCTGGCCGGGCGCGAAGTGGTGATCGTCTCTTCCGGCGCAGTGGCCGCTGGCCGCGCCATCGTACCCAAGGCCGCCGAAGCCGGCGCGGCCATGGCGGCCAGGCAGGCCTTGGCTGCACTGGGCCAGGCGCAGTTGATCGGGCTGTGGCAGCGCTTCTTTGAACGCCCGGTGGCGCAGGTGCTGCTCACCCATGACGACCTGCGCAACCGCCGCCGCTACCTCAATGCGCGCGCGACGCTCAACGAGTTGCTGGCGCTCGGTGCGCTTCCGGTCATCAACGAGAACGACACCGTGTCGGTGGATGAACTCAAGCTCGGCGACAACGACAATCTCGCCGCCATCGTTGCGGCGTTGGTCGATGCCGATGCCTTGTTCATCGCTACCGACATCGACGGCCTCTACACCGCCGATCCGCGCAGCAATCCT
The DNA here is from genome assembly GCF_056861425.1 of Stenotrophomonas sp. 21LCFQ19. Lineage (NCBI taxonomy): Bacteria > Pseudomonadati > Pseudomonadota > Gammaproteobacteria > Lysobacterales > Lysobacteraceae > Stenotrophomonas > Stenotrophomonas sp. 21LCFQ19. Next base: position 146,201 of record NZ_JBSPUF010000004.1, on the reverse strand, counting down.
GATGCAGAACCGATCAATGAGGTCACCGAGCTGACGCCGGAGGTCCTTGCCATGGCCGGCGGCAGTGGCAGTGCGGTCGGTACTGGAGGCATGCATACCAAGCTGCAGGCTGCTGCCAAAGCTGGAGCCGCGGGGATCGACACCTTCCTGTTCAATGGGCGCAGCGGCGATGTCGTGCGCGGGCTGGCGCAGGGGAGGTTGCATGGCACGCGCCTGCATGCCGGGCAGTCACGTATCGCCGCGCGCAAGTATTGGCTGAAGCACGCACCGCTTGAACCAGGCGCGATCCTGATCGACGCCGGCGCTGCACGTGCGCTGCGCGACAAGGGCGCCTCGCTGTTGCCCGGTGGCGTGGTGGGCGCGGAAGGTGAGTTCCGTCGTGGCGACATGGTGGAAGTGCGGTTGTTCGATCCGCACGGCCAGCAGCGCGTGGCACGTGGCGTCAGCCAGTATTCCGCCGTCGATATCCGCCGCATCAGCCAGCACCACACCAGCGAGATCGAATCCATCCTCGGCTACAACTACGGCGACAACGTGGTCCATCGTGACGACCTGGTGTTGCTGTGAGTTTTCCTTTGATCATCGGCAGGACAGAACATGAGTGATATCCGCACCCTCGCATTGCAATGCCGCGATGCCGCGCAGCAACTGGGCCTGCTTTCCAGTCAAGCCCGCAGCACGCTGCTGAAGTCGATGGCCGCTGCGCTGGAAGCCGATGCAGGCAGCATCCTCGCCGCGAATGCGCGTGACCTGCAGGCGGCGCGCGACAAAGGTGTGGGTTCGGCGATGCTGGATCGTTTAGCTCTGAATCCAGAGCGCCTGCGTGGCGTGGCCGATGCGCTGCGTGAAGTGGCCGCTTTGCCGGATCCGGTGGGCGAGGTGACCCGCGACTACGACCGCCCCAATGGTATCCGTGTGCAGAAGGTGCGGGTGCCTTTGGGGGTGATCGCGATGATCTACGAGGCGCGGCCGAATGTGACGGCTGACGCGGCAGCGCTGTGCATCAAGGCCGGCAATGGCGTGATCCTGCGCGGTGGTTCCGAGGCCATCCATTCCAATACGGCGATTGCCGCCAGCCTCAAGCGCGCATTGCGCGAAGCAGGTTTGCCGGATGCGGCTTTGACACTGGTTGAAGACCTGCGCCGCGAAACCATGTTGGAGCTGCTGCAGCTCAACGACATCATCGATCTGGCCATCCCGCGCGGCGGCGAGGGCCTGATCCGCTTCGTCGCCGAGCATGCGCGGGTGCCGGTGATCAAGCATTACAAGGGCGTCTGCCACCTGTTCGTCGATGACAGTGCCGACCTGCAGTTGGCAGTGGATCTGCTGATCGATGGCAAGACCTCGCGTCCGGCGGCCTGCAATTCATTGGAGACCCTGCTGGTGCATGAGGGCATTGCAGCTGAGTTCCTGCCATTGGCAGCAGCGGCGCTGCGCGAACGCAGTGTCGAGCTGCGGGGTGATACAGCGACCCAGGCGCTGGTTGCCGATATCGTTCCGGCAATCGAAGACGACTATGCCGCCGAATACCTCGACCTGATCCTCGCCATCCGCGTGGTGCCGGACCTGGCTGCCGCCATTGCCCATATCCAGACCCATACCTCGGATCACACCGAAGTCATTGCCACCGGCAATCCGGCGCATGCCGAAACCTTCGTGCGCGCGTTGCGTTCGGCGGTGGTGATGGTCAATGCCTCCTCGCGTTTCTCCGATGGCGGCGAGCTGGGCCTGGGCGCGGAGATCGGCATCTCGACCACACGCCTGCATTCCTACGGCCCGATGGGTCTGGAGGCGCTCACGGTAGAGCGCTTCGTGGTGCGCGGCGAGGGACAGATAAGGCATCCGTTGAGGTAAGTCGCCGTCGTAGCCCGGGTAAGCGCAGCGCACCCGGGAGCTCCTAGCATTCGTTGACGCGTTGTTTCGATCGTTGCATTCCCCGGGTGCGCTGTGCTTACCCGGGCTACATCGGCTGGCATTGATCTTCGTTGTTCTATAGTGGCCGTGTGAGCCGCGCAGTCTCCGCAGCTTCAGCGTGCACAGAGTTTCAATGCTTCCAACACCGTCAGCTTCGCGGCTTACGCCGCTCCCACAACGACCGGTCAGTTCCGGTGCTGGTGCGCGAGTACGAAAAAGCCGCCGAATCACTTCGGCGGCTTTCGTGTATCAGCAACAACTCATTTCCAGTGGTCTTCCAGCTGCTGCGGTTTGCAGGCAAACCACGCACCGGTCAGCAACACGCCGGAACAGCAGGCGAGGAAGGCAAACGACCATGCCCAGCCATCGCTCATGCCATGCAGCCAGCCGAACAACAGCGGGCCCAGGCTGGCCAGGCTGTAGCCCACGCCCTGCATGAAGCCGGACAGCGCTGCCGAGCCGGCCTGGCTGCGGGTGCGCAGATTGATCAGGGTCAGCCCCAGCGGGAAGGTCGATGGGCCAAGGCCGGCGATGACGGCCCATAGCAGCGGTGCGCTCATCGGCGCCCATAGCAGGCCGGCGAAGGCGATCATGTTCAATACGAACACCATCACCGCGATCGGGAAGGGGTTGCGCATGCGCACCGCCAGTGCGGGCACCAGCAGCGAGGGCAGCAGGCCGATGGCCGAATACACCGCCACCATCACGCCGCCGAAGGATTCACTGGCACCGGCTTCCACCATCACCTTCGGCAACCAGGTGAACAGTGAATACGTTCCCAGCGAGGTCATGCCGAACATCAGTGCCATGCCCCAGCCGAGTTGCGTCTTCCAGACGCGACCAGCGGCGTGCTCGGTGCTGGTGGTGGTTGCTTCCGCGCGTGGGGCGCTGCGTGCCAGCAGGATCCACGGCAGCAACGCGGCCAGCGACAGCAGTGACCACATGCCCAGCGAGATGCGCCAATCGAATTGATCAGCCACCGGCACCGCCAGCAGTGCCGGCACCATCGTGCCAGCCTGCAGCACGGTGATGTAGATCGTGCTCAGTGTGCCCACGCGGTCGGCGAAGTAGCGTTTCACCAGTGGTGGCACCACCACGTTGCCCATGCCCATGCCGGCCAGGGCGATCGCCGAGCCCAGCAGCAGCATGCCGACGTTGCCGGAGAAGGCACGCAGCAGCAGGCCGATGGTGGCCAGCACCATGGTCAGCACGGCAGTGCGCTCCAGGCCGATGGCGCGGGTGATACGTGGCGTAGCCAGGCCAAACACGGCGAAGGCGGCGGTCGGCATCATGCCGAGCACACCGGTCATGGTGCTGCCGAAATCGAAGATGTGGCCAAGCCGGTCCAGCAGTGGCGTCAGCGAGGTGACCGCACTGCGCAGGTTGGCCGAGACCAGCACGATGGCGATGAATGCCAGCAGGCGGCCCTTGAGCAGGGGGTGCCGGGGAAGGGGCTGGGCGGACGTGGACATTGCTTACTCCGACGCGGTGGGTGGCGTCGTTTGAAACCCACCAAAAACAAAAGCCGACCAGAGGCCGGCTTTTGTCAAATTGGTCGGGGAGACAGGATTCGAACCTGCGACCTCTACGTCCCGAACGTAGCGCTCTACCAGACTGAGCTACACCCCGAAGGAGCCGCCTATGATAGCGGTGAACCTCGTGCCCTGCAAGTTCTTTTGTTCAGTCAGCGCTGCCTGCAAGGCGTGGTGCGTTGGCTGCCGGTAATCATGTACCGGCGAATAAAAAGCCTGGACAACGTTGCCGTTGTTCCAGGCTAGTTTCGACCCTTTGGTCGGGGAGACAGGATTCGAACCTGCGACCTCTACGTCCCGAACGTAGCGCTCTACCAGACTGAGCTACACCCCGCGAAGGGAGCCGGAAAGATACGCTCAGTCCGGCGTTTTGGCAATACCTTCACGCAGTTTTTCAGCGCTTTGCATCGATCTTGTTTGCTTCGCGCGCTTCAAACCACATGCCGTTGAGGATGGCGACCGTCGCAGCGAGGCCAGCACCCAGAATCCAAGCGAAGTACCACATGAGTTGTCTCCTTAGTGTTGTCGTTGCGGATCAGTAGGCGTTCGGGTTTTCACCCATTTCTTCCAGCGTGGTCTTGCCCTTCAGTACGCGGTACACCCAGGTGGTGTAGGCGATGATGATCGGCAGGAAGATCACGGTGGCCAGCAGCATCACCCACAGGGTCAGGTGGCTGGAGGAACCGTCCCACACCGTCAGGCTGGAGCCTGGCTGGGTGGAGGAGGGCAGCAGGAACGGGAAGATCGCAAAGCCAACGGTGAAGATGATGCCGGCAATGGAGGCACCGGAGGCGATGAAGGCAAGGCCGCCACGACGCTTGCGCAACAACACCGCACTGGCCAGTGCACCCAGCAGGCCCACCACCGGCGCCAGGATCGTGGCCGGCATGGTGCTGTAGTTGTGCAGCCAGCCACCGGCCTGCGAGAACTCAGCCGTCTTCAACAGCGGGTTGCTGGCACCGTCGGTAACCACCTGCGAGGTGATCTGGTAACCCGGCAGGCCGAAGGCAACCCAGGCACCGGCAAGGGCGAACAGTACAAACGAGGCGATGGCGGCGATGCTGCCGATCTTTGCCGAACGCTCAGCGACCGGGCCGCTGGTCTTGAGTACAAGCATGGCGGCACCGTGCGACACCAGCATCGCCACGCTGACCAGCCCAGCCAGCAGGGCGAACGGGGTCAACAGGCCGAGCAGGTTGCCGGTGTAGAACACGCGCTGGGTGTCATCGAAGTGGTACGGCACGCCAAGCAGCACGTTGCCAACCGCCACGCCCATGATCAGCGCCGGGATGAAGCCGCCGATGAACAGCGCCTTGTCCCAGTTGTTGCGCCAGCGCTGGCTGGGCATCTTGCCGCGGTACTTGAAGCCGACCGGGCGCAGGATCAGGGCGAACAGGATCAGGAACATCGCCAGGTAGAAGCCGGAGAAGCTCACCGCATACAGCGGCGGCCAGGCGGCGAAGATCGCGCCGCCACCGAGCACCAGCCACACCTGGTTGCCTTCCCATACCGGGCCGATGGTGTTGATCACCAGGCGGCGCTCTTCATCGGTCTTGGCCACGAACGGCAGCAAGGTGCCAACGCCCAGGTCGAAACCGTCCATCACCGCGAAGCCGATCAGCAGCACGCCAAGCAGCAGCCACCAGATCACGCGTAGCGTCGTGTAGTCCAGAAGAATGAATTCCATGTGTGTTCTCCTGCCTTATGCCTGGCCGTTGCCGGCGGCATTGGCGTGGTTGTTTGCGACGGCCGACTGCTGCAGCGAGGGCAGGATGTCGTCCGGGCCCTTGCGAATGGCCTTGAGCATCAGCTTGACTTCGATGACCAGCAGCACCGTGTACAGCGCGGTGAAGCCGACCAGCGTTGCCAGGATTTCGTAGACGGCCAGGCCCGAAGCGGCATAGAACGTCGGCAGCACACCATCAACAGCCCACGGCTGACGGCCGTACTCAGCGATGAACCAACCGCATTCGATGGCGATCCACGGTGCGGGCAGCGACCACAGGGCAACCCGCAGGAAGGTGCGCTTGTCCTCGAAGTTGTTGCGGCAGGAGTAATAGAAGGCCAGGGCGAAGAAGCCGATCATGTAGATGCCGAGACCGACCATGACGCGGAAGGTCCAGAACAGCGGGCCAACCGTCGGCACCGTATCCAGCGCAGCCTGTGCAATCTGCTCGGGGGTGGCGTTCTCGATGTCGTCGCGGTAGCGCTTCAGCAACAGGCCGTGGCCCAGATCCTGCCAATGACGGTCAAAGACCTCGCGGGCTTCAACGTCGTTCTTGTCGGCGCGGATGCGTTCCAGTGCGGCGTAGGCGATCTGACCACCCTTGACGCGACCTTCGGCCTGCTTGACCAGGTCCAGGATGCCCGGGATCTCCTCATCCAGCGAACGGGTGGCGATCAGGCCCATCACGTACGGGATCTGCACTTCGAAGTCATTGCGCTGTTCCTGCTGGTTCGGGATACCGAATGCAGTGAACGGTGCCGGAGCCGGATGGGTATGCCACATGCCTTCGATGGCAGCCAGCTTCATCTTCTGGTTTTCGGCCGTGGCGTAACCGGACTCATCACCCAGCACGGCAACCGAGATGGACGCCAGCAGGCCGAACGCCGAAGCCACTGCGAACGAGCGCCGGGCGATGTCACGGTGCTTGCCGCGCAGCATGAAGAAGGCCGAGATCGACATCACGAACATCGCGCCGGCCACATAACCGGCCGAGACGGTATGCACGAACTTGGCCTGGGCCACCGGGTTCAGCAGCACGGCGGCGAAGTCCACCACTTCCATGCGCATCGTTTCCGGGTTGAACACCGCACCCACCGGGTACTGCATCCAGCCGTTGGCGATCAGGATCCACAGCGCCGACAGGTTGGTGCCCAGCGCCATCAGCCAGGTCACGGTCAAGTGCTGCACCTTGGACAGGCGGCCCCAGCCGAAGAAGAACAGACCGATGAAGGTCGCTTCCAGGAAGAACGCCATCAGGCCTTCGATGGCCAGCGGTGCGCCGAAGATGTCACCCACATAGTGGCTGTAGTAGGACCAGTTCATGCCGAACTGGAACTCCATCACGATGCCGGTACCCACACCCATGGCGAAGTTGATGCCGAACAGCACGCCCCAGAACAGGGTCATCCGGCGCCAGACATCCTTGCCGGTCATCACATAGACGCTCTCCATGATCGCGATCATGAAAGAGAGCCCCAGCGTGAGCGGGACGAAAATGAAGTGATACATCGCGGTCAGCGCGAACTGTAGACGTGACAGTTCTACGACTGTTGAGTCGATCATGGCCTGGCTACCTCGTGGGAATTGGGCGTCATGGAGTGGCTGGGAGGGGTTCTATGGCAGCGATACTCCCCGTTCAGGCCTGCCAATGCCTTGATCTGGATCAATGTGGGCTGGCTGTCCAACGCCGATGGTGCAGGGCCGGCAGGCTGGGTACGGCTTGCTTACAATCACGTAGATCTCCTTCACCTGAGTTGTCAGTCTTGAGCGAAGTTCCACATTCCAACGCGGTGCAACAGCAACGCCGCGTACAGCAGCAGTGGCTGGCGGCTCTGGCGTCCGGGGCCCGCTCGCAGCAGCGTTTGGCGGCCTTGGCCGTCTGTACTTCAGGTGCGCTGCTGATCGTGCAGGCTGGCGCCATTGCCTGGTTGATCCAGAGCATAGTCGTGGAACGACTGAATTGGGTACAGGTAGTTCACGGTTTCTGGGTATTGGCAGCGGTGTTGCTGCTGCGCAGCCTGCTGGGCGGGGTCGCGCAGACCGCCGCCGGCAAGGTCGCCGACAGCGCCAAACTGGCGCTGCGCGAGCAGGTTTACCGGCGTCTGCTGGCACGTGGACCGCTGTGGCTGCGCCGTCAGCGCACGGGCGAGCTGGGCGAGTTGCTGCTGTCACACGGCGATGCCATCGAGGGCTATTACGCCGGATTCCAGCCGGTGCGGGTGGAAGTGGTGGTGGTGCCGCTGCTGATTGCCGCTGCCGTGGCCTATGTGGACTGGGTGGTGGCGCTGATCTTCATTTTCACCGCGCCGCTGGTGCCGTTCTTCATGATGCTGGTGGGCTGGGGCGCCGAGGCCGCTGGCCGCGCCCAGCTCGGGGAGTTGGCGCGGATGAGCGGCCACTTTGCCGATCGCATCAAGGGCTTGGGCCTGTTGCGCCTGTACGGGCGCGGTGAAGCCGAGCTGGAAGGGGTTGCCGCCGCCGCTGATGGCGTGCGCGAGCGCACCATGAAGGTGCTGCGCATCGCCTTCCTGTCCTCCACGGTGCTGGAATTCTTCGCTTCGGTCAGCGTGGCGATGGTGGCCCTGTACCTGGGGTTGAGCTATCTCGGCCTGATGTCCTTGCACTCGGTGGTGCCGACCCTGGGCACCGGCATGTTCTGCCTGCTGCTGGCGCCGGAGTTCTACGCGCCGCTGCGGCGGCTGGCCGCGCATTACCACGACCGTGCCAATGCGTTGGCGGCAGCGGCCGAAGTCGAGCGCCTGCTGGCTGACGATCAGGATGCTGCTGTGGCTACGTCCGTCGCTGCGTCCCTGGTAGCGCCGGAGCCGGCGCAGTTGCACGCGCCGCTGGTGTCGGTACGCAGTGTCGTGCTGCGCCCCCAAGGCGCCACCCACGATGTGTTGAAGGATTTCTCGCTGGAGATCGGCGACGGTCAGCGCCTGGCCCTGATCGGTCCCAGTGGCAGTGGCAAGAGCACCTTGCTGGAAGCCCTGGCCGGCTGGCTGCCGCCGCGCGAAGGTCGCATTGTTGTCCGCGACGGCGTGCGCCTCGGCTACGCCGGCCAGCGTCCCTATCTGTTCCACGGCTCGATTGCCGACAACCTGCGCATGGCCGACCCGGCAGTAAGCGCTGCGCGCCTGCAGGCGGTGGCTGAAGTGGCCCAGGTGATGCGCTTTGCCCAGCATCTGCCCTTGGGCTTGAACACGGTGATCGGTGAGCGCGGCTTTGGCCTGTCCGGTGGCGAAGCGCGGCGGATTGGAGTGGCGCGGCTATTGCTGCTGGAGCCGGATCTGTTCCTGCTTGACGAACCCACCGCCTTCCTCGATCCGCAGACCGAAGCGGATCTATTGCAGGCCCTGGCGGCGCATACGCGTGGTCGCACGGTGCTGATGGCCACCCATAGCGAAGCGGCGATGCGCTGGGCCGACAAGATCATCGATCTACAGGACAGCGTGCAGGTTGCAGTGCAGGGAGTGCGCGCATGAGCCCGCAGACGATGCGTGATGTATTCAAGCGCCACCGCTGGCGGCTGGCATTGGCGACGGCGCTGCTGTTCACCACCATGCTGGCGGGGGTTGGCCTGCTGGGTTTGTCTGGTGGCTTCCTCACCGCCGCAGCGTTGGCCGGTGCCTTGGGCATGGGCGGCACTTTCAATTTCTTCTCACCGTCGGCCGGCATTCGTGCGTTGACGATGGCACGCATCGTGTCGCGCTATTTCGAAAAGCTGGTCGGCCACGATGCGACCTTGCGGATTGCGCGTGACCTGCGCGTGTGGTTCTTCCAGCGTGCACTGCCGTTGGCGCCTGCCCGATTGGGAAGCAGTCGTACCGGTGAGTTGCTGGCGCGGTTGATCACCGATATCGGCGAAGTCGATGGCTTGATGGTGCGGGCGATCAGTCCCTTGCTGGCCCTGGCGGGCGCCGCCGTGGCGAGCGTGGTCGCGGCCGGACTCATTTATTGGCCGGCGGCACTGTTGTTGCTGGTGCTCGCGGTGTTGGTTGGAATCGGCGTTCCGGTGTTCGCGGTGCGCCGTGGCGATGCGGTCGAGGCCGAGCGCGCGCAGCAGCGCGCCAGCCTGCGCACCTTGGCGTTCGAAGGCTTGGAGGGCGCTGCTGATCTCACTGCCCTGGATGCCCGCGATGATTGGGCGTTGCGTGTGGATGCAGCCGCGCAGCAGTTGGCGCGCAGCGATCAACGACGTCGTGGCCGTCTGATCGGTGGCAACGTGCTGCATTCGGCGCTGGCGGGTCTTGGCCTGTTGGCGATGCTGTGGCTGGCGTTGACGGCGTTCCAGACAGGCAAGGTGGAGGCGCCGTTTGCTGCAACGCTGGCGTTCCTGACCGTTGCGCTGCTGGAGGTCGCAGCAGGCAGCGGCATTGCCTGGCAGGCCCTGCAGTCGGCGCGGGTCGCCGGCAAGCGTCTGCGGCAGATTGTTGATCAGGCGCCAGCCGTGCAGGACCCGGCCCAGCCCCGCGCCGTGGCTGCGGATGCGGCCGCGGTTGTGTTCGAGCAGGTGGTGTTTTCCTGGCCTGGCGAGACGCGGCGTCTGCTGGATGGCGTGGATCTGCAGCTGGCGCCGGGCGAGCGCATCGCCATCCGTGGCGACAGCGGCTGCGGCAAGACGACCTTGTCCGCCCTGCTGCTGCGGCTATGGGACCCGCAGCAAGGGGCAGTGCGCTTCGGTGGTGTCGATCTGCGTGAGTTCGCCCAGGATGATTGGTATCGGCAGATTGCCTGGTTGCCACAAGGGGCGCCGGTGTTTGCCGGCAGCATTGCGGAGAATCTGCGGTTGGGCGATCCGCAGGCCGGCGACGACGCCTTGTGGGCGGCACTGGCGCAGGTGCGCTTGAGCGATTGGGCGCAGCAACAAGGCGGGCTCGCCGCATGGGTGGGTGAGAACGGCGCCACCATGTCGGCAGGTCAGGCGCGGCGTTTGGCCTTGGCGCGTGCCTTGCTGCGCAACGCGCCGATCATGGTGCTGGATGAGCCGACCGAAGGCCTGGACGTGGATACCGCGCATGCGCTGCTACTCGATCTGGCGGCGGCGCTGGGGCAGCGCAGCCTGTTGATGATCACCCACGATCGACTGCCGGAAGGTGTGGTGCAGCGCGAGTACCGGTTGCAGCAGGGGCGTTTGAGCCTGCAGTAGCAAGCGTTGAGCCGGGTTGTGCCCGGCTTTGTAGACCTACGGGTTGCGATGCGCAGGCGTGCGTCGTCAGCTGCGTTTGTTTCCACGCAAGCGTTTGAAAGCGTAGGCGACAATGCTGGCTGTCGGTACGGTAAGCATCGGCCCGAACAGGAAGGCCAGGCCATCCTGCGCATCGTGATGGCCTGTCACATCCCATACAAAGCGCAGGCCAAGATAGGGGGCGAGCAGGCCGCCGAGCAGGGCGGCAAGCAGCACCGCAATCCAGGTGCGGCGACACATGGCGCCAGTCGCCAAGCCAAAGACGACGCTGACTACTATTGCGACCAGCCAGAAGGTCATGATGGGTTCCTGCTATGCGGAGTGTTGGTCGGATTGGTCATCATTGCGACTCACTGCATGGGCTGGCGGATGATGGTTTTCCACTTCTCCGGCGCGGCCCTTCTGATGTCACTCAAGTAGATTTCATGGTGCTTGCCGCGCAATGCGGATCGCTCGCCGATGAAAGCATGCAGGCGCTCGATTGCTGGTCCCTCATCGACGAAGGGACCAACATGCAGCAGCTGCGCGCATCGTCCTTCGTGAAACGTCTCGAAACGCAGCTTTGACAGGGCGGCAAGCGACTTCTTCTGCAAGCTGGTGATCGCAGATTCCACGTCCTTCTCACACACCTCCGGCGGCTGCATGATCATCATGGTCCACAGCCACTGCTGCTTCTCATCGCGCTGGAAGGCCGCCATGTCATCGGCCCACCACAGCCCCTCCAGCGGCATCACGGCGTAGTCCAGTCGCCCGGCTTTCTTGAGTGCGAACTTGATTGTGTAAGCGACGGAGAACAGCGTCTCCACGGCATCCCTGTAATCCTGCGAGGTATTCGGATTGCCGGCGCCGTCGATCATCAGGAAGTTGAAGGCAGGCACGTCGAGCTCGGCAATGGCCTTGGCCGAGGGCTGGTAGAGGTGCTTCAGCTGGCGCTTGAGATCGATCTTGTCCATGAGCACGTCCGGATCAGTTGATACTGGGCGACGGAGAGGTTGGGGCGGTCCCTAGCGGCTGCTTCCATCCACGTAGGGGCGCGATTGCAGGATGAGTATGTCATCGCCAACCACTGCCCATTCGATGTCCTGGTCGACTCCGCCCAATGCCTGTTTGGTACGGTTGCCTACGGCTGCCAGCCTCGCGATCAAGGCGTCGGTCAACACCTGGCGCGAGCCGGTCAGCGCCACCTCGCGGACACCGCCGCTGGCATTGGCGACCAGTTGGGTGTCCTCCGCGGAGCGGCTGAGCACCTGCACGGCCTTGGACCAGTTCGAATACATCACCTGCTCGGCCTGTCGCTTGCCTTCCACCACGCGGATGCCGAGGCCGCGCTTGGCCGAGATATAGGTGATGTGGCGACGTCCTGCATCAAATGGGTCGCGGGTGATCATCACCCCGGAACTGTCCGAGGGCGCAGCCAGCTGCACCAGTACCGCCATCGCCACTGCATCCTGGCCCAAACCAGCAGCGCGGCGTGCTTCGTAGGCCTCGAAGTTGTAGACCGACGCCCATACCGTCTGCACTGCGCGCACCAGCGCATCGGCAGCGATCACGTTGGGCACGGTCGTATACAGGCCGGCGCCGCTGAAATTCGGCAGGTCCTCCGAGTTGGAAGAGCTGCGCACGAACACGCCGCGGCCCTGCAATTGGCTCTGCCACTGCGATTGCAGGCTGCGGACCAGTGCCGGGTCCGGGGTGGCGCCGCTGATCTCCGCCCGCAGCGCGGCCAGCGCCTCGCGGCGGACCTTGGCATCGGCGGCGAAGCCGGGCTGCTGCTGCAGTGCGGCCAGCCGCTCGCTGATGCGCAGTCTCTGCATTGCAGATTGGTAATGCGAGAAGGGGACACAGAATCCATCCGGGACCCGTGCGGAGGGCGGCAATGCGGATTTCAATGTGCCCAGATTGGCCGCCTTGACCCCGCAATGGCTGCTGTCCCTGGCGCGAAGCGCCGAAAGCGGCTTCAGTGCGGTTATCGATACGTCGGGCCGTGGCAGATTGCGCACGGCTGCCTGCGTGGTTGTGGAGGACGTGTTGGCCGGACGTAGGGCTGGCCGCACCTTGTAGTCATTGTTCGTGACTTCCAGCTCGATCCATTGTCCGTCGTAGACGCGCAATGCAGCCTGCGCGTCGCGGACATAGACGTTGGGGATACGCCACCCCTTGGCCAGCAGGTTGACGTGCGACAACAGCGTCGATGGGCGTTGGGTGACAAGGCCGGCTACCGGCGACAGCGAGATCGGAACCTCGTCCAGTACCACGATGTCCTGCGACGACAGGTCGCTTGCCTGTTCGATCGAGCGGACGATGCGCAGGCGGCCCCGTGCGATACCCGTGTTCAAGGGCAGGAAGGACTGCTCGCGCAGCAGTGCTTCCTGGGTGATGAAGGGCAGGCCAGCGGAGCGGGCGGTCTGTTCGTGCAGCGTGGAATTGGTCTTGAAACGGATCGCCTCGTAGAACGATCCCCGCACCAGCTGATCGGTCTGCCTGAGCAGTGCGGGTGTCAGCTGGTCGCCTTCCCAGAACTCGTAGGTATAGCCGGGCAGATCGCGCTGCCAGCTCACCGTGCCGAACAGGAAGCGCCGCTGCGGGTCCTTGTACTGCGCGTTGAGCGTGGCCTTGTCCAGGTGCGGCAGCAACCGTTCGCGCCGCACGAAGTTCTCGTGCAGCTCGTAGCGCGGCGTATTGATGTAATGGATACGGGCCGGATCACGACGGTCGATGGTGAATATCAGGTGGGGCATCTCCAACGGCGTGCCCGGGTTGTAAACCCGGGCCAGACGCATGAAATCGTCACGGTTGGCAATGCGCGGCAGTTGCGCAGGGGCTTGGGCGTTGTCGACGGAGGATGCGGTGGTGCCCTGCCTGGCCTCGTAAGGCGAGGGCTTGCGTGCGGTTTGCGCCAGTGCGGTCGGCATCGTAGCGAGGAGGACGGCGCTGAGGGCGACAAGATGCAGGCAGGCGAGGCGGAGTGCGGACTTCATACGGGCTCGATCCATGATGCCGTGTTGGAGCTGGGGAGCGCAGATGATAAGCGACCGGCATCTGCACGGCTCGGCTGCACAGCCAGGCCATGATCGGTCTTTGGGCTGGAAGTCGCAGAATCCATTGGCATGGTCGGCGACTTGCTGGCCCGGAGAAGGCGTTGCACCTGCAAGCCTGACGATGCGGTGGCTGCTTTGGTTGCCCTGCCGGAGTTCCCGGGTGCGCTGCGCTTATCCGGGCTACGCTGGCATTGCGGCTGCGTGCTTAGTGGGGAAGGCTCAGTCTGCCGCTGGCAAGGAGCCAGATTGCGGTGACATTGAGCACGACCGTCAGCCAGAACATGACCTGGAAACTGGACTTGCTGGTCTTGTGGCGGAACAGCCCCTGGCCGATCAGCGCGCCCGGCCAGCCACCGAGCAGGGAGATCAGGTGCAGGGTGTTTTCGGGCGTGCGCTGCGCACCGCGGGCAGCTGCGCCCTTGTCGTAGAGATAGAAGCCCAGCGCTACGACGCTCATCCCGCCAATCACCGGCAGGGTCCATTCGGGTATCAACTTGGCAATCCATAGTCCCAGCATGCAGAGCAGGGCGCATACGCCCAGCAGGACATGCGGCAGGCGGGCGGTGAACGGAGGGCGCTTTGGCTTGGAAGTGACGGTTTTGGTGGCGCTTGCCGAGCGCACCGCGATGGCATTGAGACGGCCGCGTTCATCCTTGCGCAGCGCATAGCTGATCAGCATGCCGTCAGTCGGGCGTTGCGTACGCTGCTCGAAGGCCTTGATATGGACGAAGGCGCGGTCACCGCCGCCGTTCGGAACCACGAATCCGAAGCCCTTGTCATCGTTCCAATCCTGCAGCCGACCTTGATAGCGCATTGAGCTTGCCCCTGCTTGTCGCCGCTATTGCAGCGCAAACACGAGGGACTGTGAAGCCCTGCACCGGTTCTGCTTTTGTGGGAGCGGCGTAAGCCGCGAAGCTGGTGTTGCTGAGGCCCCAATGTGTCTGCGCCATCTGATGATGTGTCTGCTTCGCGGCTTACGCCGCTCCCACATGCAATGATTGCTTTGATCAGCGATCATCTCGAACCCGCAGGAAGCGCGGAAAGCGGGGCATGCCGTGCACGGTCAGGCCGTTGTAGCGATAGGTCACCTGACTGCCGATCGGCGGTGGATCGGCACGCTGCGCATCACTCAGACCGCTGCCGAGGCGGAACTGTGCACCGCTGTCGGCACGCACCAGCAGCGCACCGACCATGCCGGCGTACTTGCCCTTGCCAGGTACATGGCCGATCACGCGCGCTTCGGCATCGTCATACAGTTTGAGTTTGAACAAGCCAACGCTGCGGCCGTCGCTGTAGCGATTGTCCTGATGATGCAGCATCAGGCCTTCGCCGCCGGCCTGGACGACGCTGCGCAGGTGTCGGTGCAGGCTCTCGGTATCTGGCAGGCGGCGTTGCTCAATGGAGAGCAGGTAGGGGTTGGCTTGATTGGCGATGATCCGGCTGAGCTGGGCGTGGCGGCGGGCGAAGCCATCGGTTGCACTGGGCAGGTCGAAGGCCATGAAGCGTAGCGTGCGCCACTGCGCTTCGTCGGTCGTGCTGCTGCGGATGAGCGCACTGGTGGCTTCGAACTGACCGCGCGCCATCCACAATTCGCCGTCGATCGCCTGCTTGGGCCAGCCCTGGGTAAACCATGCCGGCGTCGGGATGCGGTGACCGGCGCGGGTCCAGAGCGCGTGACCGTCCCAGCGTGCGCGTACGCCGTCGAGTTTCTCGCTGACCAGATAGAGGGATACATCCGGCCCGTCCTGCCAGCTGCTGGCCAGCATCAAGGGGGGCGCGGCAGCGAGCGCCGTGTTGAGCGAACTGGCCAGCAAGAAAAAAAGAATCAGGAGGAAACGTTGCATGCTCGGCCCCCGGTTGTCGGAAGCTCAAGCGTGCGTTGCAGTCAGTGCAGGCGACCATCAGCGGCCGCCTGCATCCAAGATCGGTGTACTGGCTATGCGTTCGTCGGCAGTGCCTGCAGAAACTGCGCTACTGCTGGCCCGAAGCGGTCGTAGTCCACCAGGAAGGCGTCATGGCCCTGTGGTGAATCCATGCCGATGAACTGCGCGTCGGCGCCGCCTGCGCGCAGGCCGTCGGCGATCTGCTGCTGCTGTTCCACCGGGAACAGGATGTCGGTATTGGCGCCGATGGCAAGTGCGCGCTCAACGCGGATCTTCGCCAGCCCGGCCAGTACATTGCCATCGGCGTATTCGGCCAGGTCGAACCAGTCCATGGATCGACCGAGGTAGAGATAGCAGTTCGGGTCGAAGTGGCGCACGAAGCGGCGGGCGTGGCCCTCCAGATAGCTCTCGACCTGGAATTCCAGGCCGAACGGGTCTTCGTCGGTCTGGTCCGAGTCCAGTCGCACGCGGCCGAAGCGGCCATCCCATTCAAGCGCCGAACGATAGGTGATGACGCCGAGTTTTCGCGCCATGCGCATGCCCGATTCCGGGTAATGCACTTCGTCGTAATCGCCGTTGTTCCATGCCGGATCGAGGCGGATTGCTTCGCGCTGCAGCGAACGGATGGCGATCGAGAACGGCAGGGCGCGGGCGCTGCCGGAGATGTTGATGTGGCTGCGGGCGATGTCCGGGTGCTGCAGCAACACTGCCAGTGCGGTCATGCCGCCCATCGAGTTGCCGATCAGGCAGGCCAGCTGGGTGATGCCAAGTGCGCGCACGACTTCGGCGGCGGCGTTGGCCACGTCTTCAATCGACAACTCGGGGAAGGACAGCCGGTAGGTCTTGCCAGTGGCTGGGTCCAACGAGGCTGGGCCGGTTGAGCCCTTGCAGCTGCCGAGTGAATTGACGCAGATGACGAACCAGCGGTCGGTATCGATCGGCTTGCCGGGGCCAAGCATCGGCTCCCACCAGCCCGTAGCGGGATTGGTGGCATTGCTGGCGGCGTGGGCATCCGGCGAGAGGCCGGTGACGATCAGGATGGCGTTGCTGGCATCGGCGGCCAGCTTGCCCCAGGTTTCGTAGGCGACGTGGGCGCCGACAAGGCTGCCCCCGCGCTTCATCGGGAATGGGGAAGACAGCGCATGGAAGCGGCTGCCGACAGGGGTGAATTCAGTCATCTGCCAATTTTAACGGGGATGCCGGCCGCATCTTCGCATGGATGATAACCAGTGGTTATCTGGGTATTGCTGGCGCGCTGCGACCGGGGGGGGGCGCGCCCGGGAAGCAATGTTCCAATGTTGATTCCTGCCATCCCGCATGACACTGATGTCGCGAGCGGGCGTCTGCCTTTTGTGGGAGTGGCGTAAGCCGCGAAGCTGGCATTGCCATGAGCACAACGCATCCCTGCCATCTGCTGGATGTGCTCGCTTCGCGGCTTACGCCGCTCCCACAAGACAGCTTGCAGCGGGTTACTGACCCAGCATGATCGCCAAGGGCTTGTCAGTTGGCAGTTTGACCTTGACCGGTACCGACTCGACGTCGCCTTCGCCGCGCATCGCATTGCCACTGGCGGACAGCCGGGCGAATACCTCCACTTCCTGCAGCGCCGACAGCTTCTGCGTGGGCATCGGGCTGTCGCCGTCGTCGAGGGTGACGGTCAGCGGCGCTGCCTGTGCAGGGTGGCGCTCGACGGCGACCGGCATTGGCGGGCCGCCGGGGATGCGGGCGATGACGAACACTGTTTCCTTGCCGGAGGCGGCGCGTTCGGCCAAGGCCGGGGCCAGGGTTACCGTTATGGCGATGCCACCACCAGCAGCGCTTGCTGGAGCCGCTGTTGTTGCCGCTGTGCCAGTCTGCGCGGTGGTCGGTGCCTTGCCACGGGCGATGTCGATCTGCGCCTGCAGCGCGTTTGCGGCGGCAGGCTCCAGCCTTGGTAGCAGGCTTTCCCAGGTCCGCGCGGCCGCGTCGTTCTGGCCTTGCTGGCGCTGCACGATGCCGGTGAGCCAGATTACCCGCTCGTTGTCCGGTGCGATCTGGCTGGCGCGGGCAAGCCACCGCTGGGCGGTATCGTCGAACAGGAATTTGGGATCGGCCTGGGCGCGGGTCTGTGCGGCTTCGAGCAGCAGGCCTGGTTCATCCGGCGCCAGCTGTACGGCGCGCTGGTAGGCCGCGGCGGCATCGGCGACCTTGCCGATCTCCAGCTGCGAGCGGGCCAGCAGCCCCCAGCCGTCAACGCGCTCGGGGTTCTGCTTCAAGGCGTCCTGCAGCTGGGCGATGCCTTCTTCGATGGTCTGCGGCGCGGCAGCGGCTTCAGGTTGCGGCTGCATCGCCGCCGGGGTTCCCAATAACTGGTACAGGCCCAGCGTGGCGACCATCGCCAGCGCAACCAGGCTGCCCCAGATCCGCCGTTTGCCGGCGCGCCACAGTGGCCACAAGGCGACGCCGGTTGCCACTACCGCCAGCACAGCAGCACCTGCCATGAACCCGGTATTCACCATTCGCGTTCTTCCTGGCTGGCGTCGTCATTGCTGGCAGCAGGGACGGTGCGGCCACGCCGCCGGACATGCACGATCAACAGCACGGCGCCGGCCAGCAACAACAGGCCGGGACCGAACCAGAGCAGGGCGGTGCTGGCTTCCAGTTGCGGGCGGTACAGCACGAACTCGCCGTAACGGTCGACCAGGAACTGCTTGATCTGGGCATCGCTGCGGCCTTCGTGCATCAGCTTGAGTACTTCGCGGCGCAGGTCGTGGGCAATCTGCGCGTTGGAATCGGCGAGCGATTGGTTCTGGCATTGCACGCAGCGCAGCTCGGCGGTGAGTGCGTGGAAGCGTACTTCCTCGGCGCGGTCGCGGTATTGCAGTGGGCTGGGGTCGCCGGCTGGCTGCGCGCTGGCGGCGAACGCCAGGCACAGCCATAGCAGGACCATAGCCCAGGCTTTCATCGGGCGGCCCCGAGGTCCGGCGCACCGTGTTTGCCACCGGCAGCTGCTTCGACTTTTTCCAGTGCCGGAATCAGCTGCTCATCCATTACCTGCTGGGTGATGGCGCCGCTGTACTTCCAACGCACGATGCCGCTGCCGTCGACCAGGAAGGTTTCCGGTGCAGCGGCAATGCCCCAGTCCAGCGCGGCGCGGCCTTCCTGGTCGGCCAGCACCACCATGTAGGGGTTGCCCAACTGCTCCAGCCAGCGCAGTGCTTCGCTGGGCTCGTCCTTCCAGTTGTAGCCGATCACGCGCACGCGCTTGGTTTCGGCGAAGCGGGTGAGGATCGGGTGTTCATCGCGGCAGGTCGGGCACCAGCTGCCCCAGACATTGAGTAGATAGGGCGCACCACGCAGCTGCTTGTCGGTGACATGCACGCTGGGGTCGTGCAGCACGGGCAAGGAAAACGCGGGCGCCGGTTTGTCGATCAGCGCTGACGGCAGGCTGTCGCGGTCGGGCTTGCCGGAGCGGCTGACGCCGTACAGCATCAAGCCCATCAGGCCGAGGAAGAACAACGCACCGAGCACGATGGCGACTGGCGGCAGGCGATGCTTGGTTTTGGATTCGGGTGCAGGATTATTCATTTCGATTTCTCAGGCAGCCTGCGGAAGCGGCGGTCGACGGCGGTGATGAAACCGCCCAGCGCCATCAGCGCCGCGCCCAACCAGATCCAGCGGACAAAGGGTTTGATCTGTACACGCACGGCCCAGGAGCCGTCGCCCAGTGATTCTCCCAGTGCGACATAGATATCGCCAGCCAGCGTGCGGTGTATGCCGGCCTCGGTCATCGGCTGGCCGCCACTGGCGTACATGCGCTTTTCCGGGTGCAGGCGGGTAATCAGCGTGTCGCCGCGCAATACCTGCAGGTGCCCGCGGTCGGAGTGATAGTTCGGCCCATCGCTGGCATCCACGCCTTCGAACAGCAGTGTATAACCGCCGGCGTCGATGGATTTGCCCGGTGCCAGCGCCACTTCATGCTGCACATGCAGCGCCTCCACCAACAAGGCGCCGACCAGGAACACGGCCACACCGAAGTGGGCGATCAGCATGCCCCAGGTTTCGGCATTGGGCCGGCCACTTTTGCGCAGACGCATCCACAGGTAATAGCCGGTGCCGCCAGCGACCCAGGCCGCGCTGGCAATGCCCATTGCGGTCTTGAACTTGCCTTGCGGGGCCATCCACCAGCCGATGATGCCCAGCACGATCGCCAATCCCGCCCACGGTGCCAGCAGGGCCAATGTGCGAAGGCCTTGCTCGCGTTGCCAGCGGCTGAGCGGGCCGAATGGCAGCAGCACGATCATCGGTGCCATCAACAGCACGAACAGGGTACCGAAGTACGGCGGGCCCACCGAGACCTTGCCCAGATCCAGCGCATCGGCCAACAACGGATACAAGGTGCCGAGCAGCACCATCGCGCAGGCGCAGCTGAGCAGCAGGTTGTTGGCCAGCAGCAGGCTTTCGCGCGAGTTGAGCGCGAACGCGCGGCGCGGGTCGTTGCTGTTGCCACCCGTGCCGGGTGCACGTAGTGCATAGAGCAGCAGCGAGCCGCCCACCACGATGCCGAGGAAAATGAGGATGAACAGGCCGCGCGAGGGATCGGCGGCAAACGAATGCACGCTGGTCAGCACGCCCGAGCGCACCAGGAAGGTGCCGAGCAAGGACAGCGCAAACGCAGCAATTGCCAGCAGCAGGGTCCAGCCGACAAACACGCCGCGCTTTTCAGTGGCCGCTTGCGAATGCAGCAGGGCCGCGCCAACCAGCCACGGCATGAAGCTGGCGTTCTCCACCGGGTCCCAGAACCACCAGCCGCCCCAGCCCAGCTCGTAATACGCCCACCAGCTGCCCAGCGCGATGCCGATGGTCAGGAAGCCCCAGGCCGCATTGGTCCACGGCCGGGTCCAGCGCAGCCAGCGCACGTCGATGCGGCCGTCAATCAATGCTGCAATGGCGAAGGCGAACGGCACCGCGAAGCCAACGTAACCGAGATAGAGCAGGGGTGGGTGGATGATCAGCCCGGGGTCCTGCAGCAGCGGATTGAGGTCGTGGCCTTCACCCGGTGCTGGCAGCAGGCGTGCGAACGGATTGGAGGTGAACAGCAGGAAGGCGAGGAAGCCGACGCTGATCATGCCCATCACCGACAGCACACGCGCCATCACTTCGGGCGGCAGCTGCCGCGAGAACGCAGCTACCGCGGCGGTCCACAGCGCCAGCACCAGCGACCACATCAGCAGCGAGCCTTCGTGTGCTCCCCATACCGCCGAATAGCGGTAGATCATCGGCAGCAGGGTATTGGAGTTGTCGGCGACGTAGCGCAGCGAGAAATCCTGGCGCACGAAGGCAATCGTCAGCACCACGAAGGCGGCCAGCACCGTGCTCAGCTGCAGCATCGCTGCCGGGCGGGCGATCGCGGTGAGTGCGGGGATGTCGCGTTGGGCGCCAACAAGTGGCAGGACGCTTTGCAGCAGGGCTGCCAGCAGGGCGAGGATCAGCAGTACCTGTCCGATTTCACCGAGCACTCAGGGCGTTTCCGTCGTTGGGGTGGTGGCCGGAACCTGGTGCTTGTCGTGCGCCACGCCCATCTTGTCGGCCAGCTCCTTGGGCATATAGGTCTCGTCGTGTTTGGCCAGCACGTCTTCGGCGACGAATACGCCGTTGACCATGCGCCCGGTGGCGACCACCGCCTGTCCTTCGCGGAACAGGTCGGGCAGGATGCGGTCGTAGGTGACGGGCAGCATCGCGTCACCGTCGGTGACCTCGAAGCGCGCCAGCAGCGCACCTGGTTCGCGTTTGAACGAGCCTTTGGCCACCATGCCGCCAAGCCGGAAACGTGCATCCGGGGCAACCTGGCCGGCGTTGACCTCGGCTGGCGTGTACAGATAGGCGATGTTGCGCTGCAGGGCAGTGCTGACCAGGGCGACCGCTGCGCCGGCAACCAGCAGGACCAGCAACACCAGCAACAGGCGGCGGCGCTGGGTCGGGCTCATCGGCTCAGTTCCTCATCAACGGCTGCTGCGCTGCCGCGGCTGGCACGAGTGATGCGCGCACGTGCCTCGCGCAACTGCTGGCGGATCTGTAGGCGTGGCACGATGAAGTCCCAGGCCAATACGATGAAGAACACGGCGTAGGCCAGTGCCACGTATTTGAAATAGGTCATGCCGACTTCTCCAGCCGTTCGCGCAGCCAGGTCTTGCCGACTTCTCGGCGCAGGTTGTCGGCGCGGGCGCGCGACAGCAGCGAACCGACGAACCAGAACTTGGTAGCCAGCACCATGATCCACAGCGGCAGGATCATGCTGCTGTCCATGCTGGAGTCGCCGAACACGCGGATGGTCTGGCCCTGGTGCAGCGAGTTCCACCACACCACCGAGTAGCGGATGATCGGCAACATCACCACGCCGACGATGGCCAGCAGGCCTGCGGCGCGTGCGCCCGCGCGGCGGTCATCGATGGCGCCGTACAGGCCCATCACGCCCAGATACATGAACAACAGGATCAGTTCGGTGGTCAGGCGCGGGTCCCAATCCCACCAGGTACCCCACATCGGCTTGCCCCAGATGCTGCCGGTGAGCAGGGTGATCAGGGTGAACGCTGCACCGATGGGGGCGCAGGCCATGGCCAGGATCTCGCAGAGCTTGATTCGCCAGATCAGCGCGATGGCGCTGTAGAAGGCCATCAGTCCGAACACGAACAGGCTCATCCATGCCGATGGCACGTGGATATACAGGATGCGGAAGCTATCGCCCTGCTGGTAGTCAGCCGGGACCACCGCCAATGCCTGCCAGAGGCCGAAGCCAAACAGCGGCAGCGCGGCGATATAGCACCAGGTGGACCAACGGGCGGCGAAGGTGTCGAAGTAGGGCGGTGAGCCCAGCTTGTGAAACCAACCAACTAAACCTTTGAACATCCGCTCGCTCGCTGAGGAAGACGATGACCGGGCCGCGATCAGCGGCCCGACCGGCTGGGCGATGCGGACTGCACCACCGTTGCTGTTTTCAGACTAGCGCAAGATACCGCAAATTCAGAAAACCGGCGGGTCGTGGCCGACGTGCGTCAGGCTGATCCGGTGCCTGCAGCGCGCCGCTGATCAGCAGCCTCGCACGTGGGTGCATCTACACGGCAGGGTCATGCCTCGTGTCATGCGGCTCAAGGTGCTCACGCATGCCGTACCGATTTTGTTTTGATGCTTTGCACAAAAGGGGCGGGTGAGGATCGAGTCCCGCCCGCCCATCTTCCAATTGCTGCAGGTGCGTCGTTTGATGGCGCGAGTGAAGCCGGCCTGGCATCAGTTTCGCGGCAGCGCACCGGCCATGAACAGACGGACTGCGTCTCGCGCCTGTTGTTGTGCCTTGGGCAGGTCACTGAGGACAACGCGCCCATTGACCGAGCGCAGGACCAGGCCGCCGATCACCAGCATGTAAAAGAAATGCGCGGCTTGTTCCGGGTTCTCGATATACATGCGACCGGCTGCGGTTTCGCGGGCGAAGTACTGGCTGAGCAACACTTCCATTGGCGCCACACCATGGGCGTGGAACCAATCACGCAGCGCGGGTTGGTTCATGCCTTCGGAAATCACCACGCGATGGCAGGCAAGGCGTCTGGGCGAGAGGACTTCCTCGGCCATCTGGCTGGCGGCGTCTTCCAGCGCCTCGGCGGGCGGCAACGGCGATTGCAGCAAGGTGTCCAGGCTGCGGCCGAAGTCGTTGATGCTCTGCTCCATCAATGCGTGGATCAGGCCTTCCTTGTCGCCAAACGCACGGTAGAGGGTGGCCATCGAGCCGCCGGCGCGTTTGACGATGTCGGACAGGCGTGCCGCCTGGTAGCCCTTTTCGTTGAAGACCTCGGTGGCGGCCGCCAGGAACTTCTCCACCCGCAGTTCGCCGCGGCGTTGCAGCTCGACCACGGGACGGGGCGGCAAGGTAGGCTTGTCTACGCTCGGAACTTCCGTGTCGGGCCGCTCAGCCATGTGCTTGGTTTGATTTGTGAAGTCAGCGTCAAGAATAGCGCTGTTTGGGGCTCAGGAGTTGGCGATGCGGATTGCAGCTGCCGCTGTCAGTGGAGCGAGCACCGCGCTGACCAGCAAGCCGGCCGCCAGCATCAGCAGTGCACCACCGGGATCAAAGCCTTGTGCCGCTGCCGCCACCGCGCCGGCACCGAACACCAGTACCGGTACGTATAGCGGCAGCACCAGCAGCGCCAGCAGGATGCCGGCGCGGCGCATTCCCACGGTCAATGCGGCTACCACCGCCCCGAGCAGGCTCAGCAGGGGGGTGCCCAGCGCCAGCGCGGCAAGCAGCACCGGCAGCTGCTCGCGCGGCAGGTGCATCAGTTCGGCCAGCAAAGGGCTGACCAGGACCAGCGGGAGGGCGGTGGTCAACCAATGCGAGAAGACCCGCACTGCGACCAGCCAGGCCAACGGTACCGGCGACAACAGCCATTGCTCCAGCGAACCATCCTCGGCGTCGCTGCGGAACAAGGTATCCAGCGACAGCAGACCGGCCAGCAGGATCGACAGCCACAGCACCGCCGAGGCAACGCTCTGCAGCAACCGGGGTTCGCCGCCCAGTGCCAGCGCGAACAGCGCTACCACCAGCAAGGCGAACAGGATCGGTTGCGCAGCGTCGCCGCGGCGACGCCACAGCAGCTTCAGGTCGCGGGCCAGCAGGGCACGCGCGGCAGAGAACAGCGTTGGTTGTGGACCGGGCAGGCTCATGCTGCGTCCTCCGGTGCTGCTGCGCTGCCCAAGGTAAGCGTCCGATTGCGGACCGGTGGTGCCGCGTAGGCACCGTGGGTGGTCACCAGTGCACCGCCGCCGCCGCGTAGATGCGCGGAGATCATCCGGTTGACCAGGTTGATGCCATCCAGGTCGAGGTTGGCGTAGGGCTCGTCCAGCAGCCAGATCGGCGCCGGTGACAACCAGATACGGGCCAGCGACAGACGTTTTTTCTGGCCGGCCGACAGTTGCCGGACCAGGGTGTCCTCGTAGCCGGCAAGGCCGACGATTGCCAGGGCATTGCCCGGCATCTGCCGCGCGCGGCGGCCTTGCAGTCCGCACAGGAAGTGCAGGTTTTCCAGGCAACCGAGGTCCTGCTTGAGCGCGGTGAGGTGGCTCAGGTAAGCGATATAGCGGGAACGGTCGGTACTGTTGGCGGGACGGCCGTCGATCTCGATCCTGCCTTCGTCCGGGCGCAGCAGTCCGGCCAGCACACGCAGCAAGGTGGTCTTGCCGGCGCCATTGCTTCCCTGCACCAACAGCGCTTCGCCCGCATCAACGTGCAGGTCCAGCGGCCCGAATACCGGATCGTCATTGCGGGTGAAGCGCAGGCCGCGTGCATCGAGCAGCGGCAGGGTGTTCGCGGTGTCAATCATCGGATCGGGCGCTTCCGTCCTTGGAGAGGTGGCGCAGGCAGGGCGGCGCATCGGGCCGCGCAGTATAGCGCTGCCAGGGTGCCGTCCCGGGGCCTGAGGGCATGGTTTGGGAAGCCTGGCGTGCCAGCTTTGCGTACACTCGGGGTTTTCTCCCCCGGCGTGTACGCACCCATGCATCCGCAGACCAAGTTGCCCAAGGTGGGCACCACCATTTTTACCGTGATGTCGCAGCTGGCCGCCGAACATGGCGCGGTCAATCTTGGCCAGGGCTTTCCGGACTTTTCCGCCCCACAGCGCTTGATCGACGAAACCGCGAAGGCCATGCGCGAGGGCTTGAACCAGTACGCGCCGATGACCGGCGTGGCGCCGTTGCGCCAGGCGATCGCACAGAAGGCGCTGGATTGCTATGGCGCACAGGTTGATCCGGACAGCGAGATCACTGTCACCTCCGGCGGCACGGAGGCGATCTTCAATGCCATCCATGCCGTGGTGCGTGCCGGTGAGGAAGTCATCGTGCTGGACCCTGCTTATGACTGCTACGAGCCGGCGATCGACCTGGCCGGCGCGCGCGCTGTGCACGTGCCGCTCGACCCGCAGACCTTCGCGGTGGATTGGGACCGTGTACGCGCGGCCATCACCCCGAAGACGCGCATGTTGATGGTGAATACGCCGCACAACCCATCTGGCGCGATGTTGACTGCCGACGACATGCAGGCGCTGGCCGATGTGCTGCGCGGCACCGACATCTACCTGATCTCCGATGAAGTGTACGAGCACATCATCTATGACGGTGCCCGTCATGAATCGGCACTGCGCTACCCCGAGCTGCGTGAGCGTGCGTTCGTGATCTCGAGCTTCGGCAAGACCTATCACTGCACCGGCTGGAAGATCGGCTACGCCATCGCGCCGCCGGCAATGACCGCCGAGTTCCGCAAGGTCCACCAGTACAACACCTTCACCACCTACAGCCCGGCGCAGTACGGTTTTGCCGCGATGATTCGTGACGAGCCCGAGCATCACCTGGAGCTGGGCGCGTTCTACCAGGCCAAGCGCGACCGCTTCCGCGAGCAGTTGCTGGGTACGCGTTTGAAGCCGCTGCCGGTGCCGGGCGGTTACTTCCAGTTGGTGGACTATTCGGCGATCAGCGACCTGCCGGACCATGAGTTCGTGCGCTGGCTGACCATCGAGAAGGGCGTTACCGCGATCCCGTTGTCGCCGTTCTACGAAACCCCGCCGGCTGGCCAGCGTCTGGTGCGGCTGTGCTTCGCCAAGAACGATGCGACGCTGGATGCGGCCATCGAGCGCCTGCGCGCGCTCTGATATTCGAAACCACCATGGATACCGGTTTGTTCGTTTTCCTCGTGGCGTTCTGCACGTTCCTGCTTGCGGGTGTGGTGAAGGGCTATCTGTTCCTTTCCGTGGTTCAACCCGGCTTGCAGGCGCGTGGCGTATCGGTGGATGAGGGGCGCTTGGCGTTTCGTGGCAGTTTTGGTCGCTATACCCGTGAGTATCTGGCGTTGCTTGATGATGTCGAGCGGTGCCAGCCGGTCAATCGTTGGATCGCGCGGTTGCAGTGGTGGGTGCCGGTACTGGGCGCGGCCGTGGCGACCAGCGCTGTTCTTTCTTCATGGCTTTCAGGACGATGACGACAATGCAGGACCTGCGTATTTCCCTGGTGCAGGGTGACACCCGCTGGCACGACCCGGCGGGTAACCGCGACTATTACGGTGCGCTGCTGGCGCCGCTGGCGGGCAACACCGATCTGGTGATCCTGCCGGAAACCTTCACCAGCGGTTTTTCCAACGACGCGATTGACCAGGCTGAAGACATGGACGGCCCGACCGTTGCATGGATCGCCGAACACGCCCGTGCGCTGGGTGCGGTAGTGACTGGCAGCGTGCAGCTGCGGGTCGATGGCTGCGTCTACAACCGTCTGCTGTGGGCTACGCCCGAAGGCGAGTTGCACTACTACGACAAGCGCCACCTGTTCCGTTTTGGCGGCGAGCACAAGCGTTATGCGGCCGGCAACGAACGGCTATGCGTGGAGTGGAAGGGTTGGCGGATCAATCCGCAGATATGCTACGACCTGCGTTTCCCGGTGTTCTGCCGCAACCGGTTTGATGTGGAGCGGGCAGGGCAGATGGATTTCGACCTGCAGATCTTCGTCGCCAACTGGCCGTCGGCGCGTGCCTATGCGTGGCAGACCTTGGCGCGTGCCCGCGCGATTGAGAACCTCTGCTACGTGGCGGTGGTGAACCGTATTGGCGTGGATGGCAATGGCCTGCATTATTCCGGCGACAGCGCGGTGATCGATTTCATCGGCCAGCCGCAGCTGGAGATCCGCGAACGCGAGCAGGTGGTCACCACCACCATCTCGGCGCAGGCGCTGGCAGCGCATCGCGAGCGCTTCCCGGCGATGCTGGATGCCGATGCGTTTACCTTGGGCGGGCCGGTGGTGCTTCGCTGAACGCCGGCCGGGCGCCGGGTCTGCAGGCTCTTTGCAAGGCGCAGGGGGGCTGTCAGGCTCGACGCCGGTTCAATCAAGCAGAGGATGCGCGATGAAGAAGATGATGGCGATGGCTGCAGTGCTGGCGTTGGGCCTTGCCCCGGCGGCGCAGGCTGCGGGCAATATCGACTGCGAGCTGCATTACAACCTGACCGGTTGGTCGATGTTCTACAAGACCTCCAGCGGGACCGGCACGATCACCTGCGACAACGGCGCCAGCATCCCGGTCAAGATCAGCGCCAAGGGTGGTGGTCTGACCGTGGGCCGCACCACCATCACCGATGGTCGCGGGAGGTTCAGTGGTGCGTATTCGCTCAATGATTTGTTGGGAACCTACGCAGCCGCCGAGGCACATGCCAGCGCGTCGCGTGCCAATGATGCGCAGGCGATGACCAAGGGTGACATTTCGCTTGCGTTGGCCGGTACGGGGCATGGCTGGAGTATCGGTGTTGGGTTTGGCAAGTTCGTGATTGAGCGGCGCTGATTTTTTTTGCGGTGAACCGTAGAGCAATAGCTCGCCCTCATCCGCCCCTGCGGGGCACCTTCTCCCGCTAGCGGGAGAAGGGCCAGAGCCGAAGCAAGGGCCAGAGCCGAAGCAAGGGCCAGAGCCGAAGCAAGGGCCAGAGCCGAAGCAAGGGCCAGAGCCGAAGCAAGGGCCAGAGCCGAAGCAAGGGCCAGAGCCGAAGCAAGGGCCAGAGCCGAAGCAAGGGCCAGAGCCGAAGCAAGGGCCAGAGCCGAAGCAAGGGCCAGAGCCGAAGCAAGGGCCGTCGGAGTAGCAACGTTGGAAGCAATGTTTGAGCGCTGCGTCCTTCTCCCGCTTGCGGGAGAAGGTGCCCCGCAGGGGCGGATGAGGGGAGGTTTTTCGCGTGGCGGCAGGCGTGCGACTGCGATGCACTCCGTGTGGCTGCGTTGCTATCGCCGATCCTTGAAACTGGCCTGAGTGCTCAAGTCGAAGACAGGGCAGGGTGGCGCAGGTCAACTATTGGTAGTGGCGAGTTCCGGGCGTTGTGGCTCATTTTGCATTTGCAGCCGGAAAGGCCTTGAGCGCCGCCCACACCACCGGCTTGGCCCACTCCGGTACCTGTGCAAACTCGCCCTGGCTGACCGGGCAGAGAATCCGCCCCTTGTCCATTTCCAGCACGAGCAGCGGCTCGACCAGACCGTCGTGATCGGGCGGGCGGCTATTGTCATACACGTGCAGCGTCGTCAGGTGCGGCAATAGTTCGATCAGGTTGAGGCGCGAGCTGTCGTAGCGTTGGCGGATCTTGTCTTCGGGAATATCGTGGCCGCCGGCTGCAACGCGTTCGGCCACGCGTTGCAGATGCAGTTCGATGCTTTCCAGGCCGCAGAACCAAACCGATACCTCATGCTGTTTGCAGGCTTCGTGCAACAGCTTGGGAATGGTGTTGGCGCCGAGTGTGGTTTCGAATGCGTAGTCACGATTGGATTGCATTGCCTCGCGCAGGCGGCGGGTGCCTTCCTGCCAAGCGGCTGCGTTGGCTTCTGCCAACGGCCAATCCCGTTCCACCAGTTGCCGGGTGAAGGCGTCGGGGTTGAACCAGGTGGCGCCGTCATGCGCCAGCATCATGCCCAGCAGGGAGCTTTTGCCGGCGCCATTGACGCCGGCCAATACCAGGATGCGCGCCATCGATCAGTGCGACTGGCCCGGGGTGATCTTCAAGCCGCGACGGGCAGGGCGACCCAAGGCCCTGCGCAAGGCCGTACCGTCATCGAGTACAGCAAGATGGGCATCGAACTCGGCCTGCAGTTGCTGGAGTGACTGCGCGCGCTGCGCTGCCGCCGACGCGCCGGACGCCTGTGCGACCAGCCGCTGGTATTCCTCGGCAGAGACCACCACCGCTTGCGGATGGTTGTGGTTGGTAACCACCACGGCCCCGCGTTTGGCGACTTTGCGCATCAGATCAGGCCAGCCTTTGGCTTTGACGTCACTGGCGGGCGTCTTTTCCAGATCCAGCAGGTTCAGTGACAGGTCCATGGCGGTTTCCGGGTTGCGTTTTCGCAAAATATACCAAATTTCCTATTTTGGGTATTTTTGCCAAGAGTCGTTCATTGACCGTTCGTTTGCAGGCCTGAAACGCAAACGCCCGGTGCAAGATGCACCGGGCGTTTGCTTGCGGCGTTGCGCGGTGAGGCGCGTCAGCTGCGTTGCGGATCAGGCGCCGCGCGGACCGCGGTTGCCGCCGCCAGGACGGCCGCCGCCACCCGGGCGGCCTGCGCCACCGGGACGGTTACCGCCTGGACGCGGACCGCCAGAGGGGCGACCGCCCGGGCCGCCTGGGCCACGGTTGCCACCACTCGGACGGCCGCCGGCCGGGCGTGCGCCGTAGGGGCTGTAGCCCGGGGTGGCGTGATCGGAGGGGAAGCTCGGGGCATTGCCCGGGTGGCCGTACGGATGCTTGCGCTGGCCCTGGCCGGCGCCCTGGCCGCCAGCGCCCTGCGGGCGACCCTGGCCGGGGCCGCCACGGCTGGCACCCGGGGCGCCGCCCGGACGCGGCTTGCCGTAGGGGCGTGCCTGGCCATCGGCGGCCGGACCACGGCCCGGACCACGATTGCCGCCCGCGCCGCGTGCTGCGCCCGGACCTGCATTGCGATGGCCGCTCGGGCCGGTGCTGACACCGTCCGGCACGTACCAGGTGCGGAACGCGGCCGGGTTGCCGTCCGGCAGGCTGCGGTCGCCTGCGGGCTTGCGCTGCTTGAACGGCTTCTGCGACTGCTTGGCTGCGGCTTCGCCGCTGACCGTCAGGCCGCCCTTGTAGCCGCCGCTGTTGCCACGGCCACGGCCGCCGCGGTCTTCGCGCACGTTGTCGAAGCGACGCAGTTCGCGGCCTTCATCGGCAGTGTTGTGGCCGTTGACGTAGGCATTGCCGCGGCCGCCATCGCGCGACACGCGCAGGGTGGTCTTGACCGCCTTGCGTTGGCCGATCACCGGCTGCAGGGTCAGTGCCGACGGGGTGCCTTCTTCCAGCTTCAGCTGGGCGCGCAGTGCGTCGACCTGCTGGGTGGTCAGTTCCACCGACTTGCCGCGCATCAGGTCGCGCGGCAGCTCGATCTTGCCGTAGCGGGTGCGCTTCAGGCGGCTGACCTGGCAGCCCTGCGATTCCCACAGGCGGCGCACTTCACGGTTGCGGCCTTCCTTGACGACCACGCGGAACCAGTCGTGCGAATCGGTGCCGCCAATGCGCTCGACTTCGTCGAACTTGGCGCCGCCGTCTTCCAGCAGCACGCCGCGGCCAAGGCGCTCGACGATTTCGTCGGAGACCTTCTCTTCGCCTTCCGGCGCACGCACACGTACCACGTACTCGCGCTCGACTTCGAACGACGGGTGCATCATCGCGTTGGCGAGCTCACCGTCGGTGGTAGCCAGCAGCAAGCCGGTGGTGTTGATGTCGAGGCGGCCGATGGCGATCCAGCGTGCGCCCTTCAGCGGCGGCAGCGCTTCGAATACGGTCGGGCGGCCTTCGGGATCGTCACGGGTGGTGACTTCGCCTTCGGGCTTGTTGTAGATCAGCACGCGCGACGGGTCGGTCAGCGCGCTGGCGACGAAGCTGCGACCGTCGAGGTCGATCTTGTCGCCGCTCTTGATCGACATACCGGTTTTGGCGACTTCGCCGTTGACCTTGACCAGGCCGTCGGCGATGCGCTGCTCCAGCGCACGGCGCGAGCCGAGGCCGGCCTGGGCCAGGACCTTGTGCAGGCGCTCTTCGAGCTTGGGCTGTTGGTCGGTGTCGGCCTCGCGCTTGAGCGAGAGCTTGTTCAACGAAGATTTACGCGGGGTGTCACTCATCTGTTTGGCTCCGGCCGGCGTTTTCCGCGTCGGCCTGTGGTTCGGAATCGGCTACATCAACAGCCACGGTCGTCGTCGCGACGGCGTTGTTTTCAGTTTTTTCCACTTCCGCCGCGCGCTCTCCCGGCGCGGCGTCGGGTTCGCCGGTGAAGGCGGTGTTGGATGCAGCTGCGTTCGAATCCGGGGATCCTGGCGTAGCTGCGGGTGTGGGGTCGCTGTCGTTGGCGGCATCCAGGCCTTGCGGCGAGGCGGCACCAGCGGCAAGCGGGGCAGCTGGTTGGCCGTCGCCATCCAGCGGTAGTTGCGGTTCCAGCTCGCCGATGTCGCGTAGTTCGGACAGCGGCGGAAGTTCGTCCAGGCGTTTGAGCCCGAAGTAGTCCAGGAAGCCCTTGGTGGTGCCGAACAAGGCGGGCTTGCCAGGCACGTCACGGTGGCCGATGACCCGGATCCACTCGCGCTCTTCCAGGGCCTGGATGATGTTGCTGCTCACTGCCACGCCGCGTACCTGTTCAATCTCGCCGCGGGTGATGGGCTGCCGGTAGGCGATCAAGGCCAGGGTTTCCAGCGTGGCACGGGTGTAACGGGTCTTGCGTTCGGTCCATAGCCGCGACACCCAGCCGTGCACTTCGCTGGTGATCTGGTAGCGGTAGCCCGAGGCCACCTCCGTCAGTTCCACGCCGCGGCCCGCGCAGCCTTCGCGCAGCAGTTCCAATGCCCGTTCGATGCTGCCCGGCGGTGCCGGCTCATCTTCGGGAAACAGCCCCTGCAGTTGCGCCAAGGTGACCGGCTGGCTGGAAGCAAGCAGGGCGCCTTCGACAATGCGGTTGATCAGCGGTTGATCCATGCGTTGGGTCGGTTGCTCAGGCGGGAGTGTCAGCGTCATCGAACTCGCTGGAGAACTGCAGCGGTGCGTTGGTGTTGCCAGTGGCCAGGGACTTCACATAAATCGGGGCGAGCGGGGCTTCCTGCACGATGTCGAGCAGTTGCTCCTTGGCCAACTCCAGTACTGCAAGGAAGGTGACCAGGACGCCGAGCTTGCCTTCTTCGGCGGTGAACAGACTTTCAAAACGGTAGAACTTGTCGCCTTCCAGCAGGCCGAGCACATCGCCCATGCGCTGCCGCACACTCAGTGCCTCGCGCTTGATCGCGTGGCCGCTGAACAGCTCGGCGCGCTTGAGTACGTCATGCAGCGCCAGCAGCATTTCCTTCAATTCCACCGGCGGTGGAGTCTTGACCAATACACGCTCGGGCACGAAGGCGTGCGCCAGGCTGGTGTCGCGGTCCTGCCGGGGCAGGCTGTCGATATCCTCGGCGGCCTGCTTGAAGCGTTCGTATTCCTGCAGACGGCGCACCAGCTCGGCGCGTGGATCTGCTTCTTCGCCTTCGATGCTGGGTGGGCGCGGCAACAACATGCGCGACTTCACTTCAGCAAGAATCGCCGCCATCACCAGGTATTCGGCCGCCAGTTCGAAGCGCAGCTCCTGCATGACATTGATGTATTCCACGTACTGCTTGGTGATCTCGGCGACCGGGATATCCAGGATGTCCAGGTTCTGCCGGCGGATCAGGTAAAGCAGTAGATCCAGCGGGCCCTCGAAGGCGTCGAGAATGACTTCCAGTGCATCCGGTGGAATGTACAGATCCTGTGGGATCTGCAGTACCGGTTGGCCATGCACCATCGCCAGCGGCATTTCCTGCTGCTGCGGTAAGGGATGCTGCGCTGGCGGGTTCGCGTCGTGCGCGAGTTCGGAAGTCATCAGGTCGACATTCGGGGTATTGCGAACCGGACGCGCCCCAGGTTCCCGCCCGGGAGCATTCCAGCCCATGTATTACGAGCTACTCGCGCTTGTTTGGCGCGCTTCCACACATGAACAACAAGGCGCGCCGCAGGATCAGCGGCAACGTCATTACGAGGAGGTCGTCTACGCGGTCCGGGAAGTGATGCGCTCCAGTGGTTGGGTGGCGGGCCTGGCCCACTACCGCACCGGGCGGCTACTGGCCGGCTGCGTGCAATGGACTAAAGAGTAATCGCCCGGGCAGGGCGGTGTCCAGCCTTGTGACGCTAGACTTGGCATCCTTCCATTCAGCAGACAAGCGGAGAAAGGCCAGTGTGGTACGTAATCGAGGGCTATGACGGAGAGGATGTGCTGGCGGCGCGGTTGCAGGCGCGGGCGGCACACCTGGCGCGGTTGCAGACATTGCTTGACCAGGGGCGACTGCTTTTGGCCGGTCCCTGTCCTGCAATTGACGCGGAAGACCCGGGTCCGGCTGGTTTCAGTGGCAGCGTGGTGATCGCCAGTTTTGAAGACCTTTCCGCCGCAAGGGCCTGGGCCGATGCCGACCCGTATGTGGCTGCTGATGTCTACACCCGTGTGGACGTGCGTCCATTCCGCAAGGTGCTGCCATGAGCCGGGTCGAGCGGATCCAGGCAGCCCTGCAGGCCGCTTTTGCGCCGCTGCAGCTGGAAGTGAAGGACGACAGTCACCGTCATGCCGGCCATGCCGGCGCCAGCGATGGACGTGGTCATTTCAAGGTCATGGTGGTCAGTGAGGCCTTCGCCGGCAAGGCGCCGCTTGCCAGGCATCGTGCGGTGTATGCCGCACTCGGCGAGATGATGGAGACGGATATCCACGCGTTGTCGATCAAGGCGTTGACGCCGCAGGAGCTGGGCGGGGCTGGCTGAAGGGAATGGGTCATTGCAGGGTTCCCGTGGAAGTGGTCGGGACAGATGTTGTCCAGGCGGGCCAAGTTCAGCTAACGAACTGTTTACAAATGCGTTTGAAAACGTTTACAGTCCGCCCGACCCTGTACTGCGGTGGGTAGGCCAGTGGCGAAGTCGGCAATAACGATCAAGGATGTTGCCCGTGAGGCGAATGTCTCCGTCGCAACCGTGTCACGTGCCCTCAATGGCCATGACAATGTCGCCGCGCCGGTCCGCAAGCTGGTGCTGGAAGTGGCCAGCCGGCTGCGCTACACCCCGCACGCTGCGGCCCGCAGCCTGAGCAGCCGCAGTACCCAGACAGTCGGTGTGGTACTTCCCGACCTGTACGGTGAGTTTTTTTCCGAGCTGATGCGCGGCATCGACGGTGTGGCCAGCGCCCATCGCCGGCACCTGTTGGTGTCCAGCTATCACGGCGACCAGCAACAGCAAGGTTCGGTGCTGCAGGCCATGCGCGGGCGCGTTGACGGCTTGCTGGTCCTTTCGCCTTACGCAGGTGACTCCGATTTCCTGGTCGAAAACCTGCCGCCAGCGTTGCCAACGGTCTTGATCAACACGCCGTTGGCCACTGCGCAGTACCCGCTCTTCAGCATCGATGACCATGCCGGTGCGCTGAGCATGACCCGACATCTGCTTGAAGGCGGGCATCGCCGCATCGCCTTCATCTGCGGGCCGGCGCACAACCATGATGCGCAGCAGCGCCTGCTCGGTTTCCGTGAGGCGATGGCGGCGTTCGATGGCGAGGTGGAAGCTATCGAGCTGCCTGGCAATTTCGATGAAGCCTCCGGTCATCAGGCCGGATTGGCATTATTGGCAGGCGCTGCACTTCCTGATGCGGTGTTTGCCGCCAACGACATGATGGCCCTGGGGTGCCTGTACGCGTTCTCGCAGGCTGGAATTAAAGTGCCTGCGCAAGTGGCGCTGGCTGGCTTTGATGACATTCCCTTGGCGCGCTTTGTTCACCCTGCTTTGACAACCATGCAGGTCAGCATCGCCGAGTTGGGCGAGCGGGCGATGCTGCAGTTGGTGCAGATGATCGATAGCGGGCAGGCGCAGACAGCGCCCGCCGTAACCCTGGTCCCAACCTTGGTCGTACGCGACTCCACTGCCGCGTGCGACCTCCCTTGACCCGGCGATAGACCGGGATGGTTCCCCACACACACGTTCTTCGCGGCCTGGTGCCGCCGCCTTGGGAGAGGAAGAAGATGAAAAAGATTGCTGCCAATTTCACGCCTACCCGCAAGCTGCTCAGTAGCGCACTTGTTGGCTGCCTGCTTTTGGGTGCGGCACCTGCGTTCGCGCAGAGCACCAGTGCGACCATCCGTGGCCAGGTAATGGCAGACTCGAGCCCTGCCGCGCAGGCACAGGTCACCGCGACGAACACCGCGACCGGGCTGACCCGTAGCGTGCAAAGCACTGGCAATGGCACTTATTCTTTGGCCGGCCTGCCGCCGGGCACCTACAAGGTGGACGTCAATGCCGGCGGCAAGACCAGTAGCCAGAACATCACCGTACAGGTCGGTCAGACCGCCACGGTGAATCTGGGTGTGGGGGGTGTGGCGGAAACTGCCGGTGGTGCGGCGACCAACCTGGATGCAGTGCAGGTAACGGCGCAGGCAGTGGTGGAAACCAAGACATCGGAGGTGGCGACCTACCTCACTCAGAAGCAGCTGCAGGCATTGCCGCAGAACTCGCGCAACTTCCTGGCCTTCGCGGATATCGTGCCGGGCGTCATGTTCAACACCGGTAACGAGGGTTCCACGTCGATCCGAAGTGGTGCCCAGTTGTCCAGTGGTGTCAATGTGTTCATCGATGGTGTCGGTCAGAAAGACTATGTGCTCAAGGGCGGCATTACCGGCCAGGATTCCAGTCGCGGCAATCCATTCCCTCAGCTGGGCATTGCCGAGTACAAAGTCGTCACTTCCAACTACAAGGCCGAGTACGACCAGTTGAGCAGCGCGGGCATCACGGCTGTCACTCGCTCGGGTACAAATGAATTTCACGGTGATTTTTTCTGGGACAACGTTGCCAGTAGCTGGGTGGCAGATACCATCCGCGAAAAGGATGGGCGCGACATCAAGGCTCGCACCCACGATGAACAGTACGGTGTTGCCTTGGGTGGTCCACTGATCAAGGACAAGCTGCACTTTTTCGTGACCTATGAAGCCAAGGACCGCAGTGACGCGCGTCAGGTTATCCCCGGTCGCCAGATTTCGGTCGAAGAGCTGCCCCAGCGCTTCCAGGACGAGGCCCGTTCCACGAACAACGCGCCGTTCAAGGAGGACCTGTACTTCGGCAAGTTGAGCTGGACTCCGGGTGACGCACATCTGGTCGAATTGACCATGAAGCGCCGTGAGGAAGATGAAGTCACTGGTATTGGTGGTGTCAACCTGGCGTCATACGGGACCCTGAAGACCGGCGAAGAAACACGCATCGACCTGCGCCACCAGTTCAATGCAGAGAATTGGATGAACGATGCTCATATCACCTATGAGGACGCCAGTTTCGCGCCGCGCCCGATAAACCTGGAGAATGGCTACAAGCTGTTCATTCCGCGTCGGGGCGAAGAGGCGCTGAACAACCCGACAATGGAAGAGGTCATCAATCGCGGCGGTGGCGGTGACTTCCAGGAAAAGTCGCAGAAGGGGTATTCGTTCCAGAATGACTTCACCTTCTTCGGGTGGGAAGGCCACACCGTCAAGGCCGGCATCAAGTACAAGGACATTGATCTTTCCGCCTTTGAACAGAGCCCATACTCGCCGCAGTTCCGCTATGACCTGAACCAGAGTCTGGATGTGCCCTATCTGGTGCAGTTCACGGCATCGGGCAATGGTTACCCGACGACAGTGGAATCCAGCGTCAAACAGTTTGGCATCTACATCCAGGATGATTGGGAGGTCAACGAACACCTCACCTTGAATCTTGGATTGCGCTGGGACTATGAAACCAACCCTGCATTCGAAGACCATGTCACGCCGGCCGGGCTGGTGTCCGCATTGCAGGCGTGGCCGAACATCAATAATTCAAATGTTGATTACGACTACAACAACTACATCAGCAACGGCCACAACCGCAGCGCATTCAAGGACGGCTGGCAGCCACGCGTAGGCTTCTCGTACGACCTCAATGGCGACCAACGGCATGTGATCTTTGGTGGTGCGGGTCGTTCGTACAACCGCAACCAATTCGACTACCTCTCGCTGGAAAAGTACCGCCTTGCGTTCCAACGCTACGAGTACCAGTTCAATACTCCCGGTCATGCTTGCACGCCGGGGGCGGGCAGCAACTGTTACAACTTCGACCCGAGCATGTTTGATCCAGCCGTGTTGGCGCAGATGGCGGCAGCCAGTCCGAACAATGGAACCGAAGTGTTCCTGCTCAACAACGATATCAAGACGCCTTACTCCGACCAGTTCAGCATTGGCATGCGCAATGCGTTCTCGATGCTGGGACATGACTGGAACTCATCTGTCACCCTGATGCACGTGTTGAGTCACGACGGCATCCTCTGGACGATGGGTAACCGCTACCCCAATGGTGAGTATCGCAGCAATCCTGCAGTCAACTGGGGCGGCCAGCCGTGGGGTGAGCAGTTGCCGGGATGGGGCCGATTCTTCATCGGCAACAATGCCGTCGAGACCCGTCTGAACTCGCTGCTGTTGGCGTTGGACAAGCCTTACACCACTGAGTCCCACTGGGGGGTGAGCCTTGCCTATACCTACAGCGACGCCAAGGAGAATCGCAGTAATTCAGATACCTTCTCGTTCGACTATCCCAATCTGGATAGTGTTGCGTTCACCACTGCGCTGGGTATTCCAAAACACCGGCTGGTGGCCACTGGTATCGTCGATTTTTGGGGTATCACCGGTTCGGCGAAGTTGGTCTTGGAAAGCCCGAAGCCGGTCGAGGCGCTCAACTGCTACGCCAGCACCATCGCCGATGACTGCGCGTTCGATCCCTTCAAGCCCGACAAGAAGGTTGGCTACAAGCAGTTGGATCTAGCACTTCAGAAGGAATGGGACACCGGTACGGATCTGAAGCTGCGGGTTCGTGGTGATGTGTTGAATGTCTTCAACTGGCGCAACGTGCTCTCATCGGAATACGCCAACTGGCGTGGCAACCGCGGTGTTGCCGACCCGAACTACGGTAACCGTACCGGTGATGCGATTGCACGCCCAACCCGCACCTTCAAGCTGTCGTTTGGCTTGACCTGGTGATTCGAGCCCCGGCTGGCCGTAGGCCGGCCGGGGTGCTGTTGCAGATGTCGTACGTCGTGTTCTTTCTTGGAATTTCATGGATTTCGCCTTGAGCAAGTCACGTACCTCGCAATTGTTGGCCTGTGTTCTCGCCGGTATGGGGCTGGCGTTGTTGGGAGGCTGTGGCAAGGCGCCGGAGCCGCCGATGCCGAAGGTATTGCCGCAGGTGATCCTGATCGAGGCGGACCTGCCGCCGCGGCCGATGAAGCCGGAACTGCCACCGCTGTTCGACGACATCGAGCGCCGCACCTTCCAGTTCTTCTGGGATACCACCAACGAACAGAACGGGCTGACGCCTGATCGTTATCCGTCGCGGCCGTTCGCCAGCATCGCTTCGGTGGGTTTCGCACTGACGTCGTATCCGATCGGCATCGAGAACGGCTGGGTCAGCCGCAACCAGGCGGTGGAGCGCACCCTGGTCACGCTGAAGTTCTTCCGTGACCTGCCAAGTGGCCCGCAACGCACCGGCAAGGGCGGCTACAAGGGTTTCTACTACCACTTCCTCGACATGCAGCAGGGCCGCCGCTATGACAGCTGGGTGGAACTCTCCAGCGTGGATACGGCGCTGTTGTTGATGGGCGTGCTGTTTGCACAGAGTTATTACGATCAGGACGATCCGCGCGAGAAGGAGATCCGGCAGATTGCCGACACGATCTACAAGCGCACGGACTGGCAGTGGCTGCAACGCAACAAGCCGCTGGTGTCGATGGGCTGGTTCCCGGAGAGCGGCTTCATCCAGCACGATTGGATGGGCTACAACGAAGCGATGATGCTCTACATCCTGGCCCTGGGATCGCCGACGCATCCGGTCGAGCCCGATGCGTGGACGGTGTGGACGCGTACCTATGACAACGATTGGGGTGTGTACCAAGGGCAGGAATACCTGTCGTTCGGGCCCTTGTTCGGCCACCAGTACAGCCATGTCTGGATCGACTTCCGCGATATCCAGGACCCGTACATGCGCGAGCGTGGCATCGACTACTTCCTCAACAGCCGTCGCGCTACCTTGGCCCAGCGCGAGTATGCGATTGAGAACCCGATGCAGTGGAAGGATTACAGCGCAAATGTCTGGGGTTTGACCGCAGGCGACGGCCCGCAGAACACCACCCAGGATTACAAGGGCGAACAGCGCCAGTTCCGCCACTACTCGGCGCGCGGCGCCGGCCTGCGCGAGAACTTCGACGACGGCACCATCGTGCCATCGGCGGCGATCTCCTCGTTGCCGTTCGCGCCGGAAGTGGTGATCCCGGCAACGGTGGAAATGCACAAGCGCTACGGCGACTACCTGTACTCCAGCTATGGCTTCCTGGATTCCTTCAACCCCAGCTTCGGCTACGACATTCCGCTCAAGACCGGGCGTCTGATTCCGGAGCGCGGCTGGGTGGCCAGCGATTACATCGCAATCGATCAGGGCCCGATCCTCGCCGGCATCGCCAACTACCGCGATGAGTTCGTGTGGGAGGTAATGAAAAAGAACCCCTACATCCGCAAGGGATTGGAGCGGGCGGGATTCACTGGCGGTTGGTTGGCGCCGGAAGACAGCTTCCAGCCACTGCAGAAGGACGAACAGGCAGCATCGGCGCGGGCCGCAGGGATTGCCGAGTCGCGCGCTGCGGCAGCGGCCGGGCAGAAGGCAGCCAGTGAGCAGCCGGCAGCGCCTGCGGTCAAGAAGCAGTGATGTGCGACCAATGATCCGCGCGCTGGCCATCGTGTTGTTGGTGCTGCTCGCAGGCTGTGCCAAGCCCGAGCAGGGCACCACCTTGCGGTTCTGGGCGATGGGCCGCGAGGCCGAGGTGGTCGGTGAGCTGGTGCGCGAGTTCGAGGCGGAGAACCCGGGCATTCGTGTCGATGTACAGAACATTCCGTGGACCGCAGCGCACGAGAAGTTGTTGACGGCGTATGCGGCTGACGGACTTCCCGATGTCTGCCAGCTGGGCAATACCTGGATCGCCGAATTCGCGACCTTGCAATCACTGACGCCGCTGCAGCCACTGGTAGATACGTCCACCGTCATCGATCAGTCCGACTACTTCGCCGGTATCTGGGATACCAATGTCGTCGATGGTCAGCTGGTCGGTATCCCGTGGTACGTGGACACGCGCCTGCTGTTCTATCGCAAGGACCTGCTGCGCCAGGCCGGCTACGCGCAGCCGCCGAAGACCTGGGCCGAGTGGGAGCAGATGAACGCAGCGTTGAAGAAGGTCATGGGCGCGCGTGGTTACCCAGTGCTGATGCCCTTGAACGAGTTCGAGCCGCAGTTGTCGTTCGCGCTGCAGCAGGAGGATTCCCTGCTGCGCGATGGTGATACCCGCGGCAATTTCCGCAGCCCCGGTTTCCGCCGCACGCTGGCCTTCTACGACAACATGTTCGAGCAGGGCTGGGCGCCGAAGATGTCCGAGACCCAGATATCCAATGTCTGGGATGAATTCTTCCGCGGCTTCACCGCGTTCTACCTGTCGGGTCCGTGGAACATCCGCGAGTTCCGCCAGCGCCAGCCACCTGGCCTGGAAGGCGAATGGGGCGCCACGCCCTTGCCCGGTCCGGACGGGCTTGGTGCGGGCATTGCCGGTGGCACCAGCCTGGTGGTGTTCCGTTCCTCGCAGAAGAAAGAGGCGGCGTGGAAGCTGATCGAGTTCCTGTCGCGGCCGGCGATCCAGCAGCGCTTCTACAAGATCATTGGTGACCTGCCACCGCGCCGCAGCGCCTGGCAGTCGCCGGAGTTGCAGCACGATCCGTTGACAGCCGCGTTTGCCGACCAGCTGGAACGCGTCAAACCCACGCCCAAGGTGTTGGAGTGGGAGCGCATTGCCCAGCAGATGCGGGTGGTGACCGAGCAGGTGGTGCGTGGCGGCCTGCCGCAGGACAAGGCGGTCGAGCAGCTGGACCAGCAGGTGGATGACATCCTCGCCAAGCGCCGTTGGATCGCCGAGCAGCAGGCCGGCGCAGCTGCGAAGGCAGCGCCATGAAGCGCGGCTCGCTGGCTGGCTGGGTCTTTGCCGCACCGGCGCTGATCGTGATCGGCGTGTTCTTTGGTCTGCCTGTGTTGTCGGCGCTGGCCTTGAGCCTGACCGACTTCGATCTCTACGCCTTGGCCGACCCGCACAACCTGCGCTTCAACGGACTGGGCAACTACATCGACCTGCTGCAGACACCGATGTTCTGGAAGTCACTGGGCAATACCGCGTACTTCGTTGTGGCCGGGGTCCCCTTGTCGATCGCTGTTTCCCTGGGGGCGGCGTTGTTGCTCAACGCCCCGGCCGCGCGCTTCAAGGCGCTGTTCCGCACCGCTTTGTTCGCGCCGGTGGTGACCACGCTGGTGGCGGTGGCGGTGATCTGGCGTTATCTGTTCCACACCCGCTACGGGCTGGTGAACTGGGGATTGGGCCAGGTCGGTATCAATCCGATCGACTGGCTGGGCGACCCGAACTGGGCAATGCCGACCATCATCGGCTTCGCGGTGTGGAAGAACTTCGGCTACAACATGGTGATCTTCCTGGCCGGCCTGCAGGCAATCCCCAAGGACCTGTATGAGGCGGCGCGCATTGATGGCGCCTCGCGCTGGCAGCAGTTCCTGCATATCACCTTGCCGATGCTGGGGCCGGTGCTGCTGGTGGTCGGTGTGATCACCGTGTCCGGTTACTTCCAGTTGTTCGCCGAGCCCTATGTGATGACCCGCGGTGATCCGCTGCAAAGTACCGTGAGCGTGCTCTATTTCATGTTCGAGGAAGGCTTCAAGTGGTGGAACCTGGGGCGCGCCTCGGCCGTGGCCTTCCTGTTGTTCCTAATCATCCTGGCGGTGACCACGCTGATGTTGCGCTTCGGCAAGCGCAGGGAGCTGGTATGAGCCAGGCCGGTATGAGCCGCGAAATCGGTCAGTCGCGTTGGCATGCGTGGTGGGTGAACGGTGGCTTGTTGCTGTTGGCCGTGATCAGCCTGGCGCCGTTGGCGTGGATGTTGTCGGTGTCATTCATGCCCAGCGGGCAGGCATCGCAGTTCCCGCCGCCGTTGCTGCCGGCGCACACCACGGTGGCCAACTACCAGGCCTTGTTCGCCCGCACCGGCATGGGCAACAACTTCGTCAACAGCTTGCTGGTGTCGGTTGCAATCACCCTGGGGTCGTTGTTGTTCAACACCCTGGCTGGCTATGCTTTTGCCAAGCTGCGCTTTGCCGGCCGCGAGCGGCTGTTCCAGATGCTGCTGGCTGCATTGGTGATCCCGGCGCAGGTGGCGATGCTGCCGCTGTTCCTGCTGATGAAGCAGATGGGCTTGGTGAACACCTTCGGTGGCGTGGTGATTCCAGCCTTGGCCAGCGTGTTCGGCATCTTCCTGGTGCGCCAGTACGCGCGCTCGATTCCCGATGAACTGCTGGAAGCGGCGCGCATCGACGGCGCCAGCGAGGCACGGATCTTCTTCCAGATCGTGCTGCCCATGCTCAAACCGGTGCTGGTGACTCTGGCGATCTTCACCTTCATGGGGGCATGGAACGATTTCATGTGGCCCTTGATCGTGTTGACCGACCAGGAGCACTACACCTTGCCGGTGGCGCTGGCCAGCCTGTCGCGCGAGCACATCATGGATGTGGAAATGATGATGGCCGGCGCGGTGGTGACGGTGCTTCCGGTGCTGTTGTTGTTCCTGGTGTTGCAGCGCTACTACATCCAGGGCCTGCTGCTGGGCAGCGTCAAGGGCTGAAGCACCGCGGCCCGCAAGCAGGCTGTGGCGCTGCACTTCCAAACGAAACAAACCGCCGCGGATGGCGTTGAACTTTGCGAAAATCCAGCAGGTTTTGCTGGTGGTAAATCGGGACTTTGCTGATGAATATGCGTTTTGTGATTGGTCTGCTGAGCTTGTTGCTGGCGTGGGTGCCGCCGGCCAGCGCTGCAGTGCTCGCCAAGTTCGATGATATCGGTGCGTGGCAGCTGATCACCTCGCCGCAGGTCAGCGGTTCGCTGCGTCCAGTGGCCGGCAACAGCGGGCGTGCGTTGTGCCTGGACTATGACTTCCATGAGGTGTCCGGCTATGTCGGCATCCGCCGTCCGTTGGATGTGACCTGGCCGGAGAACTACCAGCTGTCCTTCGACCTGCGCGGCGACTCGCCGGCCAACGACCTGCAGTTCAAGCTGGTCGATGCCAGCGGCGACAATGTCTGGTGGGTCAATCGTCCGGGTTTCAACTTCCCGAAGAGCTGGACCCGCATCATCTACCGCAAGCGGCATATCGAGAAAGCCTGGGGCCCGGACCCGGACAAGACCTTGCGTCGTAGTGCGGCAGTGGAGTTCACCATTTACAGCAAGGTCGGCGGCCGCGGCACGGTCTGCTTCGACCAGCTGACCCTGCAGCCGCTGCCGAAGGAAGACAACTCGGCGCTGACCACCACGGTGATCGCCGATACCGCCACTGCGCTGCAGCAGCGCATTGCTGACGGCAAACCAGACACATTGTGGATCAGCGGCGGCGTAAAGCAGCAGACGGTCAGCCTGGACCTGGGCAAGGTGCGCGAGTTCGGTGGTGCGGTCGTGCAATGGGCGTCGGGATTGGAAGCTTCGCGCTACGTGGTGCGCTCGTCCGCGGATGGTCGCGACTGGAAAACCCTGCGTGAAGTCACCAGCGGCACCGGCGGCAGGGATTGGCTGGCATTGCCGGAGACCGAGGCGCGCTACCTGCGCTTCGATCTGGTCGATGGCCCGAACTGGCGTTATGGCATCCGCGACATCAGCCTCAAGCCGCTGTCGTTTGCGAATACCCCGAATGATTTCATCCGTTCTGTTGCTGCCGATCTGCCGCGTGGTTCCTTGCCGCGCGGCTTCAGCGGCGAGCAACCGTACTGGACCATCCTCGGCCTGGACGGCGGTCGCGAGCAGGCCCTGATCAGCGAGGATGGCGCGCTGGAGGCGATGAAAGGCGGCTTCAGCATCGAGCCGTTCGTCGTGCTCGATGGCAAGGTGATCGGCTGGGCGGAGGTGAAGTCCAGCCAGAGTCTGCAGGATGGCTATCTGCCGATGCCGTCGGTGGCTTGGGAGCACGACCACTTCGGTCTGAATGTCACGGGCTTCGTGCAGGGGCGGCCGGACCAGGCACAGCTGGTGGCACGCTATGAGCTGCACAACACCGACAAGGTCGCGCACGAGTATCGTCTGGCGCTTGCGGTGCGGCCGTTCCAGGTCAATCCGCCCAGCCAGTTCCTCAACACCGTCGGTGGCGTCAGCCGCATCGACAATCTCGCAGTGCGGACCGGGCAGATAAGCGTCAACGGCCAGCCGCGCGTGTATACGTCGCTTCCGGCCGATGCGGGTTTTGCCAGCAG
Organism: Stenotrophomonas sp. 21LCFQ19; assembly: GCF_056861425.1. NCBI lineage: Bacteria > Pseudomonadati > Pseudomonadota > Gammaproteobacteria > Lysobacterales > Lysobacteraceae > Stenotrophomonas > Stenotrophomonas sp. 21LCFQ19. Next base: position 101,983 of record NZ_JBSPUF010000004.1, on the reverse strand, counting down.
CTTCGACAGCAAGTTGGCTGTCACCCACCTGGCTGACAAGGACTTGCCGATCACGCAGGAGGTTCGCGATGCCACCGGCTTGGCGTCGGGCGCCTTGGTCTACAACTGGAAGCTGGAGCCGGGACAGCGTCGAGAGGTGGTGTTGGTGCTGCCGCAGACCGGCAACTGGCAGATGCCGGCCAGGTTCGATGCCGACAAGGCGCAGCAGCAGGTCGCAGCGATGTGGCGGCAGAAGCTTGATCAGCTCAAGCTGCGCGTGCCAGACGCGGGCCAGCCGTTGGCCAATACGCTGCGCACCGCACTCGCACATATGCTGATCTCGCGGGTTGGACCGAGCCTGCAGCCGGGCACGCGTTCCTACGCACGCAGCTGGATCCGTGACGGCGCGATGATCTCCGAAGGCCTGTTGCGGATGGGGCGCGCCGATGCGGTGCGCCAGTACGTGGATTGGTATGCGCCGTATCAGTTCGAGAGTGGCATGGTGCCGTGCTGCGTGGATGCACGCGGCAGCGATCCGGTGCCGGAGAACGACAGCCACGGTGAGTTGATCTACACCATCGCCGAGTACTGGCGGCACACTGGCGATACTGCCTTCCTGCAGCAGATGTGGCCGCGTGTGCAGATGGCATGGAACTACATGGAACAGCTGCGGCTGAGTGAGCGCACGGAAGAAAACCGTGCGCGCAAAGCCGGCTTCTACGGCATGATGCCGGCCTCGATCAGCCACGAAGGCTATTCGGCCAAGCCGGTGCATTCGTACTGGGACAACTTCTGGGCGCTGCGCGGTTACAAGGACGCTGCCGACATGGCGGTAGCGCTGGGACTGGAAACCGAAGCGCTGGCGATGGTTGCATCACGTGATCAGTTCCGTCAGGACCTGGACGAGTCGCTGCGTGCTGCAATGGCCGCGCACAAGATCGACTACCTGCCTGGTTCGGTGGAGCTGGGGGACTTCGATGCCACCTCCACCACGATCGCGTTGGCGCCAGGCGGCGAGCAGGGAAGGTTGCCGCAGCCCGCCTTGGACAATACCTTCGAACGCTATTGGCAGCACTTCATCGAGCGCCGTGACGGCAAGCGGCAATGGAAGGACTACACGCCATACGAGTGGCGCAACGTAAGCGCCTTCGTGCGCCTTGGTTGGCGTGCGCGGGCGTGGGAGGCCACCGAGTTCTTCCTCAAGGACCGTGCACCGCCGGCATGGAATCAATGGGCCGAAGTGGTGTCTTCGACGCCGCGCCAGCCGTTCTTCGTCGGCGATCTGCCGCATGCCTGGGTGGCGTCGGACTTCGTGCGTTCTGCATTGGATATGTTCGCGTACGAGCGTGATGTCGATGGTCCGATCGTGCTCGCTGCGGGCGTGCCCACCAGCTGGTTGACGGGCAAGGGCATCGCCATCGAGGATTTGAATACCTCGCACGGGATGTTGAGTTACTCGCTGCAGCGCAGTGACAAGCAGTTGACCTTGCAGGTGTCCGAAGGACTGCGGTTGCCGGCGGCGGGGCTGTTGCTGCAATGGCCTTATGAGGGCACGCCGGGAGAGGCGACGATCAATGGCGAACCGGCTCAGTGGCTGGGCAATGAGCTGCATATCGGCAGCCTGCCGGCGAAGGTCGAAATCGAGATTCCCGCCGAGCTGCGCCGCAGCGAGCGCAGCAGACGTTGAGCAGTAAAAACTGCGCCTCGAACACCGAGGCGCAGGCCAGTCGACGAGAGGGAGAGGAAGAGCTTCCGTCGGATCTGAGAAAACAAATGCACCAGCCGTCCTTTGCCCGGCTGTAGTGCCGAGCCATGCTCGGCAGGGGCATTCCCGCAGAAAGCCTGTAGGAGCGGCGTAAGCCGCGAAGCTGATGTCGCGTGCAGATAATGCATAAAACGCACCAGGCTTCCTGTCCGAAACCTTGGCAAGCAGATGCGGGTGGTTTCCATGCTGCCGGCTTCGCGGCTTACGCCGCTCCCACAAAACATGTTGTGGTGTGTCAGCTGGCGCGGGCCTGCTTGACGATGGCGGCGGCAGCGGCGGCGGACTTCTTCACTTCGTCCCATTGGCCGTTGCGGATCCAGCTGTCCTGCACCATCCACGAGCCACCGATGCAGACCACGTTCTTCTGCGACAGGTAATCGCCTGCGGTGGCTTCGGTGATGCCGCCGGTGGGGCAGAGCTTGAGCTCCGGAATCGGACCGGCAACACCCTTGATCATCGCCAGGCCGCCAACGGCGGTGGCCGGGAACAGCTTGCAGATGCGGAAGCCGCGCGCGACCAGCTCCAGCAGTTCGGTCGGTGATGCAGCGCCCGGAACCACCGGCAACGGCGCAGCCGCCAAGGCATCGGCCATGTGTGCGGGCGTGCCCGGGGTGACGATGAAGTCGGCACCGGCATCGATGGAGCGCTGCATCTGCTCGACGGTCAGCACGGTGCCGGCACCGACAACTACATCCGGCAGTTCGCGCTTGAGCATGGCCAGCGCTTCCATTGCCACCGGCGTGCGCAAGGTCAGTTCAATCGCGGGCAGACCACCTTCGAGCAGGGCGGCGCTGACGGCGCGCGCCTGGTCGAGGGTGTGCACGGTAACGACGGGCAGGATGCCGGCGGCGCTCAGCAGCTGCTCGGCGCGGTCCTGGTATTGGGCAATGTTCATGGAGTCCTCTTTGATAAAGGTGTTCGCGAATCCTGGATCTCAGGCGTCGTTGGCTTCGTGTGGGGCGGCGGCTGCGGCATGGTCATGGCCGAGTTCGTATTCGGCGTCGTAGTCCCACAAGCTGCCGTCCGGACGGGCCGGGCCGCAGGAGATCGAGATCGCGCCCTGATCGGCCGGGCCGACGATGCGGCGGTTCATCGCGAACAGGTTGCGGCCCATGTCCGAGCCGGCCGGTGCGGTGTTGGCGGCAATGCCACGTGCGGCCCATTCCGCGGCATCGACCAGTACTTCCAAGGTGCCGGCTTCACCATCCAGGCGGATGATGTCGCCCTCGCGGATACGCGCGATCGGACCGCCGCGTGCTGCTTCCGGAGTAACGTGGATAGCGGCGGGGATCTTGCCGGAGGCGCCGGAGAGACGACCATCGGTGACCAATGCAACGCGTCGACCCTGGTTCTGCAGCAGGCCGAGCAGCGGGGCCAGCGAGTGCAGTTCCGGCATGCCGTTGGAGCGTGGGCCCTGATAGCGCACGACCGCGACGAAGTCCTGCGGCAGGGCGCCAGCGGCATGCAGTTTGTTGAGGATCTGCGGTGCATCGACGACCACGGCCGGTGCTTCAATCGTGCGGTACTGCGGCTTCACTGCAGACAGCTTGATCAGCGAGCGGCCGATATTGCCGCGCAGCAGGCGCAGGCCGCCCTGGGCTTCGAACGGATTGGAGGCGGGGCGCACCACGTCCTCGTCGCCGCTGACGTCAGCGGCGGGCACGTAGCTGACCTTGCCGTCGGTGAGGCGTGGCTCCTGGGCGAACGCGCGCATGCCACCCTCGGCAATCGTGGTCGCATCGGCGTGCATCAGGCCGGCGTCCATCAGTTCGCGGAATACGAAGCCGGGACCGCCAGCGGCGGCAAAACGGTTCACGTCGGCTTCGCCGTTCGGATAGACGCGGGCCAGCAGCGGCACGATCTGCGAGAGCTCATCCATGTCGTCCCAGGTGAGCACGATGCCTGCGGCACGGGCAACGGCGATCCAGTGGATGGTGTGGTTGGTCGAGCCGCCGGTCGCCATCAAGGCGACCACGGCATTGACGATGGCGCGCTCGTCGATCAGGTGGCCGAACGGGCGGAAGTCATTGCCGAGCGCGCTGATTTCCAATGCGCGTGCGGTGGCGGCGCGGGTCAGCGCGTCGCGCAGCGGCAGTTCCGGGTTGACGAAGGAGGCGCCTGGCAGCTGCACGCCCATCGCTTCCAGCAGGACCTGGTTGGAGTTGGCGGTGCCATAGAAGGTGCAGGTACCCGGTGCGTGGTACGAGGCGGATTCGGCTTCCAGCAGTTCTTCGCGGGTAGCTTCGCCTGCGGCGTAGCGCTCGCGGACTTCGGCTTTCTTCTTGTTCGGGATGCCCGGTGTCATCGGCCCGGCCGGCACGAACACCGCTGGAAGGTGACCAAAGGCGAGGGCGCCGATCAGCAGGCCGGGTACGATCTTGTCGCAGACGCCCAGATAGATGGTGGCGTCGAACATGTCGTGGCTGAGGCCAATCGCCGTTGCCTGCGCAATCACGTCACGCGAGAACAGCGACAGTTCCATGCCGCCACGGCCTTGGGTAACGCCGTCGCACATCGCCGGCACCGCGCCGGCAACCTGGGCGGTTGCGCCCAGCTCGCGTGCGGCATTACGGATCAACTCCGGGTAATGCTCGAACGGCTGGTGCGCGGACAGCATGTCGTTGTACGAGGTGATGATGCCGAGGTTGGGCGTCACGTCACCGCGCAGCCGGTCCTTGTCGGTGGGCCCACAGGCAGCAAAGGCATGGGCCAGGTTGCCGCAGCTCAGGCGCGCGCGGAACGGACCTTCGCGCAGCGCGGCATCGATCCCGGCCAGATAAGCCGCGCGCGACGGGGCGCTGCGCTGGCGGATGCGATCGGTGATGGCTTGGATTTTCGGATGCATGGCTTTATGGCTGGAATGAGGAGGGAGGTGCAGCTGGGGAAGCGGCGGGCTTCGGACTCTGTTTCGGGAAGGACCATCTCCAGCTCCTGCGAGCGGCAGGTGAGGTCCATTCCCGGTTCCGGATCCGCTGGTTCCCGCTCAAGGACACCAATGCACGCGCAGCTTGTTGCCGGGCGCATTGATTGCAGCAAGGATCGGGAAGGTGTCCACGTCGCCGGAGGCAAGTGCGGCGTTGAGCACCTCGAGCTTCTGCTTGCCGCGGACCAGCAGCAGGCGCTGGTTGGCCAACGCCAGGCCATGAGGGGTCAAGGTGATGCGCAGGGACCAGTGCTTGGCCACCGGGCAGCCGGTCGCGTCCAATGCCGCATAAGGGTGTTTGCTCTGCAGTGCCTGCGGCAGGTCGGGCGAGCCAGGGAACAACGAAGCGGTATGGCCGTCATTGCCCATCCCCAGCACCACCAGACAGGGTGGCTGTGAATGCGTGGCGAGCAGGTTGGCGGTGTGTACGCATTCGGCGATCGGCAGGCCAACGCGGACCAGCGGGTCAAAATGCGCACCTTCGGCATGACGCAGGAAGCTGTCACGTACCAGCCAGGCATTGCTGTCCTTGTCCTGCGGCGAAAGCCAGCGTTCGTCGGCCAGGCCAACCTCAACCCGTGCCCATTCCAGCCCCTGGTCGGACAACAGTTCGTAGATGGGAGCCGGCGTGGTGCCGCCGGACAGCAGCATGCGGGCGCGCCCGCGCTGTTCGATCTCCGCGCTCAGCAGGGCTGCCATTTCCTTGGCGACACCTTCGGTCCAGGCCTCTTCGTCAGCATGGCGGATAAGTGTGATGCGGTCGGAAACAGCGGCGTTCATGCGGTCACTCCAGAATTGGCGCGCTGCATGTCGAGCGCATAAGCAGTGGCGCCCAGCAAGCCGGGGCAGGGATGGGTGATGGCCATCGAAGGGATCTGCGACATCGTCGCGGAGAAGCGTCCCTTGCTTTCAAACCGTTGACGGAAGCCGGAATGCTGCAGCTGCTGCAGCAGGCGCGGTACCAGTCCACCGGTCAGGAACACGCCGTCCCAGGCGCCCTGTACCAACACCGCGTCACCGGCGACCGCACCGAAGATCTCGAGGAATACTTCGACCGCACGACCCGCCAGCACATCACCTTCGGCGGCACGTGCGCTGACTTCGGCCGGTTGCAGCAGGCCCGGATCGGTACCTGCCATCTCGCAGATGGCACGGTGGATGTTGACCAGGCCGGGACCGCAGACCAGGCGTTCGTTGGACACCCGCCCGAACTGCGCTGACAGGATTTCCAGGATGCGGATCTGTTCGGGCGAGTTCGGTGCAAAGCTGGCATGGCCGCCTTCGGTGGCCAGCGGGTAGTTGCGACCATCGCGCACCACCAGTCCGCCAACACCCAGGCCGGTGCCGGGGCCAAGCACGCAGTAGTTGCGTGATTCGCCCAGCGCAGCGGGCTGCCAGCCAGCGCCGCCAACCTGCACGACATCGTCAACGCCGAGCAATGCGATCGACATGGCCTGGGCGACGAAGTCGTTGATCAGATGCAGCTGCTTGAAGCCGAGCTGCTCGGCAGTACGCGCGCGCGAGATGACCCATGGATGATTGGTGATGCGTGCTTCGTCACCATCGACCCGGCCTGCTACCGCGAACACTCCGCTGCTGGCGGTCGCGCCGCGCTGCTGCAGGTAGTGCGCGGCGGCGTCGGCGAGCGACGCGAACTGCGCCACCGGATACTCGTCGATGCTGCCCTGATCCAGCGGCGCGGTCGCGGCGCGGTCGGCCAGCGCGAAGCGTGCGTTGGTGCCACCAATATCCGCTACCAGTACCAGGTCGGTGCTGGGGCTCACAGCCCCTGCTCCGGGCCTGCTTCGGCGGCAATGGATTCGGGCAGGAAGTCCTGTCCCAGGCGCGGTCCCCAGCCGCCGGCCGGGTAGGGCTCCATCGGCAGGTCGGCGGCCTTCCAGGCATCGCTGACGCTGTCGATCCAGGCCCAGGCGGCACGGACTTCATCGTCGCGCACGAACAGAGCGTGGTTGCCGTTGAAGGCGTCCAGGAACAGGCGTTCGTAGGCAATGCGACGGTGCAGGCCGGTGGGAACGGAAAGTTCCAGTTCCAGCGGCTGCAGTTCCAGTGCTCCCCATTCCGGGCCGGCCAGCGAGCTCATCAGGCCGAGCTGGATGTTTTCCTGCGGCTGCAGCTGGAAGGTCAGGCGGTTGGGGGTGGCGTTCTTGCGGTCGGGGCGCTCGAACAGCCAATGCGTCACCGGCTTGAGGTTGACCTCGATGCGGGTGGTGCGCTCGGGCAGGCGCTTGCCGGTAACCAGGTGGAACGGCACGCCGGCCCAACGCCAGTTGTCGATATGTGCGGTGACGCCGACAAAGGTCTCGGCCTCGCTGCCTTCCGGAGGCTGGTAAGCCTGTGCGGGCTGGCCATTGATGGTGCCGGCGGTGTAGCGGCCGCGCACGCTGTCCTTGGCCGCGTGCTTGGCGTCGAGCGGGCGCAGGGCGCGCAGCACCTTCACCTTTTCGTCGCGGATGCGGTCGGCTTCCAGCGATGCCGGCGGTTCCATCGCCACCAGGCACAGCAGTTGCAGGATATGGCTCTGGACCATGTCGCGCAGTGCGCCGGAGCGCGAGTAATACGAGTCGCGGCCATCCACGCCGTCGCTCTCGGCGACAAGAATGTGCACCGAAGCGATGTAGTTACGGTTCCACACGGCTTCCAGCAAGGTATTGCCGAAGCGCAGCGCCATCAGGTTCTGTACCGCTGCCTTGCCAAGGTAATGGTCCAGGCGGAACACGCGGTCTTCGTCGATCAGCTTGCCGATCGACTGCAGGATCTCCTCGGCGCTGTCGCTGTCCGAGCCGATCGGCTTTTCCAGCATCAGGCGGTTGGGTGCAGCCAGCGCGCCGCCCAGTGCCAGGCCTTCGCAGGTGGAGATGTACAGCCCCGGGGGGATTGCCAGATAGCTGACGCAATTGCGGTGGACCAGGTCCTTGACCGCTTCGGCGACCGACTCGGCATTGCGCAGGTCCACCGAACGGTAGTCGATACGGTTGAGCAGGTTGCTGATGTCTTCCTGGCTGGCATGCGGCATGGCTGCTTCCAGGCGCGGACGCAGGAGGTCGCGGAATTTCCCGGTGTCATGCGGCGACAAGGCCAGCGCACGCACACGGAAATCTTCAGGGAGCAGGCCGTCGCCAAGCAGGCGTAGCAGGGACGGGAACAGATAGCGCTGGGCCAGATCGCCTGTGGCACCGAACAGGAAGAGGGTGTCGTGCATTGCGCGAGTTTCGGGTGCGGATGACATCGTTGTCAATTGTTCGTCTTCAAGGCCTGCGCCGCGATTGGGACGCCCGCGTCCTTCGGCGCGAGGGGGCGGGCGGGGGCAGTCTGGGCTTGTGCAATGCAGCATGCCGCGAGGGCGGGAGCAGGTCCGTGCAGCGGAGCTCAGGTGCCATGTAGGAACGACTGTGATGGTGCCATATGAATATGCTTACCGTGCACAATGTTTCGGATGTATACGATTGCAGGAAACTGTTCTCTTGCGGTGACGCAAGTGTTTCGCCGCATCAGGTTTCGACTCGCAACGAGGTAGTGATGGCCAAGGTTCAATTCGACGGTGTGCGCAAGGTGTATGACAACGGGCAGGTCGCCGTTGCCGGGGCCAGTTTCGACATCGCCGATGGCGAGTTGATGGTGCTGGTGGGGCCGTCGGGCTGCGGCAAGTCCACACTGCTGCGAATGGTGGCGGGGCTGGAGGAGATCAGTGCAGGCCAGCTGCGCATCGACGAGCGGGTGGTCAATGACGTCGCGCCGAAGGATCGGGACATCGCGATGGTGTTCCAGAACTACGCGCTCTACCCGCATATGACCGTGGCCGAGAACCTGGGCTTCGGTTTGAAGCTGCGCGGCCACGACAAGGCCGAGGTGCAGCGTCGTGTGCGGGAAGCCGCCGATTCGTTGGGTCTGACGTCGATGCTGGACAAGGTGCCGCGTGCGATGTCGGGTGGCCAGCGTCAGCGCGTTGCATTGGGGCGTGCGCTGGTGCGCGAGCCGGCGGTGTTCCTGCTGGATGAGCCGCTGTCCAATCTGGATGCAAAGCTGCGTCACTCGGTGCGCACCGAGATCGCGCAGCTGCATCGCAAGCTCGGCACGACGATGATCTATGTCACCCATGACCAGATCGAGGCGATGACGCTGGGCCAGCGCATCGTCGTGCTCAATGAGGGGGTGATCCAGCAGATCGATACCCCCATGGCGCTGTATGACAGGCCGGTCAATCTGTTTGTTGCGGGCTTCCTCGGTAGTCCGGCGATGAATATGTTGCGTGGGCAACTGCGGCGTGACGAAGCGGGCTCGGCGGTGCTGTGGTTGGATGAGGGGCTTGGTATTGCACTCGGCGCCGTGTCACTGGGCGCGCAATGGTTCGACAAGCCGTTGGTGGTTGGCGTGAGGCCCGAGCACTTGCAGCCCGGTGGTGGTGCAGCCGCGTTCAACGCGCGCATCGAAGGGTTGGAGCCGGTCGGAAACGAGATTTTCGTCAATCTGCGCTACGGCGAGCAGGCGCTGATCATGCGGGTGCCGCCACAGCAGCTGCCGCAGGTCGGGCAGGAGATTGCAGTTGAGGTGAACGCATCGAAGCTGCACTTCTTTGATGCGGGCAGTGGCAGCCGCATCGAAGCGGAAGCTTGATCTCTGTAGTGCCGAGCCGTGCTCGGTAGAGGCCTTACCGATAAGGCCCCAGCCGAGCATGGCTCGGCACTACGGTTCTGCTCCCTCCCTTTGCCGCAGGCAAGGGGGAGGGGTAAGGCTCTTCGCGATTTGATGTAGCCGTGGCTTCGCGGCTTGCGCCGCTCCTGCATCAGTTGGCCGGCAGTGCCTGTGTAGTGCCGAGCCATGCTCGGCTGGAGCTTTACCGGTACAGCCCCTGCCGAGCATGGCTCGGCACTACAGGTGAAGCGCAAGGCACTACCGGGCTTCAGCGCGCCAGGCCTTCCAGCAGCGGCTGGATGCTGGCGATCTCGCCATTGACCTGCAGTGGGCCTTCCGGCAACTCCAGTGGCAGCACTGCAAGCGCCAATGCGCCGGCCACACAGGCGACGCTGCCGATGTTGCTGTCGCCGTGCTGGACTGCATCACCGGAGTTTGCGAATGATGCGCATTCCAATAGCGCCAGCGAGCGCTTGGCCTTGCCCAGGAAATGGGTGCGGGCAACGATCTCCTGGCCGGGATAGCAGCCCTTCTTGACGCTGTAGGCGTTCAGGCGATCCAACCCCAGTTGCTGCGGCGTCCATTGCTCACGCTGCGCATCCTCGAGGCGGGGTAGGCCGAAACGAAGGTCGTATTGACGCCACGCCAATTCAGCCGTCATGTCGTCAACGGAGCTTGCTGCGCTGCTGATCTGCAGCGTTCGCGGCACCGTTGCGCTGCCCATATCCAGTTCGATGACGCCGTCGGCCAGCTGCGCTATTTGCGCGCCACGCGCCTGACCGGGCGTTTCCAGCGCGGCATTCACTGTCAGCGTGCTGGCATGGCTGATGACGACCTTGCGGCGGAACACGAAGCGCCGCAGTTGCTCGGCCATGGCCTCGCCGCCGCCGTCGTGGCAGATCAGCAGCAGGGTCTGCGCGTCCACCCTTACAAGCTGAAAGATAGACAGCACGCGGCCTTTGGCGGTCAGCCAGGCGCTCCATTGCCAATGACCGTCGGCCAGTGAGGGCACGTCATTGGCGAACTGGGCTTGGGCGAAAGCGACCGCATCGGCTCCCGCAAGACTCACGATCTGAGCCTTGGAAAGTGTGCGGAAACCGGTGAAAGCAGGGGCGAGGTTGTCAGACACGTGACTGAGGACTAAAATTTGTGCGTTGCGAGACCACCAATGATAGGCCAAACAACCCCCACTCCCGAGCCCGAAGCTGAAGCCCCGTTGGGCCCCGAGAAGCAGCCGCTTCCCGAGGTTACGCCGGTGCCTCAGGAAATAGGCGGCCGCGGCGGACTCGATCCGGTGCGGTATGGCGATTGGGAGAAAAACGGGCGCTGCATAGATTTCTGAGCAGCGTTGAGCCAACGCGGCATTGAGCCGCCCAGCCGAGATATGAGTCAGCGAATGGCGAACAGACCCCGCCCCCTTTCTCCGCACCTGCAGGTGTATCGCTGGCAGATCCAGATGGCCACCTCGATCCTGCATCGAGTAACCGGCATCATTCTGACTGTCGGTTCCCTGATCATCGCGGGCGGCTTGTTCGCCCTGATGATGGGACCTGAGTCCTGGAACTGCTTCACCACCCACGCCAGCGCCTGGTACGGCAAGGTGATCCTGTTCGGTTGGACCTGGTGCTTCGCCTATCACCTGTGCAATGGCATCCGCCATATCGTGCAGGACTTCGCCATCGGCTACGCCAAGGCTACCTTCATCCGCAGCAGCTGGATGTCGGTGATTGCCTCGCTGGTGCTGACCGCGCTGATCTGGGCTTACGTCTGCATGGGAGCTGCCGCATGAGCAAGTACCGCACCCCGCTGAAGAATGCGCGTGGCCTTGGCAGCGCCAAGTCCGGTACCGAGCACTTCGTCCACCAGCGCCTGACCGCGACCGCCCTGGTCGCACTGACCATCTGGTTCCTGTGCCTGGTGCTGAGCCTGATGGGCGCCGATTACGTCACTGCCGTGGAAACCATTGCCAAGCCGTGGAACGCGATCCTGCTGGGTGGCTTCCTGGTCGCCATGTTCTGGCACGCCCAGCTTGGCCTGCAGGTGGTCCTCGAGGACTACATCCACAACTCGCTGATGGCCTTGGCCTTGCAGACCACGGTCAAGTTCGTCGCCGTGCTCGGCGCCATCGTCAGCATCTTTGCGGTTGCCCGCATCGCGTTTGGGAACTGATACATGTCCGCTTACAACATCACTGAACACAAGGTCGACATGGTCGTCGTCGGCGCCGGTGGCGCTGGCCTGCGTGCAACGTTCGGCCTGGCCCAGAAGGGCCTGCAGACTGTCTGCATCACCAAGGTCTTCCCGACCCGTTCGCACACCGTGGCAGCACAGGGCGGTATTTCCGCCGCGCTTGCCAACATGGGCGAGGATGACTGGCGTTACCACTTCTTCGACACCATCAAGGGCTCGGATTGGCTGGGCGACCAGGACGCCATCGAGTACATGTGCCGTGAGGCCATCCCGGCCATCATCGAGCTGGAGCACTACGGCGTTCCGTTCTCGCGCACCGAAGAAGGCAAGATCTACCAGCGTCCGTTCGGTGGCATGACCACCAAGTACGGTGAAGGCCCGTCCGCGCAGCGTACCTGCGCCGCCGCCGACCGTACCGGCCACGCCATCCTGCACACCCTGTACCAGCAGTCGCTGGCGCACGATGCGCAGTTCATGATCGAGTACTTCGCACTCGACCTGATCTTCGACGACGAAGGCGTCTGCCGTGGCGTGCTCGCCCTGGACATGGCCGAAGGCACCCTGCACCTGTTCCGTTCGCAGGGCGTGGTGCTGGCAACCGGCGGTTACGGCCGTGCCTACTTCAGCGCCACCTCGGCGCATACCTGTACCGGTGACGGCGGTGGCCTGGTGGCCCGTGCCGGCCTGCCGCTGCAGGATATGGAGTTCGTGCAGTTCCACCCGACCGGCATCTACGGTGCCGGCTGCCTGATCACCGAAGGTGTGCGAGGCGAGGGTGGCATCCTGCGCAACAGCAGTGGCGAGCGCTTCATGGAGCGCTACGCACCGCATTACAAGGATCTGGCATCGCGTGACGTGGTGTCGCGTTCGATGACCATCGAAATCCGCGAAGGCCGCGGCGTCGGCGAGCACAAGGATCACATCCTGCTCGACCTGACCCACCTCGGCCCGGGCGTGATCGACGACAAGCTGCCGGGTATTGCCGAAAGCGCGCGCATCTTCGCGGGCGTGGACGTGCACAAGCAGCCGATCCCGGTCATTCCGACCGTGCATTACAACATGGGCGGCATCCCGACCAACTACCACGGTGAAGTGGTGCGCAAGGTCGGCGATAACCCCGATGCAGTGGTGCCGGGCCTGTACGCCATCGGCGAAGCGGCCTGCGTGTCCGTGCACGGTGCCAACCGTCTGGGCTCCAACTCGCTGCTCGACCTGGTGGTGTTCGGCCGCGCCGTGGCCAACCGCTGCGCCGAGACGATCAAGCCGGGTGCACCGCACAAGACCCTGCCATCGGATGCCTGCGACAAGGCCCTGGGCCTGCTCGACAAGCTGCGTCACGCCAATGGCGATACGCCGACTTCGGTCATCCGCGACAACATGCAGCGCACCATGCAGAACGATGCAGCGGTGTTCCGCACCAGCAAGACGCTGGAAGAAGGCTGCCAGAAGATGGCGGAAGTGTTCGATTCGTTCCAGGACGTCAAGGTTTCCGACCGCTCGCTGGTCTGGAACTCGGACCTGATCGAAACCTACGAGCTGAACAACCTGCTGCTCAACGCAGTGGCGACCATCAACTCGGCCGAGCAGCGCAAGGAAAGCCGTGGCGCCCACGCGCACGAGGATTACCCGGACCGCGACGACGTCAACTGGCAGAAGCACACGCTGGTCACTGTCGACGAAAAGGGCAAGTGCAGCTTCGATTACCGCCCGGTGCACATGTACACGCTCAGCGATGACGTGTCCGTGGTGCCGCCGAAGCCGCGCGTCTACTGATCCGGGGAACTTACGAACATGGCTGAATTTGCACTCCCGAAGAACTCCCGGTTGACCAAGGGCAAGCACTTCCCCGCCAAGGGCGGCGCGAAGAACACGCGTACCTTCAAGATCTACCGCTGGAGCCCCGATGGCGACCAGAACCCGCGTACCGACACCTACGAGATCGACCTCGATGCGTGCGGCCCGATGGTTCTGGACGCGCTGATCAAGATCAAGAACGAGATTGATCCGACCCTGACCTTCCGTCGCTCCTGCCGCGAGGGTATCTGCGGTTCGTGCGCGATGAACATCGACGGCACCAACACCCTGGCCTGCACCCGCGCCATTGCCGATTGCGGCAAGGCCGAAGTGCCGATCTACCCGCTGCCGCACATGGACGTGGTCAAGGATCTGGTTCCGGACCTGACCCACTTCTACGCGCAGTACGCCTCGATCAAGCCGTGGATCCGCACCCAGACCCCGGCCCCGGCAGACCGCGAACGCCTGCAGTCGCCGGACGACCGCAAGAAGCTGGACGGCCTGTACGAGTGCATCCTGTGCGCCTGCTGCTCGACCAGCTGCCCGAGCTACTGGTGGAACGGCGAGCGTTACCTGGGCCCGGCGATCCTGCTGCAGGCCTACCGCTGGATCATCGACTCGCGCGATGAAGACACCGGCGCACGCCTGGACGACCTGGAAGATCCGTTCAAGCTGTACCGCTGCCACACCATCATGAACTGCGCACGCACCTGCCCGAAGGGCTTGAACCCGGCACTGGCAATTGCCGAGATCAAGAAGCTGATGATGGCGCGTCGCGCTTGATGTGTTCTGCCTTCTCCCTTCGGGAGAAGGTGCCCCGCAGGGGCGGATGAGGGTACGGGTGACGCCTGCTTCCCTCGATTTCGCGGGAGCTTCGCTCCAGCCCTCACCCCAACCCCTCTCCCGGCGGGAGAGGGGCTCTGGTATCCGAGGTATCCGAAGCCATGCAGACCGAAGACGAAATCCTGTTGAAGAAGCTGCGCTGGCGCTGTCGGCGTGGCATGCGCGAGCTCGATCAGCTGTTCGGCCGTTATCTGGACCGCCGCTGGCTGGAAGCACCTGTGGCCGAGCGCGAGGTTTTCCTGCAGTTGCTGGACACCGAAGACGATAAGTTGTGGCGCTGGTCCATGGGCTACGAGGTCTGTCCGGATGCGTCGCAGGCGCAGCTCATCGCCTACATCCGCGCCCTTCCGGTGTGAGTGGCGTCCATCACGCTGGCTGATCTGCGCGATCCTTGGCCTGGCGGTACTGGCCGCCATTTCGATACTGAACTGTAGATTGGAGCCGGGCCATGCCTGGCCGTTGGCCGTGTGCGTGCTTGGCTGTGGGCTGCTGCAGGCGCGGGCTGAGTGGCGAAGGCCATGCCGGGACCTGTTGATACCGCCACCGCCGGGGGCGCCGAGCGTTGATGGAGTGCCTGTTGGGCAGGTCGAACTGCTCGAGCGCGGACCGCTGCTGGTGCTGCGCTGGCGGCAGGGCAAACGCCGCCAACAGCTGCTGTTCTGGCCCGATACGCTGCCCAGGGCGCAGCGACGTGAACTGCGACTGGCCGTGAAGGCGCATGGCGTTTCCCGCCAGCCGCCGGGAATGGCACCATAGCTACCAGTTCACGGGCAGACACGCATGTTCAAACCCTTACCTGTCGCAATCGGATTGCGCTATCTGCGCGCCAAGCGCCGCAATGGCTTCATCTCCTTCATCTCCATGGCTTCCATCCTCGGCATCGCGCTCGGGGTGATGGTGCTGATCACCACCTTGGCGGTGATGAGCGGCTTCCAGAAGGAAATCCGCGACCGCCTGCTGCAGATGTCGGCCCACGCCACGGTCAGTGCCGATGGCGAGCCGATGGCCAATTGGCAGCACGCCATCGACGTGGCGACCAAAGATCCGCGAGTGGCCGGTGCCGCGCCGTATATCGAGATCCAGGGCATGTTGAGCGGCCTGCGGGTGCAGGGCGCGATCATCCAGGGCGTTGACCCGGCGCAGGAATCCAAGGTCTCGGTGCTGGCCGAGAAGATGACCAAGGGCAAGCTGGACAGCCTGCAGCCCGGCGAATTCAACATGGTGGTCGGCAAGGAGCTGGCGATCTGGTTGGGCGTGGATGTCGGCGACAGCGTCGTGGCCACGCTGGCCGAAGTGCAGGGCACGCCGATGGGCGCCATGCCGCGGGTCAAGCGCTTCAAGGTCAGCGGCATCTTCGAGGCTGGCTCCAATGAAGTCGACCGCGGCGTCGCCTTCACCAACATGCAGGACATGGAGCGCGTGCTGCGCATGGACGGCGTCACCGGCGTGCGCCTGAAGATGCACGACATGGACCAGGCCTATACCGTGGCCCGCGATCTGGCAGTCAACCTCAACGGCTATTACCGGGTGAGCGATTGGACCCAGGAGAACGCCAATCTCTACCACTCGTTGCGTATGGAAAAGACGGTGATGGGCATCCTGCTGTCGCTGATCGTGGCAATGGGTGCATTCAACCTGGTGTCTTCGCAGGTGATGCTGGTGACCGACAAGCAGGCCGATATCGCCATCCTGCGCACGCTTGGCCTCACGCCCGGTGGCGTCATGCAGGTGTTCATGGTGCAGGGCACGCTGATCGGCGTGTTCGGCACCATTGTCGGCGTGATCAGCGGCATCACCTTGACCCTCAACCTGGAACGCATCCTCGGCCTGATCGAGACCGTGTTCAACATCAAGCTGCTGCCGGAGGATGTGTACTACATCACCGGCCTGCCGACCGACATGCAGACCGGCGATATCGTCGTGATCACCGTGGTGGCGCTGCTGATGAGCTTTGCCGCAACCATCTACCCGGCGTGGCGCGCAGCCCGCACCCAGCCGGCGGAGGCGCTGCGCTATGAATGAGAACGCATTGATGGAATCGGTAATCCGCGCCGAGGGTCTGGGCAAGACCTATGCCGAAGGCAAGATGCACACACCGGTATTCGACGGCCTGGATTTGAACGTTGCCGCCGGCGAGACCGTGGCCATCGTCGGTGCCTCGGGCGCGGGCAAGAGCACCTTGCTGCACCTGCTGGGCGGCCTGGATGTTCCGACGGCGGGCGAAGTCTATGTGGCCGGGCAGCGCATGTCGGCCCTGTCCGACGCCGCGCGCGGCAAGCTGCGCAACAGCTCGCTGGGCTTTGTCTACCAGTTCCACCACCTGCTGCCGGAGTTCACCGCGCTGGAGAATGTGATGATCCCGGTGATGCTGGGCGGCAGCGACCCGGCCGCTGCCAGCGCCCGCGCCAAGGGCTTGCTGGAGTCGGTGGGGCTGGGCCATCGGCTGGATCACAAGCCGGGCGAACTGTCCGGCGGCGAACGCCAGCGCACCGCGGTTGCCCGCGCCCTGGTGAACCAGCCGGGCTGCGTGTTGGGTGATGAGCCCACTGGCAACCTGGACGACAAGACTGCCGGTACCGTGTTCGACCTGATGCTGGAGTTGAATCGGGTCCACCGCACCAGTTTGGTTCTGGTCACCCATGATCGCAGTCTGGCGCGCAAGCTGGATCGCGTGCTGGAGCTGCGCCAGGGCCGGCTGCACGAGTTGGCCAGTAGCGGGGTTTGAGTCGCGAAAGGGAGGTGTTGGTCCCGTGGCCGCCATGGGGCTAGCATGCTTGGGTAAGTACTAGCTGCTTCATGGGGTCGGGTTGTTTCCTTCAATGAGGATTGCTGTCATGAAGAAAATGCTTGTTGCGATGCTGTTGGCCGCCGTTCTTGGTGGCTGTGCAACGACGGGAAAGCTGACCAGCGCCGAGCGGCTTGATCTCTATCGCGCGCACGCCGGTGAGCCGGTGAAGAACTTCAGATACTTCGGTTCGCTCAATGGTTGGACCGAGCTGGGCGACAGCGCCTTGGCGGTATGGACCAAGCCCAACGAAGCCTGGCTGTTGAATCTCAGCGGGCCGTGCATGGACCTGTCATTCGCCCCGGCGATCAGCATCACCAACATGATGGGGCAGGTGTCGGCGCGTTTTGACCGCGTGATCGTGCATGGTGGCGGCCCGATGGCACGTGTGCCGTGCCGGATCGACAGCATCCAGCCACTGGACGAGAAGAGCCTGCGCGCCTCCGAGAAAGAGCTGCGTGAGGCCAAGATCTCCGAGCGCGCTGCAGATCAGGGCACAGAGACGGAGTGAGATGCCATCTGTAGTGCCGAGCCATGCTCGGCAGGGGCCTTCATGCGCGGACCAACCGTTGTCGGTAAAGCCCCTGCCGAGCATGGCTCGGCACT
>NZ_JBSPUF010000004.1:0-84438 GCF_056861425.1 Stenotrophomonas sp. 21LCFQ19 | reverse complement strand
CCCCCCGCCCCCCCCCCCCCCGCCGCGCCCCCCCCCCCCCCCCCCGCCGCGCCCCCCCCCCCCCCCCCCCCCCCCCCCCCCACTACAGGGTCCGGTGTTATTCCGCTTCCGGCGCAACGTAGCCGGCCGGCTTTTCCGCGCCGCCGGAGAACAGGTACTTCACCAGCTCTTCCTCGAGGAAGGCGCGGTGCTTGGGGTCGCGCGGTGACAGCCGGTTCTCGTTGATCAGCATGGTCTGGTGCGCCAGCCATGCCGCCCACGCCTGCTTGCCGATGTTGGCGAAGATGCGCTGCCCCAGTTCGCCGGGATAAGGCACGAAATCCAGTCCCTCGGTTTCGCGTTGTTCGTATTGGCAGAAGACGGAGCGGGGCATGGTGTAGTCCTGTCGAATCAGTGCGCCGGATGACGTTCCAGCAGTTTGCGGATGGGCGCAGGCAGGCCGATTGCGGCGAGCTCGTCACGCGCTACCCAACGTAGATCGGCATTGTCACCGACCTTGGATTTGAGTGCGACCTTGCGCAGGTGCAGTGGCTGCAGATGCAGGCGGTAATGGCTGAAGGTATGCACGATCAGCGGCAGCTCGTTGGCGTTGTCGTAGTTGCCTTTGATGCTGGCGGCGAACCACTCGCGCAGCGCGCTGTCAGTGTCGGCCTGCGGCAGCGTCCACAGTGAAGCCCAGATGCCGGTTGGCGGGCGCTTGAGCAGCAGGATGCGGCCGTCGGTGTCTTCCAGCAGCAGGGCGCTGGCTTCGCGCTCCGGCAGCACTTTGCTGGGTTTTGGCGTGGGGAGTGATTCGACCAGGCCGCGTGCATATGCGGTACAGCTGCGCTGCAGCGGGCACAGGATGCAGGCCGGCTTGGCGCGTGTGCACAGGGTCGCGCCGAAATCCATCTGCGCCTGGGTGTAGTCGGCCATGCGCCCGACCGGCACCTGCGCGACGTGTGCCTCAGCCTGTGTCCACAGTTGTTTCTCGATGGCAGGCAGGCCGGGGAAACCAGTGATGCCGTGGTAGCGGGTCAAGACGCGCTTGACGTTGCCATCGAGGATCGCGAACGGGTCGTTCCAGGCCTGGCTGAGGATGGCACCGGCGGTACTGCGGCCGATGCCGGGCAGGGCGAGCAGGGCATCGAAATCACGCGGCAGTTCACCACCATGCAGTTCGACGCATTGTTTGGCTGCGGCATGCAGGTTGCGGGCGCGTGCGTAATAGCCCAAGCCGGCCCAGTGCGCCATCAAGGTGTCGTTGTCGGTTACTGCCAGGTCGCGCAGCGTTGGGAACGACTGCACGAAGCGTTGGAAATAGGGCGTTGCAGTGGCGACCTGGGTCTGCTGCAGCATGATTTCCGATAGCCAAACCCGATACGGCGAACGCGGATGCTGCCAGGGCAGATCGTGGCGGCCGTGCTGGTCAAACCAGGTGAGGAGTTGGCTGGGGAAGTTGGGCATTGGCTCGCGAAGGCTGGCGATTGCGCGTTTCCCTTCTCCCGCTTGCGGGAGAAGGTGCCCCGAAGGGGCGGATGAGGGGAGTTTTTGATTCCGCTCGTAGAGCTTCCCCTCACCCCAACCCCTCTCCCGTAAACGGGAGAGGGGCTAGCAGATCAGTTGCTGCCCAAGGCCTGCGGCAGCAGCGCGTCGACGAAGGCTTCTGCATCGAATACGCGCAGGTCTTCCGGGCGCTCGCCGATGCCGGCGAAACGGATCGGAATGCCAAACTCACGCGCCAGCGCGAATACCACGCCGCCCTTGGCGGTACCGTCCAGCTTTGTCACGACCAGGCCGGTGACACCGGCAGCGGCATGGAACTGGCGCAGCTGCGACAGCGCGTTCTGACCGGTGGTGCCGTCGATCACCATCAGCACTTCGTGCGGTGCGGTGTCGTCGATCTTGCCCAGCACGCGACGGATCTTGCTCAGCTCGTTCATCAGGCCGGTCTGGGTGTGCAGGCGACCGGCGGTGTCGGCGATCAGCACGCTGGTGCCGCGTGCCTTGCCGGCCTGCAGTGCGTCGAATGCAACGGAGGCGGCATCGGCGTTCTGGCCCTGTGCGACCACGGCAACGCCATTGCGCTCGCCCCAGATCTGCAACTGGGCGACCGCGGCGGCACGGAAGGTATCGCCAGCGGCCAGCATCAGGCTATGGCCCTGATCCTTGAAACGCTTGGCCAGCTTGCCGATGGTGGTGGTCTTGCCGACGCCGTTGACGCCGACGGTGAGGATCACGAATGGCTTGGCGTTGGTGTCGATGACCAGCGGCTTGGCGACCGGCTGCAGCATCGCGATCAGGTCGGCGCGCAGCGCGGCCAGCAGCGCGTTGGCATCGGCGAACTCGCGCGACTTCATGCGCTTGCGCAGGTCTTCGACCAGCGCAGTGGTTGCCGGCATGCCGACGTCGGCGGTTATCAGGGCGGTTTCAATTTCATCGAGCAGGTCGTCGTCGAGCTTGGGATTGCGCGAGAACAGGCCGCCGAAGCTGCGCGCGAAGCTGCTGTTGCGCAGGCGATCGCGCCAGCCGAGCTTGCCGGCCGGCGCTGCGGGAGCGGCATCGACGGGAATCAGCGCGGCGTCTGAATCGGGGGAGCTGGGGACGATGACTTCGGCAGCGGCCGGAGCCGGTGCTGCAACTGGAACAACAGGAGCAGGGGCGGCAACGGGCTCCATCGCCTGCGGAGTGATTTCAAGGGCTGCAGCGACGGGCGGTTCGGCGGCAGCCGGTGCTTCGACCTGGGCTGGTGCTGCAACAGGGGTTGCTTCGACCACGACAACTTGTTCGGCAAGCGACGTGGGTGCTGCTGCGGCTTCTGTTGCTTGCTCTACCTGCGTATGAGCAGCGACCGGGGATTCGAGCGATGTTTGTGCGGTTTCGGGCTGGGCGGGTTCTGCGGGCAGCGGCGCTTGTGCCGACGGTGCCTGCGGGAACGCGGCGGCAAGTTCCTCGGCGCTCAGCGTGGACGGCTTTGCGGGCTGTTGGGCGTCGTCGGTCTTTTTGCGGCGGAAGAAGCTGAACATGAGGGAAAAAGGCCTGAAATCAGTTGTCCATTCTACCACTGGCGGTCAGGCGGCCGGCGGTGCGGTGGCGGGAGTGCTGTTGCCAAAGCCCCTGTCCCGCTTGTGGGGTGAGCAGCTTGCGAACCATTGGTTCGCTGCTTATCGAACGCGCTTGCGCCAGCGCAAGGGCTGGGGCGCGGAGCGGGGGTTGGGGTGAGAGGAGCTTTTGAGGCTTTGCCGGGAAGGCCTCTGCCGAGCATGGCTCGGCACTACGGGCTCCTCGCTCTATAAGCCCCTCTCCCGTTTACGGGAGAGGGGTTGGGGTGAGGGGAGCTTTTGGGGCTTTACCGGTAAGGCCTCTGCCGAGCATGGCTCGGCACTACAGGCTCTTCGCTCTACAAGCCCCTCTCCCGCTTGCGGGAGAGGGGTTGGGGTGAGGGGAGCTCTTGAGGCTTTGCCGGTAAGGCCTCTGCCGAGCATGGCTCGGCACTACGGGCTCCTCGCTCTATAAGCCCCTCTCCCGCTTGCGGGAGAGGGGCTGGGGTGAGGGCGGCTCTTGGGGCTTAGCCGATGAGGCTTCTGCCGAGCATGGCTCGGCACTACAGGGATTGCTGGGAAGGCTTCTGCCGAGCATGGCTCGGCACTACAGAGCATCCCTTTCCAACCCTCCCCTTCGCTGCGCGAAAGGGAGGGGGCGGATCATCAGGCTGACAGTTCCAGCAGCAGCTTGTTCAAGCGGCGCACATAGCCGGCCGGATCCTTCAGGCTGTCGCCTGCGGCCAATGCGGCCTGGTCGAACAGCACATGGGCCAGGTCGTTGAAGCGGTCCATGTCCGGCTCGGCATCCAGCTTCTCGATCAGCGGGTGCGCCGGGTTGAACTCGAACACCGGCTTGCTGTCGGGTACCTTCTGGCCGCTGGCTTCGAGGATCTGGCGCATCTGCAGGCCCAGGTCCTGTTCGCCGATGGCGAGGATGGCCGGCGAGTCGGTCAGGCGGTGCGAGACGCGCACTTCGGCGACTTCCTCGCCCAGCACGGTCTTCAGGCGCGCGGCCAAGCCTTCCTTGGTCTTGGCGACTTCTTCCTGTGCCTTCTTGTCTTCCTCGGTCTCAAGCTTGCCCAGGTCCAGGTCGCCGCGGGCGATGTCGGCGAAGGACTTGCCGTCGAACTCGGTGAGGTAGCTCATCAGCCACTCGTCGATGCGATCAGTCATCAGCAGCACTTCGATGCCCTTCTTGCGGAACACCTCAAGATGCGGGCTGTCCTTGACCTGCTGGAAACTTTCGCCGGTCAGGTAATAGATCTTGTCCTGGCCTTCGATCATGCGGCCGACGTAGTCGGCAAGGGCAACACTCTGCTCGCCGCTGCCGTCGTTGGTGGAGGCGAAGCGCAGCAGGCCAGCGACCTTCTCGCGGTTGCCGTAGTCCTCGGCCGGGCCTTCCTTCAGTACCTGGCCGAAGTTCTTCCAGAAGCCTGCGTATTCCTCCGGCTTGTCCTTGGCCAGCTTCTCCAGCATGTCCAGCGAACGCTTGGTCAGCGCCGACTTCATCGAGTCGATCACCGGGCCGGACTGGAGGATTTCGCGCGAGACGTTCAGCGGCAGGTCGTTGGAATCGACCACGCCCTTGATGAAGCGCAGGTACAGCGGCAGGAACTGTTCGGCCTGGTCCATGATGAAAACGCGCTGCACATAGAGCTTCAGGCCCTTGGGTGCATCGCGGTGGTACAGGTCGTAGGGTGCGCGGCCCGGCGTGTACAGCAGCGAGGTGTACTCCAACTTGCCTTCGACCTTGTTGTGGGTCCAGGCAAGCGGATCGGTCGGATCGTGCGCGATGTGCTTGTAGAACTCCTTGTATTCCTCGTCCTTGACCTCGGACTTGGCGCGGGTCCACAGCGCATTGGCACGGTTGACGGTTTCCCACTCCGGGGTGGCCGGCTTGTCGGCTTCCTCGCCGTGGTGTTCTTTCTGCAACTCGATCGGCAGGCCGATATGGTCGGAGTACTTCTTGATCAGGCTGCGCAGCTGCCAGCCGTCCGTGTAGCTGTCCTCGCCTTCCTTCAGGTGCAGCACGATGCGGGTGCCGCGCTCGGGCTTGTCGATGGTCTCGACCTCGAACTCGCCTTCGCCCTTGGACGACCAATGCACGCCTTCGCTGGCCGGCAGGCCGGCGCGGCGGCTGTACACATCAACCTGGTCGGCAACGATGAAGGCCGAATAGAAGCCCACGCCGAACTGGCCGATCAGGTTGGAGTCCTTCTTCTGGTCGCCGGACAGGTTCTTCAGGAACTCGGCGGTGCCGGACTTGGCGATGGTGCCGAGGTGGGCGATGGCTTCATCGCGGCTCAGGCCGATGCCGTTGTCGTCGATGGTCAGGGTGCGCGCGGCCGGGTCGGCTTCGATGCGGATGCGCAGCGGCGCGCCGCCTTCGAGCAGTTCGGGTTGGGTCAGCGCTTCGAAGCGCAGCTTGTCGGCGGCGTCGGCGGCGTTGGACACCAGCTCGCGCAGGAAGATTTCCTTGTTCGAGTACAGCGAATGGATCATCAGGTGCAGCAGCTGCTTCACCTCGGTCTGGAAACCGCGGGTTTCCTTGTGATTCGGGTTGCTCATCGGTCGGGGTGCTCCGTTGCTGATGGATCGCGCAGCTGCGCGGTGGCTGCAGCTTGGGTAAGGGTGAATGGGCCGATTTCAAGGTGGGCGCAGCCGGGGCAGGTGCTGGTCTATCATCTGCAGCACTTGGATCTGTTGGATGTAGACCGCCGATGTATTTGATTTGCCACGTTTTGCCATTGGCTTTGCCGGTGCGGGGCGGATGAGTCCGGTTCGTGGGAAAGCGCCTGCTGCTGCCAGCGGGCAGGTGCGTATCGTCGGTGGGCGTTGGCGCAATACCCGTTTGCAGGTTCCTGAACTGCCGGGCCTGAGGCCGACCAGCGACCGGGTCCGCGAAACCCTGTTCAACTGGCTGATGCCCAAACTGCCGGGCGCGCGTGTGTTGGACCTGTTTGCCGGCAGCGGCGCGCTGGGCCTGGAGGCGGTATCGCGCGGTGCGGCGTTCGCACAGCTGGTGGAGCGCGATCCGCAGCTGGTGGCTGCGCTGCGCGGCGTGGTCGGAAGGCTGGGGGCAGGGGCCCAGGTTGAGGTGATTGCCGGCGATGCCCTGCAATGGCTGGGCAGCGCGCCGCCCGCCCGGGCCGATGTCGTGTTTCTGGACCCGCCTTTCGCCGCCGGTTTGTGGGAACAGGTGATCGAGCGTCTTCCCCGGCACCTGGCTGACGATGCCTGGCTGTACGTGGAAGCGCCGGTAGGCGCGGCGCTGCAGCTGCCGGCGGAATGGCAGCTGCGTCGCGAAGGCAGTACCCGTGAGGTGGCCTATGCCCTCTACCGCCGGGCCGCTGCTACACTTCGCGGCGACATGAACGCGACCGAACCCGCATGACCTCAGCCAATCGCCGCATCGCCGTATACCCGGGCACTTTCGACCCGATCACCAATGGTCACATCGATCTGGTGAACCGTGCCGCGCCCTTGTTCGAGAAGGTGGTGGTCGGCGTGGCGCAGAGCCCATCCAAGGGCCCGACGCTGCCGCTGGAGCTGCGGGTGGCATTGGCGGTGGAAGCACTGCAACACCACGACAACGTGGAAGTGGTCGGTTTCGACACCTTGCTGGCCCATTTCGTGCGCTCCGTGCACGGCGGGGTGCTGCTGCGCGGCCTGCGCGCGGTGTCCGATTTTGAATACGAATTCCAGATGGCGAGCATGAACCGGCATCTGATTCCGGAGGTGGAGACCTTGTTTCTGACCCCCTCCGAGCAGCACAGCTTCATTTCCTCCTCGCTGGTGCGTGAAATCGCCCGGTTGGGCGGGGATGTCTCCGGTTTCGTGCCGGCCACTGTGCTTGAAGCGTTGCGCAAGGCCCGCGAAGCGCGTGGGCAGTAAATTTTTCTGGCAACACCACTTTTCAACGGGAGAACGATCATGAAGAACACGATGCGCGTGCTGCTTGCCGCCTCGATGGTGCTGGCTGTAACGGCCTGCAAGAAAGAAGAAGCACCGGTAGTCGAAGCGCAGCAGGCGCTGGTCGCCCCGGCCAAGGATGACGACGCGGGTTGGAAGAAGTACCTGCAGGCGGTCGCCGTGCAGAACATGGGCAACATCACCGCCAGCCCGTTCCTGTACTACCTGCCGCCGGAGTCGGATCCGGAATTCGCTGCCAAGTACGACCGTCAGGCTGAGAGCGCCACCGGTGCCGTCGGTCGCGGCGTCCAGCCGGGCAACATGCTGGCTTTTGGTTCGTCGGCGTCGGCCAAGATGGCTGACCTCATCGAAGCCAGCTTCAAGGACGTGCAGGCTGATTCGATGAAGGGTGTGCGCGTGGTGTTCATCGGCGATGCCGCTGACAACGCCCGTGTGCAGACCATCGTCAAGCCGACCGGCGCTGACTACGTCTTCGTCGAAGCCAAGTGACGTACTGGCGCGGGGCCGCGTAGCGGCTCCGCCTTTGCCAGTGCGTCATCCCCGCGCAGGCGGGGATCGCTCTGGCCGTTGCTTTAGCTTCTACCCTGGTTCTGGCTTCTGCTCCAGCTGGAGCGGGGCCGCGTAGCGGCTCCGCCTTTGCCAGTGCGTCATCCTCGCGAAGGCGGGGATCGCTCTGGCCGTTGCTTTAGCTTCTACCCTGGTTCTGGCTTCTGCTCCAGCTGGCGCGGGGTCGCGTAGCGGCTCCGCCTTTGCCAGGGCGTCATCCCCGCGCAGGCGGGGATCGCTCTTGCTTCTGCTCTAGCTCCTGCTCTGGCTCTGGATGTAGCTCCGCTCCAGCTGACGCGGGGCTGCGTAGCGAACCCGCCTTACCCTCGCGAAGACGGGAGTCGCCCTTGTTCTGGTGTCAGCCTCAGCATTAGCGCTGGCCCTGGTTCTGCTCAGGCGTTGCGAGACCCCTGCCAACAACGCGCAATTCAGCCAAATCCAGCGGCGACCAAATCCAGCACCGACACCCGCAGAACGCTGTGGAAGCAGCAGCTTGGACCCCGGCAAAACCAGTATCCGGTAAGCTTGCTGTCGGCACTGCCCTTGGCAGTCCATGAACAGCAGGACCGATGAACCGGCAGGCGCCGGTTGCAAGCCCCGCTCCGACGGGAACACCGCAACAATGTCTTTGAAAATCAATGAGCTCTGCGTCAATTGCGACGTCTGTGAGCCAGCCTGTCCCAACCAGGCCATCGCAATGGGCGAGACGATCTATGTGATCGATCCGGCCCGTTGTACCGAATGTGTCGGTCATTTCGATGAACCGCAATGCGTGGTGGTGTGCCCGGTCGAATGCATCGACCCGGACCCGGATATCGTCGAAACCGAAGATCAGCTGCTGGCCAAACTGGCCGGCCTGCAGCGCGATCACCCTGAGTTTTACCAATCGGAGAATCCAACGGCATGAAACTCGTTGCCCGTTCCCTGCTGCTGTTCGCACTGGTGCTGTCGCCAGCCGCGTGGGCAGCCGACACCGCGCCGGCGCGCGCCGCACACCCTGATGGCGCTGCGATTGCCAGCGGTCATTCGCTGGCGACCCAGGCCGGTATGGAAATCCTCGGCAAGGGCGGCAATGCGTTCGATGCAGCGGTGGCCGTGTCTTCCACGCTGGCCGTGGTTGAACCAATCAGCTCGGGTCTGGGCGGCGGCGGGTTCTTCCTGCTGCATGATGCCAAGACCGGCAAGGACCTGATGCTGGATGCGCGCGAGACCTCGCCCGAGTCCGCAACGCCGGAGCAGTTCCTGGACAAGAAGGGCAACCTGGACCGTGACCGCTCGGTCAATGGCCCATGGTCGGCCGGCATTCCGGGTTTGCCGGCGGCGCTGGTGAAGCTGGCGCGCGAGCATGGCAAGTTGCCGCTGGGTGATTCGCTGGCACCGGCAATCCGCGTCGCCACCGATGGTTTCCCGGTATATGCACGCATGGCCCGTGGCTATGCCAGCCGCCGTGAAGTGATGGACCGTTACCCGGGCACCCGCGAGGTCTACCTGCGCAACGGCAAGCCGATCGCCGAGGGCGATATCTTCAAGCAACCGGAGCTGGCGCATACGCTGCAGCTGCTGGCCGCCAACGGCTTTGATGGCTTCTACCGCGGCGAGACCGGGCGCAAGCTGCTGGCCGGCGTGAAGCAGGCCGGCGGCCGCTGGACTGCCGAGGAACTGGCCGGCTACACGGTCAAGACCCGCGAGCCGATCGTGTTCAACTACCACGGCTGGAAGATCACCACTGCCTCGCCGCCGTCTTCCGGTGGCATCGCACTGGCCTCGATGCTGCAGATCCTGGAACCCTGGGACCTGAGCAAGTTGGACCAGGCGCACAGCACGCACCTGGTGGTGGAAGCGATGCGTCGTGCCTATCGCGACCGCACCTTCTTCCTGGGCGACCCGGACTTTGTCGACATCCCGCAGAAGGTGCTGACCAGCCGCGACTACGCGCAGGGCCTGCGTGCAACCATCCATCCGGAAAAGGCCACGCCCAGCGACCTGCTGTCGGGCAACCCGACGCCACTGGAAGATGACGAGACCACGCACTTCTCGATCATCGACAGCGAAGGCAACCGCGTTGGCGGCACCCAGACGGTGAACCTGCTGTACGGGTCGGGCCTGATTCCGGCTGGCACCGGCGTGCTGTTGAACAACGAGATGGACGACTTCGCGTTGAAGCCGGGCACGCCCAATGCCTTCGGCGTGATGGGCTATGCGGCAAATGCGCCGGCCAAGGGCAAGCGCATGCTCAGCTCGATGACGCCGACCTTCATGGAGAACGACGACAAGGTCGTGGTGATTGGTACGCCCGGTGGCAGCCGCATCATCACCATGGTCCTGCTCGGCATCCTCGGCTACGACGCCGGCCTGGATGCACAGCAGGTAGCCGCCTTGCCGCGCTACCACCACCAGTGGTTGCCGGATGAGATTTCGGCGGAAACCGGCGCGTTCTCGCCGGAGGTAGCCAAGCAATTGCAGGCGATGGGCCACAAGGTGGAACTGCCGGGCGACTCCGCCGAAGGTGGCCGTGGCTCCAGCCATGTCTGGGGCAACCTGCAGACGGTGGAGTGGGATCGGCGCAGCAATGTACTCAGCGGCGGCAGTGATCCGCGTAACCCGGTTGGCAGTGCCGAGGTTCGCAAGCTGGGAAAGGCTGACTGAGGTGAACAGGAGACCTCGCTTCGGCGGGGTTTTTGTTTGGCTTTTGATCTATGCCGTCATTCCCGCGTAGGCGGGAATCGCTCCTGCCTTTTGCCTTACGTTCTTTGCTCCATTCCCTGCTCTCGGTTTACTGCATCGCGGAGGCAGTGGCGAGAGCAAGAGCTAGAGCGATTCCCGCCTGCGCGGGAATGACGGCAGATGAGCAAAAGCCGATCCAAAGCCCGGTCCATCAGTAATCATCCTTCCGATAGGTGCACACAACGCGACGTCCCCGCCAGTGCCGTTGCCCGTCAATTATCCGCCATCGGATCCTTGCGAATATTTAACGCGCAGCGGGTAGAATTTTTCATATGAAACTTTGGTCGATTCGCGGTAACTCGCAAAAACTCGATGGCGGCGCGATGTTCGGCAACGCGCCGAAGGCGTTGTGGGAGCGCTGGGCGGAGGCCGACGATGCCAATCGCATCGAGCTGGCATGCCGGGCATTGTTGGCCAGCCCGTTGGGTGGCAAGACGGTGTTGTTCGAAACCGGCATCGGTGCCTTCTTCGAGCCCAAGCTGCGCGAACGCTATGGCGTGCAGGAGCCGCGGCATGTGCTGATGGATTCGCTGCGTGAAGCAGGCTTCGAGCACGAAGACATCGATGTGGTGGTGCTGAGTCATCTGCATTTCGATCATGCAGGGGGCTTGCTGGCGCCGTGGTCGGAAGGTCGCGAGCCGGAGCTGTTGTTCCCCAATGCGACCTTCGTGATTGGTGCCGAGCACTGGGAGCGCGCCAAGCATCCGCACCCGCGTGACAGGGCCAGCTTCATTCCCGAGTTGACCGGTTTGCTGGAAGCCAGTGGCCGCCTTGAGATCGTCAATGGTGCCTATTCGAAAGTACTCGGCGAATCGGTACGTTTCAGCTTCAGTGATGGCCATACGCCAGGCTTGATGCTGGCCGAGATCGTCGGCCCCGAGCGGGTCAACGGGCAGTCGCGTGGTGGCGTGGTGTTCTGTGCCGATCTGATTCCTGGCCGTTCCTGGGTGCATGTGCCGATCACCATGGGTTACGACCGCAATGCCGAACTGCTGATCGACGAGAAGCGGGCATTTCTGGAAGACAAACTGGCGCGCAACGTGCATCTGTTCTTCACCCACGACCCGCAATGCGCGATGGCGCAGGTGGTGCGTGATGAGAAAGGGCGGTTTGGCACCGCCCATGAGGTGGGTGAGCTGAAGGCGCGTTCGCTGGCCGCCTGAGCTGACCAACGGCAGGAAAAAAACTGACTTCCGGCACTGATTCCGGAAGCCGTCAAAACCGACATTGGTCCCATCATCCAGATCCGGGGCAATGTCATGAAACTTCCTTCCCTGCTGCGACGCGCCGGGCTTGCCGTGCTCATGTTGCTGGGGCCCGCTGCTGCCGCGCTGGCGGCTCCAACCCAGGTGCTGCCATTGCAGGTCAGTGCCGAGCGCTCGACAACGCTGGCGATCTGGGAGCCGGCGCAGGTGCGTGGCGTGGTGCTGTTTTCCTCCGGGCACGGTGCCTGGCCGGAGCGCTACGAGCGCCTGCTGCAGTCCTGGGCGGATGCCGGATTCGTGGTGTTGGCACCGCTGCACGTGGACTCGATGAAGTATCCGCAGCGTGAACAGTTCTCGCTGCAACAAGGCTTGACCGAGCGCTTCGTCGACATGCGCGCTGTCAGCAGCTACGCGGCGAAGCATTGGCCCGGGATGCCGGTTGCTGCAGCCGGTCATAGCCTGGGGACGCTGATCTCGGCGACGCTTGGTGGTGCATTGAACGGACTGGGGCCGTTGCGCGATCCGTCAGTGGTGGCTGTGCTGGGCTTTTCGTCGCCAGGCCGGATTCCGGGGCTGATCAGCGAGCAGTCATATGCCTCGCTGGCGGTGCCTTTGCTGCTGGTCACCGGTGACAAGGATCTGGTGCCGGGTTTCGTCAGCGACCCAGTCGATCACCTCTATCCCGTCGAGACGGCGCCTGCTGGAGACAAGACCGGCGTGGTACTTGCCGGGGGCGACCACAACCTGATTGGCGGAGAACCTGAGCTGTTGTTCGAACGCGCCCGCGAGCTGGGCACGGCGTTCCTGCGTGCACAACTGCTCAAGGACGAACAGGCGCGGCAGCTGTTGGCGGCGCCTGCCGCTGCCAATGAGCGCTGGCTGCGCCGCTGATTCGTTGCAGTTGGTTCGGCGGATTACGCGTCTTGCGCAAATCCGCGCCAGCTCGTTTCAGTCAGCAAGCGCCGCAGAGCGGCGGTTGCTGACTTTGCCACTGCCGCCATGCCGGCCTGCATGGCAGGGATCAATGTCAATGAATCGCGAAGGTGATGGCATAGGCCGCCTGCGCACCGCGCCGGGCTGCCGCACGCACCTGATACACCTGCACGGTGTAGGTCCCGGAGGCAGGCAATATGCCGTTCCAGTCCTGTCCCTGGCTGCCACTGCCGAGAGCGGTGGCAACGCCGGGAATATCCCCCGGGGCATAGATGTTGAAGCCGACATTGCTGCTGCCGCTCAGGCTTACCCGCATGGATTGCTCGGCTTTGGCATCCAGCGTGTAGTTGACGCTGTCATAGCCAAGCAGGGTGTGGCTGGTGCTGAAGCTTTGCATGCCCTTGGCGAACTGCACCGGAAGTGTGGTGACCTTGTCGGCGGCAGCAGCCCCCTGCGTGCCGAGTGCAACTGCTGTGGCCAGGATCAAGGGCATGATGCGCTTCATCGTACTCACCGTTTGCGTGGGGAAAGGCTGGCGGCAACTGTCTGGCCGGCCGCGATGCTCAACCGATGCGCGTGCCGAAGATGCGATCACCGGCATCGCCCAGGCCCGGCATGATGTAGCCCTTCTCGTTGAGGCGCTCGTCGATGGCGGCGGTATAGACCTCCACGTCCGGATGCACGGCTTCCAGTGCCTTCAGGCCTTCCGGTGCGGCGACCAGGAAGATGCCCTTGATGCGGCGGGCGCCGGCGCGCTTGAGCATGTCAATGGTGGCGATCAAGGTGCCGCCGGTGGCCAGCATCGGGTCAAGGATCAGCGCGTCGCGTTCTTCCAGGCGGCCGGTCAAGCGCTCGAAGTAGGGCACCGGCTGCAGGGTTTCCTCGTCACGCTGCAGGCCGACAACGCTGACACGCGCGGCTGGAATCAGCGACAGCACGCCGGTCAGCATGCCGAGGCCGGCGCGCAGGATCGGCACCACGGTGATCTTGGCACCGGCAATGCGCTGCACCTGCACCGGGCCGGCCCAGCCTGCCATGGTGTGGCTTTCGGTCTCAAGATTGGCGGTGGCCTCGTAGGCCAGCAGGGTGCCAAGTTCGTTGACGACCTCGCGGAAATCCTTGGTGCTCATGGATGCATCGCGGAGTAGGCCGATTTTGTGCTGGACCAACGGGTGGCGGACTTCGACGATTTTCATGGCGGTGTGATGACAGGGAAGAGCCGATAGTTTGCCGCAGTCCTGCTGTACCCAGCCAGTAATGGACTGAAATATTGCAGCCGTGCGTCTGTAACAGTGATGCAATTGAACGGACATACCGTGCACACCCATCCTTTACACAGATTGGGGGCGGTAGTGCGCAAGAGCGTCTTGGTGGTGGCGGTGACGACCGCGGTGGCCTGCATGGCTGCCGCGCCTGCATATGCACAACAGGCCACGGCCGATGGCACGACCACGCTGGCCAGCGGTGCGGCAGCTGCCATCGACCTGGAGCGCATCGAGGTACGAGCACAGCGCGAGGCACAGATCCGCGCCGTCGAGCTCAAGCGCGACGCCAATGGCGTGCAGGACGCGGTGGCATCCGACTCGATGGGTGACTACCCCGACATGAACGTCGCCGAGTCGCTGCAGCGCCTGCCTGGCGTCAGCGTCACCCGCGACCAGGGTGAGGGTCGCTTCGTGGTGATCCGCGGCCTGGATGCGGCCCTGAACAGCGTCAGCATCGACGGCATCGCCATCGGCACGCCCGAGGACTCCTCGCGGGCAGCACCGCTGGACGTGATTCCGTCCGAGTCCACCGAGCGCCTGCGGGTGATCAAGTCGGCCACGCCGGACATGCCGGGTGATGCCATCGGCGGCGCGGTAGTGGTGGAATCGGCCTCGGCCTTCGACCGCGATGGTCGCTCCCTGAAGGGCAAGCTGGAGGGCAGCCACCAGGAGCTGTCGGGCGAGACCAGCCCGAAGGCTGCGTTCAATTACAGCGAAGTATTTGCGGAAACCTTCGGTGTGGCGCTGGGTGTGAACTACCAGAAGCGCAGCTTTGAATCCGACAACACGGAAGTGGAGTACGACACCTTCGATGGCGGTGCCGATGATGATCTGGTCGCGGTCGAGATCCAGCGCCGCAAATACACCATCGAGCGCGAGCGCACTGGTGCCAACCTGAACTTCGATTGGCGTCCTGATGATGCCAACCGCTATTACCTGCGCACGCTGTACAGCCAGTTCGACGATGCGGAAACCCGCCAGCGCACGATCTTTGGCCTTGGTAACGAAGGGATAACCGCTCTGGGTGGGGGGCGCTATGAGGTCGCTGAGCTCGATGCCGATGCCATCAGCAAGCGCATGCGCTACCGCACCAAGGAAGAGAACACCTTTGCGGTCAGCCTGGGCGGTGAGAATCAGCTGAGCGGCGCGGTCTTGGACTACAAGGTGGGCTACACCAAGACCCGCGAGCGCGTGAACGATGAAATGGAAGCGCGCTTTGACTACGACGGTGGCCCATTCTCCGCCACGCTCAACCAGAACAGTGGCATTCCCGGCCTGGGCCTGAGCGACAGCGGTTGGATGGACAACGGCAACTACGCGTTCGACCGCGTCGTGCTCTCGCCCAAGCAGATCGACGACAGTGAGCGCAGCGCGCAGGTCAACATCCGTTTCGATGGCGACAAGGGCAGCTACAAGTTCGGTGTGCTGGGCCGTTGGCGCGAGCGTGATGTCAATGTGGACGAAGTCGAGCTGCGTACCGGTCCAGCCGTTGACTTGACCAGCTGGAACGGCAAGACGCTTGACCACCGCGGCGGCAGCCTCGGTCAAGGCATGAGCTCGGCGGCGATGCGCGCATGGTGGGCAGCCAATGGCAGCAAGTACAGCGCCAGACCGGGCGACGTCGCTGGCAACACGATGACTTCGCTGGAAGAAGACTACATCGCCAGCGAAGACATCCTCTCCGCCTATGCGATGGGCACCTGGGACATCGGCGCATTGCGGGTGATCGGCGGCGTGCGCGTGGAGAACACGCAGTTCAATGCCACCGGCAACGATGTCGATATCGACGGCGACGGCGAAACCGTCACGGTGACCCCGCGTATCGCCAACAACAGCTATACCAGTGTGCTGCCTGGCCTGCACCTGCGCTACGACACCAATAATGATTGGGTGCTGCGCGGCTCGGTCAACAAGACCGTGGCGCGTCCATCGTTCGGTGATGTCTCGCCGCGCTTGGCAGTAAACCGCGACGACAAGGAAGCGCGCATCGGCAATCCGAACCTGGATCCGTACGAGTCCACCAATCTGGATTTCTCGTTCGAGCGCTACCTGGGTGACAGCGGCATCATCTCGCTGGGCCTGTTCCACAAGTCCATCGACGGCTACATCGTGCAGGTCGAGAGCAAGGCCGATCTGGAGTATCCGGGCTTTGACGTGACCCGCTCGATCAATGGCGACAAGGCCAAGGTGTTCGGCGCCGAGTTCAATTGGCAGCAGCAGCTGAGCTTCCTGCCGGGTGCATGGTCTGGCTTGCTGATCGGTGCCAGCGGCACCTGGCTGGATACCGATTTTGATCCGGGCATCGCTGACCGCGAAGGCGATGACTTCAACCTGCCGCGCGCGTCCAAGAACATCTACAGCGCGCATATCGGTTATGAGTGGGGCGGCCTCAGTACGCGTCTGGCTGGCGTCTATCGCAGCGAGTACCTGGACACCATCGGCGACAGCCGTGCATTCGATATCTACGTCGCGCCGCATACCCAGCTCGACTTCAGCTTCGACTACAAGCTGAGCAAGAACGTGAGCCTGTACCTGGAAGCTTCCAACCTGCTGGATGAGCCGCTCGAGCTGTACCAGGGCGTGTCCTCGCGTACCCTGCAGAACGAGGAATACGGCCGTACCTATGCGATTGGCGTGAAGGTGGCACTGTGAGGGCCGCGCTGCTCGCTACCGCCGTTGCCTTGGTGCTGGGCGCCTGCCAGCCGGTGCCGAAGTCCAGCACGCCACCGACCGCCGCCGATCTTGCCGAGGGCGCGACCGCTGTCCCGTCCACCTTGGTGGCCGAAGCCTTCCTGACGCCGATGACGCCGGCTGACAACATCGATTCGCCGGCCAGCTGGCGCGGTGCCGATGGCCGGCTGTGGCTGATCGCGACCGCCAAGGCCACCGACAAGCTGGTGGTCTACGACGGCCAGACCGGCAGGCATCTGCGTGACGTCGGCAGCACCGGCACCGCGTTGGGTCAGTTCGACCGCCCCAATGGCATTGCGGTGCAGGACGACCTGGTGTTCATTGTCGAACGTGACAACCACCGTGTGCAGGTGCTGCAGCTGCCGGACTTCAAGCCGCTGGGCGTGTTCGCCGGCAACGACCTGCGCAAGCCTTATGGCCTGTGGGTGAACCCGGTGCAGGGCGGTTACGACCTGTACGTCACTGACTCCTACGACGATGGCGAGGATGCGGCGGGCAATGACATCCTGCCAGCGCTGGAACGTCTGAACGAGCGCGTGCGTCGCTACCACGTCACCGTCAATGGCGATGAGGTGCAGGCCAAGCTGGTGCGCAGCATCGGCGACAGCTCGCCCAAGGGCGCGCTGCGTGTGGTCGAGTCGATCTGGGGAGATCCGGCCAACGACCGCCTGCTGATCGCCGAAGAAGACGAAACCTACGCCAGCGAGTTCAAGGTCTACAACCTGGCCGGTGACTTCAGTGGCGAGACCTTTGGTCGCGGCCTGTTCAAGGCGCAGGCCGAAGGCGTGATGCTGCGTACCTGCGGCGATGGCGGCTGGTGGATCACCACCGAGCAGGGCAAGCAGCGCAGTACCTTCCATCTGTTCGATCGCAAGACACTGGCGCCGGTGGGTTCGTTCCACGGCAACACGGTGGCCAATACCGACGGTATCTGGAACAGCCAGCAGGTGTCGGCGCGTTTCCCGCAGGGGGCGCTGTACGCGGTGCATGACGATCAGGGCGTGGTGGCCTTTGATTGGCGTGATATCGCCAAGGCATTGTCGCTGCCGCAGGAGTGTGGCCGATGAGGGCGCGGGGACGCTCTCGCCAGCGGCTGCCGCTGCTGGCGCTGGCGCTGATCAGCGCAGCGCTGATGGGCGCAGCTGGAGCGGTGGGGGCCGCTCCAGCTGCCGAGCCCAACACGCAGGTGCCGGCGGGGAGCCGGCACTACGCGGCCAGTGGCTTTCCTGACCGCATCGTCGCGTCGCCAGCGCAGGATGCCAGCAGCGGTTTTGCGGTGGCATGGCGTACCGCGCCGCTGGCCCAGCCGGCGCGGCTGGAAATCACCGTGGCTGGTGACTCGCCGGACATGGGCCAGGTGCGGCAGCTCACTGCGAGCAGCCAGCTACTGCAGACCGAGAACGGCGAAAGCCAGCACCATCGTGCGTTGATTGATGGCCTGCAGGCAGACACGCTGTATGCCTACCGGGTGCAGGGGCAGGGCACCTGGGGTGCATGGCAGCACTTCCGCACTGCCGCTGCCGCTGGTCAGCCGCTGACCGTGCTGTACTTCGGCGATACCCAGAACAAGAACCTCAGCCATGTCAGCCGAGTGATACGGCAGGGCTGGCAGACCGCACCGGATGCGCGGCTGACCTTGTTTGCGGGTGATCTGGTCAGTGGCGGTGATGGCGAGGACGACAACGAATGGGGCGAGTGGTTCGCCGCCGGTGGCTGGTTGCTGCCGGGCATGGCGGTCGCACCGGCCGCAGGTAACCACGAGTACTTCGAAGAGTTCGAGGACACGCCGCAGGAACGGCGTGTGCTGGGCAAGCATTGGCCGCTGACCTTCGCGCTGCCGGGCAATGGTGCATCGGCTACTGCCAGTACGACCTACTGGTTCGACTATCAGGGCCTGCGCGTGGTGGTGCTGGATGGTACTTCGGCACTGGATCTGGGCACCGCCAAGGCGCAGGCGAACTGGTTGGAGGGTGTGCTGGAAAGCAGTCACCAGCCCTGGAACATCGTGGTCGTGCACCAGCCCCTGTATCCCCTGCGGGCCGAGCGTGACAGTTCGGTGCTGGCCAGCGAGATCCGCCCGGTACTGCAGCGGCACAAGGTCGATCTGGTGCTGCAGGGCCACGATCACACCTACGGCCGCCGTGCCGATGCAGGTGCAGCGTTGCCGCAGTACATCTCGTCCGTTGCCGGTCCCAAGCAGTACCGCTTGTCGCCGGAAGCGCGCGCGACGATGAAGCCGACCGCCGAGGACACGCAGTTGTTCCAGGTGCTGCGACTGGACGACAAGGGGCTGAACTACGAAGCGCGCACGGCAACCGGCCGGCTGTATGACGCTTTCCAGATAAGCCGCGGTGCCGATGGCGGCAAGCAGTTCAGCGAGATCATCGAAGGGCGCATCCCGCAACGTGATTGCCCGCGTGCGGTGTCGCCCAAGGGCCGCGACGACCGTTGCTGGGAGTAAGTGGATGAAGGTGATGCAGGCAGCGCTGTGCGGCGTGTTGTTGGTCGCAACTTCAACCGTACTGGCGGCGGGAGGGCTGCTGCATCCATTCGCCTTGCCGCAGCCCGATATGGCGCCGGAGGAAGTGCTGCTGGCGGTGGAGATTCCCGCTGGCGGCGCGATCAAGTACGAGCTCGGTGAGCATGGCGAGTTGCGGGTGGATCGCTTCCTGTCAATGCCGGTGGCCTATCCGGCCAACTACGGTTCGATGCCGGAGACCTTGGCCGGTGATGGTGATCCGCTGGATGCGCTGGTGTTGACCCGGTTCCCGATCCAGCCCGGCGCCGTCGTCCGCTTCCGCCCGCTGGGCGTGTTGCGCATGGTCGACAAGGGCGAGGCCGACGAGAAGATCGTTGGCGTGCCGGTGGATGCAGTCGACCCGACCTATACGAAGGTACGTGCGCTGGAGGACCTGCCGGTCATGGACGTGCAGCGCATCGAGGCGTTTTTCCGCACCTACAAGCAACTGCCAACTGGCGCCGACATCCAGCTCAACGGCTGGGGCGATGCGGCCGAGGCCCGGCAGGTGATACGCCGGGCACTGCTGGACTACCAGCAGGTCAGGCCGACGCGCTGAGTATCCAACCGGTTTCACGGCTCTGGATGCGGCTTCCTCCTATAATGAACACGGATTAGTCCGAATGTGCTGCCGTGCGGCCGCGGGTAAGGCCGCGCGCCGGGATGGCAGCAGGTAGCAATGACAGCTCGGCCAAGGGTGTTGGCCGGGCGATCACGGCGGACTGCCGGTAACGGCAGGTGCCCAATCAAGGAGGGTGGTCATGCGCATCATGGGAAAGGCGTGGAACAAGTTGGCTGTAGCAGCCATGTTGCTTGCAGTAGCTGCGAGTGCGGCGGCGGCCCCGCCGTTGGAAGAAGAAATCGTCAACCCCAGCGAAGTTCTGTTCGAGGGTGGCAAGGCCTATGCCGATGCTGGCGGTGGCCAGATGGAGCAGTTGCACAGCCGCAAGCAGGGGGGCGAGACCATTTATTACCGCCTGGTCCGCTACGACAACGAGAACGGCTACGTCGACAATGACGGCGCACAGGCGCTGGCGCAGACCTTCCGTACCGAATCTAGCATCGGCCAGACGCCTTACCGTTACTACGGTTCCGGCCATTTCGCGCGTCCGGATTTCTACAACAGCCCCTATAACCGTGATGCCCGCCAGCGCTACTCCGGGCCGGGTTACTTCGGCAGCTGCAGCCGCTATGACGGCTGCAAGGAAGTGCAGATCGTGCCGCTGTGGCCGTATTACCGCGGTTACTGACGAGGTATTGATTCCTGACCTGGGCAAGCGCAGCGCGTCCGGGGCTGCGGAGTCATCAGGTTTCCGAGCCGGATTTGACCGTATTGCTGTTCTTCCCGGGTGCGCTGCGCTTACCCGGGCTACGGCCTGGCGACAAGAGCGCTTGATGCAAATAGAAACGGCGGCCTTGATGGCCGCCGTTTCTGTTTGACGCGTAGTGCCGCACTCAGGCGCTGAGTGCTTCCACCACCCGCAGTTTTGGGTGGCCCTTTGATCGCTGCTGGTACTCCTGCTCGATATCGGCCAGCCGCTTGGCATTCGGGCATTGCAACATCATGTAGTTGGCGTCGAAGTTGAGCTTGGCGACCAGGAAGTCGATGAACGCGCGCACCTTGGGGGAGACCAGGCGGCCGCCGGCAAATACCGCATTGAAGTCGTAATCCGGGCCAGTCCAGCCAGGCAGAACCTGCCGCACCATGCCGGATTCGACAAAGGGCTTGGCCATCACGTCGCTGCTCAGCATCAGGCCTTCACCGGCTACCAAGGCGGCGTTCAGTGCTGAAGGGTCATTTGCTACCAGGAGCGGGTTGACCGCAAACTCGCGCATCTCACCACCATTTTCTGCCAATGCCCACGTAAAACGCTGGGTTTGCCCATGATGGATCTTGCGGATCGCCAAGGTGCGATGGAACTGCAGCTCGTCCGGGTGCTTGGGCTCGCCGTGCACGGCGAGATAGGCCGGGCTGGCGAATACCTGGGTGCGCAGGCTGCCCAGCTTGCGCGCGATCAGGTTGGAGTCGGGCAGTGCGCCAACGCGCAGTGCCAGATCCACTTCCCCTGAAATCAGGTCCAAGGTCTCATTGCCCAGATGCATGTCGACCCGGATCTCCGGGTACTCGCTCTGGAACTGGCCCAGCAGCGGTGCAATCCAGCAGGTACCAATCGAGTACGGAACGGTGAAACGCAGCCAGCCGCGGGGGCCGGATTGCAACTGGCTGACCGCGCTTTCGGCCTGGTCCAGTTCACGGGCAATACGCTGGCAGTGCTCGTAATACACGGTCCCGGCTTCGGTCAGGCCCAGGCGCCGCGTGGTCCGGTGCAGCAGGCGCGCGCCGAGGCGCGTCTCCAGCTCCTGCACCTTGCGGCTGACCGTGGTCTTGGGTTGACCGAGCAGGCGCGCAGCGGCAGTGAAACTGCCCTGTTCGACCACTTTGACGAAGATCAGGGTGTCGTTGAGATCGTTGGCCATGGTTGGGACTCTTGCGGCAACGGAATTGTGCCGGCGACGGGATGATTATTCCCTTCAATCCGTACTAATCAAGTCTGGATTAGGGGCCTATCTTGTACGCCTGTATCCAATCCGGACATGCCGTCATGCGCATGCGCTCCCCCATGGCCCTGCCAATACCTCGCCGCGAACCCAGTTACCGCAATGCTTTGCCTTCAAGGTTGGCCTGCAATCAATTGAATCCATTGCAGTTTGAGGCCTTGCTTGGCGACGTGCAGGCGGCTGCCCCTCGAGGCCCCAAGTGGCGAGGTGTTACGATGCTGCGACGGACCCTGGGGCTGTTTGTCCCATTGGTGGTCCAAAAATTTCCGCGGACGGGACAGTGATTCCGTCGCCGCCGCCGCTGATCCGCCTGCCCAGGGCCGAGCTGCGCAAATTGTCGCGTGACGGACTGGCGCCGCCGCGATGTCGAGCTCCATTCCGTTTTTTTGCAATTCCCTGATCACCTCCCCCTTGGAGCACGAAATGAAAGGCATCTCCCCATCACCCACGTTGCGCCGCGTCGCCTTGGCAGGCATGTCAGCGCTGAGTCTGGCCGTACTGGTCGCCTGCAGTGGCGGCCACGCGGAAAACGCCGCGCCGCCTGCACCCGAAGTAAGTGTTGCGCCGGTGCTGATCAAGCAGGTCGCCCAATGGGACGAGTTCAGCGGCCGCGTCGAGGCCGTGCAGAGCGTTGAACTGCGTCCGCGTGTGTCTGGCTACATCGACAAGGTCAACTACGTCGAAGGCGATGAGGTGAAGAAGGGCGATGTACTGTTCACCATCGATGCGCGCAGCTACCAGGCCGAGTTCAACCGGGCGCAGGCCGAATTGAATCGCGCACGCACGCAGGCTGGTCTGGCACGCAGCGAGTCCGAGCGCGCCCGTCGCCTGGCCGAACAACAGGCCATTGCTGCGGAAACCGCCGAACAGCGCCGTGCCAGTGCAGACCAGGCCGGTGCACAGGTGCAGGCCGCGCAGGCTGCATTGGATGCAGCGCGTCTCAACCTGGAGTTCACCAAGGTGCGTGCGCCGATCGATGGCCGTGCAGGCCGTGCGATGGTGACCGCTGGCAACCTGGTCACCGCCGGTGATGCAGCCAGCGTGCTGACCACCCTGGTGTCGCTGGACACGGTGCATGTCTACTTCGACGCCGACGAGTCGACCTATCTGCGCTACGTGCAGATGGCGCGCAATGGTGAGCGACCGAGCGAGCGTGACCAGGCCTTGCCGGTCAAGGTTGGCCTGAGTGGCGAGCAGGGCTATCCGCACGAAGGCAAAGTCGATTTCCTCGACAACCAGATCACCCGTAGTACCGGCACCATCCGCGTGCGTGCGCTGCTGGACAATGCCAGCCGCCAGTTCACTCCAGGCCTGTTCGCCCGTGTGCAGCTGCTGGGTAGTGGCCAGTTCCAGGCAGTACTCGTGGACGACAAGGCGGTGCTGACGGACCAGGATCGCAAGTACGTCTTCGTGCTGGACAAGGACAACAAGGCGCAGCGTCGTGATGTCCAGCTCGGCCGCAATGCCGAGGGCCTGCGCATCGTCGAGCAGGGTCTGGCTGCCGGCGACAAGGTCATCGTCGACGGCGTGCAGAAGGTGTTCATGCCAGGCATGCCGGTGCAGGCCAAGCCGGTTGCGATGCAGCGCACCGCTGCATCAGCCACCCAGGCCGTGAGCAGCATCAACTAAGCCGCCAACTACCTTTGCCGGCGTGGCAGCCGGCCGTGTTTGCCTGCTCCTGTTGGGAGCGGGCAGGGCGGCTGCAGCCTGACGCCAGCTTTTCCAAGGACTTCCCATGGATTTTTCCAGATTTTTCATCGACAGGCCGATCTTCGCGGCGGTGTTGTCGATCGTGATCTTCGCTGCTGGCCTGGTCAGCATTCCCTTCCTGCCCATTGGTGAGTACCCGGAAGTGGTGCCGCCGTCGGTGGTGGTGCGTACTGTGTATCCGGGCGCCAATCCCAAGGTGATCGCCGAGACGGTGGCTACGCCGCTGGAAGAGGCGATCAACGGCGTCGAGGGCATGATGTACCTCAAGTCGGTGGCTGGCTCCGACGGCGTGCTGCAGATGACCGTCACCTTCCGCCCGGGCACCGATCCGGACGAAGCGGCGGTGAAGGTGCAGAACCGCGTCGCGCAGGCGCAGGCGCGCTTGCCTGAAGACGTGCGGCGGCAGGGCGTGACGACCCAGAAGCAGTCGCCTACCTTCCTGATGGTCGTGCACCTCACTTCGCCCAAGGGCAGCTACGACACCTTGTACCTGCGCAACTACGCCCGCCTGCACGTCAAGGACGGACTGGCGCGTATTCCCGGCGTCGGCGATGCGCAGATCTTCGGTGGTGGTGACTACGCCATGCGTGCCTGGCTGGACCCGGACAAGGTTGCCTCGCGCGGACTGACTGCCAGCGACGTGGTGAGCGCCATGCGCGAACAGAACGTGCAGGTGTCAGCCGGCCAGCTTGGCGCCGAGCCAATGCCCAACAGCCAGTTCCTGACCCTTATCAATGCCCAGGGCCGCCTGCGCAGCGAGCAGGAGTTCGGTGACATCGTGCTCAAGAGCGGCACCGACGGCGAAGTGGTACGCCTGTCGGACGTGGCGCGTATCGAACTGGGCGCGGGTGACTACACCTTGCGTTCGCAGCTGGATGGCAAGAATGCGGTCGGCATCGGTATCTTCCAGGCGCCGGGTGCCAATGCACTGGAGATCCGCGATTCCGTGATCGGCACCATGGACGAGCTGCAGAAGAGCTTCCCGGCCGACGTGAAGTACGAGGCAGTGTACGACACCACGATCTTCGTGCGTGACTCGATCAAGGCCGTGGTGACCACGTTGCTGGAAGCCATCGCGCTGGTGGTGCTGGTGGTGATCCTGTTCCTGCAGACCTGGCGTGCCTCGATCATTCCGCTGATCGCAGTACCGGTGTCGGTGGTCGGTACATTTGCTGCGTTGTACCTGCTGGGCTTCTCGATCAATACGCTGAGCCTGTTCGGCCTGGTGCTGGCGATCGGCATCGTGGTCGATGACGCGATCGTGGTGGTGGAGAACGTCGAGCGCAACATCGAGGAAGGCCTGTCGCCCACGGCTGCTGCGCACCAGGCGATGAAGGAAGTGTCCGGCCCGATCGTCGCGATTGCGCTGGTGCTGTGTGCGGTGTTCGTGCCGATGGCGTTCCTGTCCGGCGTCACCGGCCAGTTCTACAAACAGTTCGCGGTGACGATTGCCATTTCCACGGTGATCTCGGCGATCAATTCGCTGACCCTGTCGCCGGCCTTGGCTGCGCGCCTGCTCAAGCCGCATGGTGCGGCCAAGGATGCGCCAAGCCGTCTGATCGACAAGCTGTTCGGCTGGGTATTCCGTCCGTTCAATCGTTTCTTCAAGACCAGCTCGGAGAAGTACGAGCGCGGCGTGTCACGCATCCTCGGTCGTCGCGGCGCGGTGTTCGTGGTGTACGCGGTGCTGCTGGTGGGTACCGGCGTGATCTTCAAGCTGGTGCCGCCGGGCTTCATTCCGACCCAGGACAAGCTGTACCTGATCGCCGGTGTGAAACTGCCGGAAGGCTCGTCGATTGCACGTACCGATGAAATGCTGCGCAAGGTGGCCAAGATTGCCCAGGAGACCGATGGCGTTGCCCACACCATCTCGTTCCCCGGCTTGAATGCGCTGCAGTTCACCAATACGCCAAACACCGGCGTGGCCTTCATCCCGCTCAAGCCGTTCAACGAACGCAAGGGCCGTACTG
Source organism: Stenotrophomonas sp. 21LCFQ19 (assembly GCF_056861425.1). Taxonomy (NCBI): domain Bacteria; kingdom Pseudomonadati; phylum Pseudomonadota; class Gammaproteobacteria; order Lysobacterales; family Lysobacteraceae; genus Stenotrophomonas; species Stenotrophomonas sp. 21LCFQ19. Next base: position 59,361 of record NZ_JBSPUF010000004.1, on the reverse strand, counting down.
CCGCGCAGATCAATGCCGAGATCAACCAGAAGATCGCCGGGCTGCAGGAAGGGTTCGCCTTCGCGATGATGCCGCCGCCGATCCTTGGTTTGGGTAACGGCAACGGCTACCAGATGTTCATCGAGGACCGTGGCAATCTCGGCTATGGCGCCTTGCAGAACGCGGTGCAGAGCATGCAGGGTGCGGTGGCGCAGACGCCGGGCATGGCCTATCCGATCACCAGCTACCAGGCCAACGTGCCGCAGCTGGATGCAGAGGTCGACCGTGTGAAGGCCAAAGCACAAGGGGTGCAGTTGACCGAGTTGTTCGACACGCTGCAGACCTACCTGGGTTCGGCCTATGTCAATGACTTCAACCAGTTCGGTCGTACCTGGCAGGTGATCGCGCAGGCTGATGGTCAGTTCCGTGACAGCGTGGAAGATATTGGCAAGCTGCGTACCCGCAATGATCGCGGCGAGATGGTGCCGATCGGTTCGATGGTGACCGTCAAGGAAACCTATGGCCCGGATCCGGTGCTGCGCTTCAACGGTTACCCGGCGGCTGATCTGGCCGGTGAGGCAGATCCACGCATGCTGTCCTCGGCCGAGGCGATGAACAAGCTCACCGAGATTGCCGGGCAGGTGCTGCCGGCCGGCATGGTCACCGAATGGACCGACCTGAGCTACCAGCAGGCGACACAGGGCAAGGCTGCCTTCATCGTGTTCCCGGTGGCGATCCTGCTGGCTTTCCTGGTGCTGGCGGCGCTGTACGAGAGCTGGTCGCTGCCGCTGGCGGTGATCCTGATCGTCCCGATGACCTTGCTGTCGGCGTTGTTCGGCGTATGGCTGACCGGCGGTGATAACAACGTCTTCGTGCAGGTAGGCCTGGTGGTGTTGATGGGTCTGGCATGCAAGAACGCGATCCTGATCGTCGAGTTCGCCCGCGAGTTGGAGATGGGTGGCAAGGGCATCGTCGAGGCTGCATTGGAAGCCTGCCGGCTGCGTCTGCGTCCGATCGTGATGACCTCGATCGCCTTCATCGCCGGCACGGTGCCGTTGGTGCTTTCGCATGGCGCCGGTGCCGAGGTGCGCTCGGTGACGGGTATCACCGTATTCGCTGGCATGTTGGGTGTGACCTTGTTCGGCCTGTTCCTGACCCCGGTGTTCTACGTGGCGCTGCGCAAGTTCGTGTCACGTAACGGCGGCGGCAAGCTGGTACAGCATGGTGAGCCGACCCTCCACCATTGATGGCAGGTGTAACTCCGTTGCGGGAGGCTGCAGATGTGTTGCCTCCCGCAGGTCCTTGTCACCTTCACTGGCAGGGACGGTTTGAAATGTTATCGGGCTTGTATCAATTCATTCCCCCAAGGAAAAGCAGATGAATACCCAGAACACCAAAGTTGCGCTGGTTACCGGCGCCACCCGCGGCATCGGTCTTGAGACCGTACGCCAGCTCGCCGCCGCGGGCGTGCATACGCTGCTGGCCGGGCGCAACTACGACACTGCCGCCGCAAAGGCGCAGGAACTGAAGGCGGAAGGCTTGCCGGTGGAAGCCATCCAGCTCGACGTCAATGACCCCGACAGCATCGCGGTAGCGGTTGAGCGCGTGACGCAGCAGTACGGCAAGCTCGATATCCTGGTCAACAACGCCGGCGTGCTGGTCGATGACCTGCAGGCCGGCGCCAGCGGCCAGTCGCTGGAAACCTGGCGCAGCACCTTCAATACCAATCTGTTCGCCGTGGTTGAAGTGACGGTGGCCTTCCTGCCGCTGCTGCGCGCTGCACCGGCCGGACGCATCGTCAATGTGTCCAGCATCCTCGGCTCGTTGACCCTGCATGCGCAACCGGGCTCTTCGATCTACGGTTTCATCGTGCCGGCCTACAACGCTTCCAAGAGTGCGCTGAACGCCTGGACCGTGCAGCTGGCGCATGAACTGCGCGAAGGTCCGATCAAGGTCAACGCGGTGCATCCGGGCTACGTCAAGACCGACATGAACGGTGGCGAAGGTGAGATCGATGTCGCCGAAGGCGCGCGCTCCAGCGTGGGCATGGCCTTGATCGCTGCCGATGGCCCCACCGGCAGCTTCAGCTACCTCGGCGAGGTGTTGCCGTGGTGATGCGCCTGTTGGTGACCGCAATGGCCAGTGTCTTGCTGGCCGGTTGCATGACGGTGGGTCCCGATTACAAGGCAGCACCAGTGGAACCGGTCAGCCTGCAGGGCGCGGTTGACCCGGCGTTCTCCAGTGCGCCGCCGGTTGCGAGTTGGTGGACGCAGTTTGATGACCCGGTACTGGGGCAGCTGGTGCACGATGCACTGGGTGACAACCTGGACCTGCAGATCGCGATGGCGCGCGTGCGCGCCGCGCGTGCGGCGTTCACCGAACAGCGCCTGGATCAGCTGCCGCACATCACTGCCGGTGGCAGCCAGGACAGGCGCAAGCAACCCGATGCAACGCTGGGCGGCGAGCGCGTCGGTAGCGAGACCTATCAGCTCGGCTTCGATGCCGGTTGGGAGCTGGATCTGTTCGGCGGGCAGCGTCGTGCGGCGGAGGCCGCGCGTGCCGACCTTGGCGCGGAGCGGGACAATCTGGCCGACGCGCAGGTGATGGTGGCGGCCGAAGTGGCACGCAACTACTTCGAGCTGCGCGGGTCACAGAAGCGGATTGCCGTTGCCCGCGACACGCTGTTGAACCTGCGCGAGACGCAGCGGCTGACCGAAACCCGGCTGGAACTGGGTGCAGGCAGTGAGCTTGACGTGCAGAGCAGTCGCGCCCGCTTGAAGGCGATCGAGGCGGATATTCCGTTGCTGGAAGTGTCCGAAGTGCAGTCGCGGCATCGTCTTGCCGTGCTGCTTGGGCAGCGTCCCGGTTCGCTGGACACACTGCTGCAGCCACGTGAAGTGCCTGCATTCGCCAAGGCCTTGCCACTGGGCGACACCAGCGATCTGCTGCGGCAGCGTGCCGATGTGCGCATGGCCGAGCGTCGCCTGGCTGCAGCCACGGCGCGTGTTGGCGTGGCGACGGCCGATCTGTTCCCGCGCATCAGCCTGAGTGGTTTCGTCGGTTTCCTGGGCGGCGATGCTTCGGGTCTGGTCAACGGCAACAACAAGGCCTGGTCGCTGACCCCGTCGATCAGCTGGGCGGCATTCGACTTCGGCACCGTGCGGGCACGCCTGCGTGCCAGCAAGGCGCAGGCCGATGGCGCGGCAGCCGAGTACGAGAAGGCGGTGCTGCTGGCATTGGAAGACACCGAGAACGCGCTGACCCGCTATGCCAAGCAACAGGCAAGGCTGGGCATCGTGGCTGAGCAGGCACAGGCCGCACGCAAGGCGGAATCGCTTGCACAGCTGCGTTATCGCGAGGGCTCGGAAGACTTCCTGGCCTTGCTGGATGCGCAGCGCAATCAGTTGGCTGCCGACGATGCGTTGGCGGCAGCGGAAGCGTCGGTGAATGTCAGTGTCGTTGCTGTCTACAAGGCACTGGGCGGCTGGGGTGGACAGCCCGGTCCTGCGTTGGCGGTCACCAGCGTACGTTGAGAGCGCGGGAGCTTCTGGATCTGCAAACAGAAACAGGCGGCCAATGGCCGCCTGTTTCGTTACGCATCACGGAAAATCAGGCAGCGTCAGCTTGCGCCCGGTGCGGGCCTTCAACCAGCGCGCGACCAACCATCTCCACCAGCACGTCGAGTTCTTCCTCATCCATGCCGAAGTGCGGGGTGAAACGCAGCGAGTTCTCGCCACCGTGGATGACATTGACGCCGTGCATGCGCAGCCACTCTTCGGTGGAGCCGGCGCCATAGCATTTGAACTGCGGGGCCAGCTCGCAGGAGAACAGCAGGCCGGTGCCCTGCACTTTGGTGATCAGGTCGCCGAGCTGGGTCTTGAGCGCTTCCAGCTTCTGCACGGCCTGTTCACCACGCAGGCGGATGTTCTGGCGAACTTCCGGCGACAGGCGGGCGAGGGTGGCAACAGCCACATCCAGCGCGCGCGGGTTGGTGGTCATGGTGTTGCCGTACACGCCCTTGCGGTAGAGCTTGGCGGCATGCTCGGTGACGGCCAGCACCGACAGCGGGAACTGCGCGCCGTTCAAGGCCTTGGAATAGGTTTCCATATCCGGCGGATCCAGCGTCTCGTAGCCCGGGTAGTCGACGAAGGACAGGGTGCCGTGCGCACGCAGTGCGGCCTGGATGGAGTCGATCAGCAGCAGGCTGCCGTGCTCGCGGGTGAGTTCGCGGACCAGCTTGTAGAAGCTGGCCGGTACGGCGCGGCCGGGGTCGCCTTCGCCCATCACCGGCTCCAGGAATACCGCCTCGATGAACCAGTTGTTGGCCTTGGCATCGGCAAACACCTTGCGCATCGCCGCTTCGTCGTAGGGCGGTACGGTGATGACGCTGTTCTCGCCGCGGTAGCTGGCCAGGTGCTGGTCATAGGCCTTGCGGCTGGAGTCGGAGTACAGCGCCGGGCGGTCGGTGCGGCCGTGGAAGCTGCCCTTGATCACCACCCGCTTGATGGTGGCGCCGGCATGCGGTGCACCCGGATCGGTCTGCAGCTTGGCGTTGATGTCGGCAATTCGAGCGGCCAGGCCAACGGCCTCGGAGCCGGAGTTCAAGCACATGAAGTGCGAGAACGGACAGCTGCCGCGGCTGTGGCCGATCTCTTTCTGCATGGCCTGCACGAAGCGGCGCTGGGCCAGGCTCGGGGTCATGATGTTGGCCATCACCTGCGGCTTGGCTGCAGCGGCCATCACGTCGGCCGGGGTGTGGCCGAAGCCGAGCATGCCGTAGCCACCAGCGTCATACAGCACGGCGCCCTTGAGCGAGACCACCCACGGGCCGCACGCGGCCAGGGCGATGTACGGGACGACGGCGTCGTCGGCGTAGAAATTGACGAAGCCGGCCTGCATGGCGGCGATCTGGTCGTGCTCGTCCAGATCCAGCAGGTCGACGGCTTCGTCCTTGATACGGGCGTATTCGCTGGCGGCAGCGGCGATGGCGCCTGCCAGGTCCGGGTGAGCGACGGCCAGGCGTTCAACGCTGGCGTCGTCCAGGCCTTGGGTCAGGCGGCTGCCGGCGTGCGCGCGAAGCGGGGCGAGGGGGCCGAGTACGGTCATGCTCATCTCCAGAAGTTTCTTGTATATACCCATTATGTGGAGATTCTGGACATATGGCAGCTATGATCTCGACGGATTTTCGGGTAATTTCGGCGAATCGACGAAGCTGGTTTGCAATGTGAATATTTCTCCCGCCGACGAACGCCTGTTGTCCGTATTGCGCGAGGACGCGCGCGCCTCCACCGCGCAGATCGCCCGCCGGCTTGGCCTGTCACGGACCACGGTGCAGAGCCGCATCGACCGGCTCGAACAGTTGGGAGTGATTGCCGGCTACACGGTGCGCACCCATGAGGACTACGAGCAGGGCCAGGTGCGTGCGCACGTGCTGATCACCGTCCTGCCGAAGAAGATGCCGGCCGTGGTCAAGGCGCTGCGTGACATCACCGAGGTGCGCTCGCTGCATTCGGTAAGCGGCAACCACGACCTGATCGCGATGGTGGTGGTGGGTGGAGTCAGCGAGATGGATGTGGTGACCGACGCGATAGGTGCGGTGGATGGGGTGGAACGGACCAACAGCGCGATCATTCTCTCGACCAAGTTTGAGCGGTGAGGTAGCTGGCAGCGTTGCTTTGGCGCTGCCTTGCCCATGCTCTACAGCCGTCATTCCCGCGAAGGCGGGAATCGCTCTTGCTTTGGCTGTTCGCTGTTGATTTGGCCTGGCCAGTGCGAATTCAGGAGCAAGCCAGAGCCAGAGCCAGAGCCAGAGCGATTCCCGCCTTCGCGGGAATGACGGCATGAAGCGAAGCCAAGGCCAAGGCCCGAACCCAGGCCCAAGCCCAGAAGCCAGCGCTTCCTCCCCTGAGAGCTACAATAGTCGGCTCCCCGCACGAAGTTCCGGCCTTGAAGAAGTCCGATTTCACCTATGACCTGCCTGAGGAATTGATCGCCCAGGCTCCCTTGGCCGAACGTTCGGCCAGCCGCCTGCTGCTGGTTCCACCGGCGCCGGCGCCGTTCGACGACCGTCAGGTGCGTGATCTGGCCGGATTGCTGCAGCCTGGTGACCTGCTGGTGTTCAACGACACCCGCGTCATTCCGGCGCGCCTGTTCGGGCAGAAAGCCAGTGGCGGCCGCGTCGAGATCCTGATCGAGCGTCTGCTCGGTGGCCAGCAGGCGCGCGCGCAGATCGGTGCCAGCAAGTCGCCCAAGCCCGGCAGTCGCATTCAGCTTGATGCCGGCGGCGAAGCCGAGGTGCTTGGCCGCGACGGCGAGTTCTATGTGCTGCGCTTTGATATTCCCGAATCGCTGGAATCCTGGCTGGTGCACGAAGGCCGCCTGCCGCTGCCGCCCTACATCCACCGTGAGCCCGGTGTGGACGACCGCGAGCGCTACCAGACGGTGTTCGCCAAGCAGGTCGGTGCCGTGGCTGCGCCGACCGCCGGTTTGCACTTCGACGAAGCGCTGCTGGCGCAGCTACGCGAGCGCGGCGTGCAGTTCGGCCACATCACCCTGCATGTCGGCGCCGGCACCTTCCAGCCGGTGCGCGTGGATGATCTATCGCAGCACGTGATGCACCGCGAATGGCTCAATGTCGGCGCCGAGCTGGTCGAGCAGGTGCGGCGCACCCGTGCTGCCGGTGGCCGGGTGATCGGTGTCGGTACCACCGTCGTGCGAGCGCTGGAGAGTGCGATGCGCGAAGGCGAACTGCATCCCTACGCCGGAGAGACCCAGATCTTCATCACTCCGGGTTACCGCATCCGCAGCGTCGATGCGATGGTCACCAACTTTCATCTGCCGGAAAGCACCTTGCTGATGATGATCAGCGCATTTGCTGGCAAGCAGCGTGTTTTCGAGGCCTATGCACACGCTATCGCGCAGAAGTACCGCTTCTTCAGCTATGGCGATGCGATGCTGCTGTTCCCGGCGGGCGAGGGTGCGGCTGTTTGACGCAGTGCACGGACGGATCAGATGAGATAAGTTCTCATTTGATCCGTGTCCGGCCATCGTGGCCGGGACCGACGACCACTTCCGGAGTAAATCATGCGTCATCCGAAGCGTGCCGCCGGCCATCTGGCTGCCTTGTGTTCCCTCGTCCTGCTTGGCGCCTGCGCCAAGAGCGATGACGCCCCCGCACCTGCTGCCGCATCGCAAGCAGGCACCACTGCTGGTGAGGTCAACCTCTACACCACGCGCGAACCCGCTCTGGTGCAGCCGCTGTTGGACGCATTCAGCGCGGATACCGGCATCAAGGTCAATACGGTGCTGCTCAAGGACGGCTTGACCGAGCGTCTGGCTGCCGAAGGCGAGCGTTCGCCGGCCGACGTGCTGATGACGGTGGACACCGGTCGCCTGCTCGACGTGGTTGAAGCCGGCCACACCCAGGCGGTGAAGTCGCCGGTGCTGGAAGCGGCCATCCCTGCGCACTTGCGCTCGCCGGAAGGGCAGTGGTTCGCGCTGTCGCTGCGCGACCGCGTGGTCTATGCCGACAAGGATCTCGACCTGACCGGCTTCACTTATGAAGATCTGGCCGATCCCAAGTGGAAGGGCCGGGTATGCATCCGTTCCGGCCAGCACCCTTACAACACCAGTCTGTTCGCGGCGATGATCGCGCATGACGGCGCGGAGAAGACCGAAGCCTGGCTGCGCGGGGTCAAGGCCAACCTCGCACGCAAGGCTGCCGGTGGTGATCGCGATGTTGCACGCGACATTCTTGCCGGCATCTGCGATATCGGTGTGGCCAACGCGTATTACGTGGGCCGCATGAAGAACGCCGAGGAAGGCTCCGAGCAGCGCAGCTGGGGTGATGCCATCCAGGTAGTGCGGCCGGTGTTTGCCAGTGCTGCCGATACCGGCACCCACGTCAACATCTCCGGCGCCGCCGTCGCCCGTCATGCGCCCAATCATGACAACGCGGTGAAGCTGCTTGAATACCTGGTCAGCGAGAGCTCGCAGAGCCTGTACGCGCGTGCCAACTACGAATACCCGGTGAAGCCGGGTGTTGCGCTTGACCCGGTCGTAGCCAGCTTCGGGCCGATGAAGGTGGATCCGCTGCCCTTGGCCGAAGTGGTTGCCAACCGCAAGCTGGCCAGTGAGCTGGTGGACAAGGTCGGTTTCGACAACTGAACCTTGCGGCTTCCTACGGGCCGGCGCCGTGCTTGCGGTGTCGGCCCGTTGTTTCGCGATGGATAGTGCTTGATGACGTGGCGATGGAATCCCTGGCTGCTGGGCGCGGTATCGGTGGCGGTGCTGATGTTGGCGCCGGTGCTGGGCTTGGCGTGGGCGGCGAGCGATGGCAGTGCCGGGCTGTGGGCGCATCTATCGGCCAATGTGCTGCCGACCGCGCTGCTCAATACCGGGCTGTTGTTGCTGGGCGTCGGCGTCTTGGTCGTAGTGCTGGGTACGGGTGGCGCGTGGCTGGTGACGGCGTTTGCGTTTCCTGGGCGCAAGATGCTGGCTTGGGCGTTGTTGCTGCCCTTGGCAGTGCCAACGTACATCGCCGCCTTTGCCTATCTGGACGTGCTGCACCCGCTTGGCCCGGTGCAGGGGCTGATCCGCGACCTGCTGGGCTATGACAGTTCCCGCCAGTTCCGCCTGCCGGATATCCGTCATCTGCTTGGCTGCATCGTGCTGCTGGGCTTCGTGCTCTATCCCTATGTGTACCTGACGACCCGCGCCTTGTTCATGACCCAGGCGGCGGGCTTGCTTGAAGCGGCGCGCAGCCTGGGGGCCACGCCGCTGCAGGTGTTCTGGCGGGTGGCGCTGCCGTTGGCGCGACCTGCAATCGCAGTAGGCGTGGCACTGGCCTTGCTGGAAGCCCTCAACGATATCGGGGCCTCCGAATTCCTCGGCGTGCAGACCCTCACTGTTTCGATCTACACCACCTGGGTAAGTCGTGGCGATCTGGCGGGCGCGGCCCAGATCGCGTTGGCGATGCTCGGGGTGGTGGCGTTGTTGCTGACGCTGGAGCGCTATGGTCGGCGCCGGCAGCGCTACGCCAGCGTACTGCGGCCACGCCCGTTGCAGCCGTTGCAGCTGCGCGGCGCGCGTGGCCTGCTTGCGTTGCTGTTGGGGTTGCTGCCGGTGCTGCTGGGCTTTGTGGTGCCGGCGGCCTATCTGCTCTGGGAGGCGGTTGAGCGCCTGCAGGTTGCTGGTTTCTCGCCGCAGTTGCTGGTTGCGCTGTGGAACACCTTGCGGGTTGCCTTGTTGGCAACGGTTGTGGCGATGGCGCTGGGGTTGTTGGTTGCGTGGGCATTGCGGCTGGCGCAGGCGCGGCGGCGTAACGCCCTGGCCATGGCCAGCAGTCGCACTGCCACGCTGGGCTATGCGATCCCCGGCACGGTGCTGGCGATCGGCTTGTTGTTGCCGCTGGGCGGGGTGGATGCCGTGGCCAGCCGACTGCTGGTGCTGCTTGGCGGTCAGCCGCAGATGCTGTTGATGGGTTCGGTGACCGTGTTGGTGCTGGCGTATACGCTGCGCTTTCTTGCGGTATCGGTGGGCGGGATCGAGGCGGGCTTGGCGCGCATTCCGCTGTCGTTGGATCAGGCTGCAGCGAGTCTGGGCGAGGGTGCAGCGGGGATGTTGCGACGGGTGCATCTGCCGCTGCTGCGCCCGGCCTTGGCCGCTGCCGCGCTGCTGGTATTCGTCGATACGATGAAGGAGTTGTCGGCCACCCTGGTGCTGCGGCCAATGAATTTCGAAACACTCGCGACATGGTTGTATGCCGAGGCTGCGCGCGGGACGTATGAAGAAGGCGCGGTGGCGGCCTTGTTGATTGTCGCCAGTGGCCTGCTGCCGGTGATCCTGCTGGCGCGCGCAGGCGCGGCCTATGGAGTTGAAGATGCACGTTGACGCACAGCTGCTATTGGAAGACCTGCATATTGGCTATCCCGTCGCGGGCGGTTTCAAACCGGTGGTGGAGGGCTTGTCGTTGCAGCTCGGTCGTGGCGAGATCGGATGCCTGCTGGGCGCGTCCGGCTGCGGGAAGACCACGGTGCTACGCAGCATTGCCGGCTTTGAGCCGCTGCAGCAGGGCGGCATCGTGCTCGCCGGGCGGCAGCTCGCTGCGCCGCAGCGGGCGCTGCCGGCTGAGCAGCGCAGGGTTGGGATGATGTTCCAGGATTACGCGCTGTTTCCGCACCTGGACGTGGCGGCGAACATCGGCTTTGGTCTGCGTGGCCTGCAACGTGCCAAGCGGAAGGCCCGGGTCCAGGCTTTGTTGCAGTACGTGGGCTTGCCAGGCCTGGAGCTGCGCTACCCGCATGAATTGTCTGGTGGCCAGCAGCAGCGCGTAGCGTTGGCGCGCGCACTGGCGCCGGCACCGGACCTGTTGCTGCTGGACGAGCCGTTCTCGAACCTGGACGTGGATACCCGTCAGCGGCTCGCTGGCGAACTGCGTGACCTGCTCAAGGCGGCCGGCACCACGGTGCTGATGGTGACCCATGACCAGAGTGAGGGCTTCGCCATGGCTGATCGCATCGGCGTCATGCATGAAGGGCGCCTGCTGCAGTGGAGCAGCGCCCAAGCGCTGTATCAGGCGCCGCAGGATCCGTTCGTCGCCGGTTTCATCGGTCGCGGAGCGCTGATCCAGGCGGCGCAGCTCGGCATGGTTGGGGGAGGGCGGGTGCTGGTGCGCCCACACAGCCTGCTGTTGGACCCGGCCGCGGCACTGCGTGCGCGGGTCGAGGGCGTGGTGTTCCGCGGGCCGGGCAGCAGCGGCTGGGTGCGCTTGGCGGGCGGTGAGCGGCTGGAGCTGGACTTCGGCCCTGGCCAGCTGCCGGATATTGGTGCCGAGGTTGGCCTGGCCTGGCACGATCCCGCGCCGGTTCGCTTCCCCGACTGACTGTTCCGGGTACAAAGTTCGCCCTGCAGGCCCATATCCGCGACAATTGGCGCAACTGACGCCTCAATGCTTCCATGTCCAGATTGCAGTTCAAGCTCCAGAACACCGATGGCCGCGCCCGCCGTGGCCAGCTGTCCTTCCCGCGCGGCACCGTGCAGACCCCGGCGTTCATGCCGGTCGGCACCTATGGCTCGGTCAAGGGCGTGCTGCCAGAGCAGGTGCGCGCGCTCGGGGCCGAGATCATCCTCGGCAATACCTTCCATCTGTACCTGCGCCCGGGCCTGGATGTCATTGCCGACCACGGTGGCCTGCATGGATTCTGCCAGTGGAATGGGCCGATCCTGACCGATTCGGGTGGTTTTCAGGTGTTTTCGCTGGCGCATCGCCGCAAGATCACCGAAGAAGGCGTCACGTTCGCCTCGCCGACCGACGGCGCCCGGGTCTTCCTGGGCCCGGAAGAGAGCATGAAGATCCAGAAGGTGCTGGATTCGGACATCGTCATGATCTTCGACGAATGCACCCCGTACCCGGCCACCGAGCCGGTGGCGCGCAAGTCGATGGAGCTCAGCCTGCGCTGGGCACAGCGCAGCCGCAACGCACATGACGCCATGGGCAACGATGCGGCGCTGTTCGGCATCGTCCAGGGCGGGGTACATACCGAACTGCGCAGCCGTTCGGCCGAAGGCCTGCAGCAGATCGGCTTTGATGGCTATGCCATCGGCGGCCTGGCGGTGGGCGAGCCCGAGCACGAGCGCAACGCCATGCTCGATCACATGCACCCGATCCTGCCCGCTGACCGTCCGCGTTACCTGATGGGTGTGGGCCGGCCGGAGGACCTGGTCGAAGGCGTGGCCCGCGGCGTGGACATGTTTGACTGCGTCATGCCGACCCGTAATGCCCGTAATGGCCACTATTTCACCTCGTTCGGCACCGTTCGCATCCGCAATGCCAAGTACGAGCGGGACATGAACCCGATCGAGCCAGGCTGTGGTTGCCACGCCTGTACTGGCGGCTATACCCGCTCTTACCTGCGTCACCTGGACCGCTGCAACGAGATGCTGGCGCCGATGCTGGGCACGCTGCACAACCTGTTCTATTACGAAAAGCTGATGGCCGACATGCGTGCGGCCATCGAGGCGGGAACCTTCCTGGCCTTCCGCGAGTCCTTCTATGCAGCCCGGGGCCTGAGTGTCCCGGCGTTGTCGGGGGAGTAGCGGTCTTCACACGGTCCGGGACGTGTTCCCGGACGCGTGGCATACTTCACGGCTGACCCCGTTTCGCGGTAACTGATGCAGGCCATCCGGCCTGCATGGGTGCCGCCCAACATCAAGGATTACAAAATGACTCTCATGGCTATCCTGCTCCCCGTCGCCCAGGCCGCTCCGGCCGCTCCGGGCATGGGTACCTTCCTGCTGCCCATCGCGCTGATCGCAGTGATGTACTTCCTGATGATCCGCCCGCAGATGAAGCGCCAGAAGGAACACAAGGCAATGCTGGAGAAGATCGCCAAGGGTGACGAAGTGCTGACCTCCGGCGGCATCGCTGGCGTGGTCACCGACATCGGCGACAACTTCATCACCGTGGAAGTGGCTGACAACGTCCGCATCCGCGTGCAGAAGGGCTCGGTCGGCAACGTCCTGCCCAAGGGCACGCTGAAGAACGCCGCCTGAGACTGATCCCTTTCCGTCACGTCGTGACGCCGCACCGGCGTCGCGCAGGATCCTGCAATGCTTGAATTTCCGCGCTGGAAGTACTTCCTGATTCTGATCGTTCTGGCGGTCAGCGCGCTGTACGCGCTGCCCAACATCTACCAGAAGGATCCGTCCGTTCAGATCACCGCCAACCGTGGTGGGCAGATTGATGATGCGCTGCAAGAGCGCGTCAACAAGGCGCTGGGCGAGGCCGGTGTCACCGCCAAGTCGGTGGAGAAGGAGGGCGAGAACAACCTGATCGTCCGCCTTGCTTCGCTGGACGCCCAGTCGCGCGCCAATGAGGTGCTGCGCGAGACGGCCGGCGAAAACTACACCGTCGCCCTGAACCTGGCCTCGACCGTGCCGGATTGGCTGGCCAATCTGGGCGGCAAGCCAATGGTGCTGGGTCTGGATCTGGTCGGCGGCGTGCACTTTGCTTTGCAGGTGGACCAGAAGGCCGCGGTGGACAAGCGTTTCGAAGCCTTCACCGAAGACGTGCGTACCACCCTGCGTGACAACCGCGTGTCCTACCGTTCGGTAGAGCGTCGCGGCGAAAGCGATATCGCCATTGCCCTGACCAATGCTGCCGATGCCGACAAGGCACGTGCGGCACTGGCCAAGGCACAGCCGACCTTCAGCTACTCGGTCAGTGGTGATCGCATCACCGCCACCGTGCCGCAGGCGGAAATGCTGCAGATCGCCTCCGGCGCCATCGAGCAGAACCTGACCACCCTGCGTAACCGCGTCAACGAACTGGGCGTGGCCGAGCCGATCATCCAGCGTCAGGGCGAGGACCGCATCGTGGTCGAGCTGCCGGGCGTGCAGGACACGGCCGAAGCCAAGCGCATGATCGGTGCCACCGCGACGCTGGAATACCGCGCCGTGGTCGATGGCAACGCGCAGGATGCAGTGGATACCGGCCGCATCCCGCCGGAAGCCAAGCTCTACCGCGACCGCCGTGGCATGCCGGTGCTGTTGAACAAGCGCACCATCGTCACCGGCGACCAGATGGTCAAGGCGGCGACCTCCACTGACCAGAACGGCCTTCCGTCGGTCAGCGTGACGCTGAACAGCGTCGGTGGCCAGCGCATGTTTGATTTCACCAGCGCCAACGTCGGCAAGCCGATGGCCGTGGTCTACACCGAGCGGATTCCGCAGGTGACGATGGTCAACGGTGTGGAGCAGCGCAGCTTCCGGGTCAAGGAAGAAGTGATCTCCATCGCCAACATCAATGGCGTGTTCGGCAAGGAATTCCAGACCACCGGCCTGGAGAAGACCGAAGCCGACGGTCTGGCCAAGCTGCTGCGTGCCGGCTCGCTGGCTGCGCCGATGGACTTCGTCGAGGAATACGTGATCGGCCCGAGCCTGGGTAAGGAGAACGTGGACCGCGGCGTCAAGGCAGTGGTGTTCTCGTTCATCTTCACCCTGGTGTTCTTCGCCATCTACTACCGCATGTTCGGCGTGATCACCTCGGTGGCGCTGCTGTTCAACCTGCTGATCGTGGTGGCGGTGATGTCGATGTTCGGCGCGACCATGACCTTGCCGGGCTTCGCCGGCCTGGCCTTGTCGGTCGGCTTGTCGGTCGACGCCAACGTGCTGATCAACGAACGTATCCGTGAAGAGTTGCGACTGGGCATGCCGGCGAAGAAGGCCATCGCGGAGGGTTACGAGCGCGCCTCGGGCACCATCCTCGACGCCAACCTCACTGGCCTGATTGTTGGTGTGGCGCTGTACGCGTTCGGTACCGGCCCGCTGAAGGGCTTCGCGCTGACCATGATCATCGGTATTTTTGCCTCGATGTTCACTGCGATCACCGTGTCGCGTGCTCTGGCGACGCTGATCTACGCCAAGCGCAAGAAGCTGAACTCCGTGGCCATCTGACGCGAACCTCTTCGCAGAAACCCGCACCTGACCGGTGCGGGTTTTCCAAGGAACTCCTTGCATGAAACTGTTTCCACTTCACATCGTTCCGAACGACACCAACATCGACTTCATGAGTCACCGCAAGCCGGTGCTCGCGATCATGGTGGTGTTGCTGCTGGCCTCGTTCGCCATCATCGGCTTCAAGGGCTTCAACTACGCGCTGGAGTTCACCGGCGGCACGGTTGTGCGCACGCATTTTGAGAAGAGCATCAACGCCGACACGGTGCGCGAGCGTCTGGAGAAGGCTGGCTTCGAGAACGCCCAGGTGCAGAGCGTCGGTGGCGGCAATGACCTGATGATCCGCCTGCCGCCGGACGGCGAGCACAACAATGCCGCCGATGCAGCGCAGACGGTTGCCGAGAATGTCCGTGTTGCGGTGACTGCGGCGGACAACGTCGCTACCGTGCAGCCGGGCGAGTTCGTCGGCCCGCAGGTCGGCAAGGACCTGGCGATGAACGGCATCTACGCCACGCTGTTCATGGTCATCGGCTTCCTGATCTACATCGCTGCCCGCTTCGAATGGAAGTTCGCCATCGTCGCCAGCATCACTGCGTTCTTCGACCTGATCCTGACGGTTGCCTACATGTCGCTGCTCGGTCGCGAGTTCGACCTGACCGTGTTGGCCGGTATGTTGTCGGTGATGGGTTTTGCCATCAACGACATCATCGTGGTGTTCGACCGTGTGCGCGAAAACTTCCGCAGCCTGCGCGTTGAGCCGCTGGAAGTGCTTAACCGCTCGATCAACCAGACGCTGTCGCGTACGGTGATCACCGCGGTGCTGTTCTTCCTGTCCGCACTGGCGCTGTATATGTTCGGTGGCGAGTCGATGGAAGGCCTGGCCGAAACCCACATGGTGGGTGCCGTGATCGTGGTCATCTCCTCGATCATCGTGGCCGTGCCGCTGCTGAGCATTGGTCCGTTCAAGGTCACCAAGCAGGATCTGCTGCCCAAGGCCAAGGACGAGGAAGAGCTGGCCCGTCGTCCCTGACGGACTCGCACTGCCTTGCTGAAAAGCCGCGCCCCGCGCGGCTTTTCTTTTGCCTGCAATCCACGCGGGGGCAGGGAGGTCCATGCGGTGGCGTCGGTTGTTTTCGATGCGGCAGCGCACTACGATCCTCCCGGTTCAGCGCGCAAACTGCTTGTGCTGCTGTCTTCTGTTTAGCCAACCGAGGTTTTCATGGTCATCAAACCGCGTGTGCGCGGCTTCATCTGCGTCACCACCCATCCGACTGGTTGCGATGCGGCGGTCAAGGAACAGATCGATTACATCAAGGCCCAGCCCAAGCTGGCCAATGGCCCGAAGAAGGTGCTGGTGCTCGGTGCCTCCACCGGTTACGGTCTGGCCGCCCGCATCAAGGCTGCGTTTGGCAGCGATGCCGCCACCCTTGGCGTGTTCTTCGAGCGCCCGGGCAGCGAGACCAAGCCGGGTACGGCGGGTTGGTACAACTCCGCCGCATTCGAGAAGTACGCACACCAGGCGGGTCTGTATGCGCGCAGCGTCAATGGCGATGCGTTCTCCGACGAGGTGAAGCAGAAGGTCATCGAGATCATCAAGGCTGACCTGGGTCAGGTCGATCAGGTGGTCTACAGCCTCGCTGCGCCGCGTCGCAAGCATCCCAAGACCGGCGAGATCATCAGCTCCACGCTGAAGCCGATCGGCGCGCCGATCACCTTGCGTGGCCTGGACACCGACAAGGAAGTGCTGACCGAAACCACGCTGCAGCCGGCAACGGCTGAGGAGATCGCCGGCACCGTGCAGGTCATGGGTGGCGAAGACTGGCAGATGTGGATCGACGCGCTGCTTGATGCTGGCGTGCTGGCGCCGGGTGCCACCACCACCGCGTTCACCTATGTCGGCGAGGAGATCACCCAGGCCATTTACTGGAATGGTTCGATCGGCGCTGCCAAGAAGGATCTGGATGCCAAGGTGCTGGCCATCCGTGACAAGTTGCAGGGGTTGGGCGGCGATGCGCGTGTGTCGGTGCTGAAGGCTGTTGTGACCCAGGCCAGCTCGGCGATCCCGACCATGCCGCTGTATCTGTCGCTGCTGTTCAAGGTGATGAAAGAGCAGGGTACGCACGAAGGCTGCATCGAGCAGCTCGACACCCTGTACGACATTCTGTACAACGGCCCGCAGGGCGGCGCCAACGCGGCTGACCACATCCGCCAGCAGTTGCAGGACGCGCAGGGCCGCGAGATCGCGCTGGTCGACGGCGAAGGCCGCCTGCGTGCGGACTACAAGGAAATGGCGCCGGAAGTGCAGGGCAAGGTACTGGAGCTGTGGCCGCAGGTGACCAACGAGAACCTGTACGAGATCAGCGACCTGGCCGGCTACAAGGCCGACTTCCTGCGCCTGTTCGGGTTCGGCATCGATGGCGTGGATTACGAAGCCGATGTGAATCCGGATGTGGCTATTCCGGGGATTGTTGAGGTCTGAGTTTTTGCGTTTTTGTGTGTGAAAAGGCCGCGCTTTGCGCGGCCTTCTTTTTTGCATCTCTAGCTAGGAGCTTCCCCTCACCCCAACCCCTCTCCCGCAGGCGGGAGAGAGGCTTTAAAGCTGAGGTTGCAGACATTGCTCGCGCTCGCGGATTGCTAGCCCCTCTCCCGCAGGCGGGAGAGAGGCTTTAAAGCTGAGGTTGCAGACATTGCTCGCGCTCGCGGATTGCTAGCCCCTCTCCCGCATGCGGGAGAGGGGTTGGGGTGAGGGCAGCTTCCAGCGCGGAACGTCAGAACGCAGCCCAATCACCCATCAACCAAACTCAAAATCCATCTGAGCCGTCGGCGGCCCGACAAAATCGCCTTCCACGTAATCCACGCCAGCGCTGAACAACAAGCTCATCGTCGACGCATCCGCCACGAACTCGGCGATGGTCAAGATGCCGGCAGACTGCGCCTTGGTGGTGATCTCCTGGGTCTTCTCCAGCTGTTCCTTGGCCAACGCCGGATCAGCGGTGAACGCACTGTCCAGCTTGAGAAAGCCTGGCTGGAAGTGGGCCAGCAGCTGGAACGAATCCAGTCCCGAACCAAATTGCTCCAGGCCAACCTTGCAGCCCAGCGCAGTGACATCTGCCAGGAATTGCTGCGCATTGCGCAGGTGGGTGAATACCTTGGCTTCGGGAATCTGCAGCCACAGCTGCGCGCCATCCACGCCTTCGGCCTGCAGGCCGCTGCGGATCACCGTCAGCAGCTCGGGGTCGGAGAAGGACTCCGGGGTGATGCGCACCATCAGGTGCGTGCGATGACCCGCGCGGCGGCGCTCACCCAGCGCGCGGATGGCGTTGGCCACCACCCAGCGGTTGATCGGGGCCAGTAGTTCATGTTCCTGCGCGATCGGCAGGAAGCTGGGCGGGCCCACCATCTCGCCGTTGTTTTCCATCTGCAGCGAGGTGTCGTACAGCTGGATCGGCTCGCCCATCAGGTTAAGCACGGGGCGGAAGCGCAGATGGAAGCCATCGCCGGACAGCGCTTGGCGGATGCGCTGTACCCAGCTCTGGATGCGCTCTTCCTCGACGCGGTCGGCCGCGCCCGGGTCGAATACCTTGAAGGTATTGCCGCCCAGTTCAGTGGCGGCGCGTGCGCAGTCATTGGCGCGGTTCAGGACCTGGCCAACGCTGGCGATCTTCTCGCCCACCTGCACGCCGCCGATGCTGACGGTGACAGTGGCCGAGCGCTCGCCGATGCTGAATACCGAGGAGGCAAAGGCGCCGCGTACCCGCTCAGCCATCTGCGAGGTATGTGTGTAATCGCCCTCGGTAAGAAGGGCAAAGCTATGCTCGCCAAAACGCGCCAGCTGCGCGTCCTCGCCAATAGCCTGGGCCAGCTTCTGGCCGAGGGCTGCAATCAATGCGTCGGCCGAATCCAGTCCGATATCGGGCAGCAGGCGCGCGTAGTGATCCGGCTCTACCAGCAGGAAGCCATACTGGCCATCGCTGCGCCCAACCTGGGCGACGGCTTTCTCCAGCTGGACCATGAAGGTCGGGCGGTTGAGCAGGCCGGTGACCTGGTCGCGCTGGCGCAGGGCTTCGACTTCGCGCGCCAGTTCCGGATCAAACTCTTCGCGGCGCCGGAACACGATCTGGAAACAGCTCTCGTCTTCATACGTGGCAGCGGTGAATTCCATCGTCGCCGGGAAGGTGTCGCCATCCTGGTTGCGTGCGTGCACTTCGTACTGCGGTGGCGGTGCTTCGCCCTTGCTCAGCGACTTGAGCAGCTGCTTGAAGTTCTCCACATGCTGCGGTGCCACCATGTCCAGCAGCGAGATGCCTTCCACATCCTCGAACGACTCGAATCCGAACATGTCCAGATAGGCTTCGTTGGCGCGGATGTGCATGCCTTCGTGGATGTAGGCGATGGGATCGCGCGAGGAAGAGATCAGCGCGTCGCAGCGGCGCTCGGTCTCGCGCATCTGTGCCTCGATCCGGCGCAGGCCGCGTCGCGCCTGCAGGTCCGTCCATTCGTTCTGCACCACCGACAACAGGTGATCCGGTTGCTGGCGAAGTGCGATGGCGCGGATGCCATTGGCGGCCGAGTCCAGCAGCATCTGTGCATCGATGCTGTCGGTCAGCAGGATCATCGGGATGTCCTTGCCGCTGGCCGCGACCTGCTGGGTGAGCACCAGTTGCGGAATAACGTAAGAGTTGGCCGCCAGCACCAGGTCGATGGGCTGGCTCAGCGTCTGGCTCAGCTCCTCGACGCTTTGCGGCCGCGACGGGCGTACTGCGATGCCGCTGTTGCGCAAGGTGCTGACGATGGCCTCGGCGCTCTCGGCACTGTCGTCAACGATCAGCAAGCGCAAGGTGATGTCTTTGGCGTTCTGCATTCAGGACTCCCGGGGGACGGGGTTTAATACACGATGCACGGCGCTGGCGTCTATGCGCAGATCGCTTGCCTGTGACGTACTCCCGTGAGTGTAGTCCCAAGGCTGCCGTCAGGACGCTGTCGCCAGCGGTCGCGGCGCATGCCGGCAGGTGCCGTGCCCGAGCATGTGCCGGGCATGGTGAGTTGATGAATCCGGATTGATGAATCGGCTTACACCGCCATCCCGGCAGCACGTCCAGAGGCCCAGGCCCATTGGAAGTTGTAGCCGCCCAGCCAGCCGGTCACGTCCAGTACCTCGCCGACAAAGTGCAGACCGGGTACCAGTTGCGATTCCATCGTCGAGGAAGACACCTTGCGCGTGTCCACGCCGCCCAGGGTGACTTCGGCGGTGCGGTAGCCCTCGGTGCCGCTGGCGACCAGCGGGAAATCGGACAGCAGGCTGGCGGCGGCCTTGAGCTCGGGCTCGTCCATCTGCCGCATCGGCTTGTCCTTCAGCCATTGCTCGCACAGGCGCAGGGCCAGCCGCCGCGGCATCACTTCGGACAGCACGGTGCGCAGCTCGGAGGCGCCGCGCTCGCGCTTCATCTGCCGCAGCCATTCGGCTGCATCGTGATCGGGCAGCAGGTCCAGCCGCAGGTCATTACCCGGCTGCCAGTACGAGGAGATCTGCAGGATCGCCGGGCCGCTGATGCCGCGATGGGTGATCAGCATCGAGTTACGGAAGCTCTTGCCGTTGCAGCGCGCCTCCACCGGCAACGCAACGCCACTGAGCTCGGCGAAGCGTTCCTGGTGGGTGCCGCTCAGGGTCAGCGGCACCAGCCCGGCACGCGTCGGCAGCAGCTCATGGCCGAAGTTGCGGGCCACCTCGTAGCCGAAGCCGCTGGCGCCCATGCTGGGGATCGACAGCCCGCCGGTGGCGATCACCACCGAGGCGCTGTGGAATTGCCCCTGCGCGGTACGCACGTGGAAGCCATCGGCGCCGCGCTCGATCTGCTGCACGCCGCAATCGGTGCGGATCTGCACGCCGGCGTCGGAGCACTCGTCCAGCAGCATCTTCACGATCTGCTTGGAGGAAATGTCGCAGAACAGCTGGCCCAGCTCCTTCTCGTGATAGGCGATGCCGTGGCGTTCGACCATCTCGATGAAATCGGCCGGCGTATATCGCGCCAGCGCCGACTTGCAGAAGTGCGGGTTGTTGGAGATGAAGTTGGCTGCGGTGGTGCCGGTATTGGTGAAGTTGCAGCGGCCGCCGCCGGACATCAGGATCTTCTTGCCAACCTTGTTGGCATGATCGATCACCTGCACGATGCGGCCGCGCTGGCCGGCGGTGAGCGCGCACATCAGCCCCGCGGCGCCAGCGCCGATCACCAGTACGTCGCAGCGGATTACCTTGTCAGCCACTACTGCTTACTCCGCCGGGCGCTTGCGCCAGGCCGGGATCACGTCCAGCTGGATGTGATCATTGAGGATCTGGACCTCGCCATCCTGGATCAGCACGCTCCAGCGCATCGCGCGTTGCACCTGCTCACCCCAGCGCTCGACGAACGCGGACGGCAGGTCGATCACCGACAGGTTGTTGAAACGGGTCAGGTGCTTGCCCTGCTTCTGCCACCAGATATCGGAGGCATTGCCGCCGTAGTTGACGATCTGCACGCGACGGCTGCGGTTGCAGGCCTTGCGCACGCGTGATTCGTCCGGGTGGCCCAGATCGATCCACTGCTCGATGTCGCCGGTGTAGTCCAGCTGCCACAGGTCCGGTTCGTCCTCGCTGCTCAGGCCCTTGCCGAATTCCAGCCGGTCCTCGGCGTTGAGGGCGAAGGCGAGCAGGCGCACCATCAGGCGCTCGTCGGTTTCGGAGGGATGCTGGGCCAGGGTCAGGTTGTGGGTCGCGTAGTAACCGCGGTCCATGTCGCTGATCTGCAGCTCGGCCTTGCGGATGGTGGCGGTGAGGGCCATGGGAATACCGGGTACAAAGACCGCCCATCATAATGCCTGGCCCCGCACCGGACCCGATTCAACGTGCCTGACCAAGATCTGCCGAGCCGTCTGCAACTCGCTCCAGGCCCGTGGGCCAGCCTGTTGGAGGGTTTGTGTGCCCGCTTCCCGGCGGTAAGCCAGGCGCAATGGCTCGACCGTTTTGCGCGCGGGCGGGTGCTGGGCAGCGACGGCCAGCCGCTGCTGCCGGCGCAGCCCTGGCGGGCAGGGCAGGAGATCCAGTACTTCCGTGAGGTCGCCGACGAGCCGGAGGTGCCGTTCGCCGAGCAGATCCTGCACCAGGACGAACACCTGCTGGTGGTCGACAAGCCGCATTTCCTGCCGGTCACCCCGGCCGGGCGCTTCGTGCGCCAGACGTTGCTCGCGCGACTGATCGCCAGCACCGGCGATTGCGAGCTGGTGCCGCTGCACCGGATTGATCGTGGCACTGCGGGACTGGTGTTGTTCTCCTGCAATCCGCAGACGCGCGCCGCCTACCAGCGGCTGTTCGCCGAGCGACGCATCGACAAGGCCTATGAGGCCCTGGCCCCGGCCCTGCCGACGCTGCAGTTCCCGCTGCAGCGGAACAGTCGTATCGGCCGCGGCGAACCGTTCTTTCGCATGGCCGAGCTGGGGGGCGAGGCCAATGCCCTGAGCCGGGTGGATGTGATCGAGCGGCGTGGCGATGTGTGGCATTACGCGTTGGAGCCGGTGACTGGGCGCAAGCACCAGCTGCGTGTGCACATGGCGGCGCTGGGAGCGCCCATCATCGGTGACGACATTTACCCGCAGGTAATCGAGCGCGCGCCGGAGGACTACCGGCAGCCGCTGCAACTGTTGGCGCGGCGCTTGGCCTTCGTGGATCCGCTCAGCGGCCGGCAGCGGGAATTCCGCAGTGCGCGTGAGCTGGTGTGAGCTTCAGCGCCGTTGCGCGAGCCAGCGGTCGAGCTGGCCGGCAAAGGCTTGGCGGTCACGCGCGTGCAAGGTGGCAGGACCGCCGGTCTGAACGCCAGCACCACGCAGTTCTTCCATGAAGTTGCGCACCGATAGCCGCTCGGCGATGGTATTGGCGGTATAGAGCTCACCGCGCGGATTCAGTGCGATGGCTTTTTTCTCCAGCGCACGCGCTGCCAGCGGAATGTCCTGGGTAACGACCAGGTCGCCGGGGTTCACCCGCTCGGCAATGGCGTCGTCGGCAACATCCGGCCCACCCGGCACCTGTATGGCACGGATGAAGCGCGAGGGCGGGGTGCGCAGCCATTGGTTGGCGACCAGTACGGTCTCGACCTTGGCCCGTTCGGCGGCGCGGAACAGGATTTCCTTGATCACCACGGGGCAGGCATCGGCATCGACCCAGATCCGGGTGGGAGAAGGAGTGGCGGAAATGGCGTCTTCAGGGCTCATGCCGCGCAGTCTATTGGATTTTCGGACTTTGCTGGTTCCGGGCTATCGTCAGAAAATTGACTGTTTTCAGCGACTTAATGGACGAACTGAATCAAATTTGGTTTCTGAATACGGTAATTATCGCTTTTTGGAACAAAGCGGCGTATTGTCCATCCCACTGTGCTTGCAAGGGTCACCGTGAATCGTGGCCTGATGCAGTTGATCTTCTTGATCGGCTCATCGATCCGCTTTACCAACGCCTGCAACTCAGTCTCGGCCCCGATATCCGGTGGCCGCGATTATTTCAACTTATGTTTCAGGAGTTAGTACATGTCTGATCGTCAGACCGGCACTGTCAAGTGGTTCAACGACGCCAAGGGCTTCGGCTTCATCACCCCGGAAAGCGGCCCGGACCTGTTCGTGCATTTCCGCGCCATCCAGGGCAACGGCTTCAAGTCGCTGCAGGAAGGCCAGAAGGTGACTTTCGTCGCCGTGCAGGGCCAGAAGGGTATGCAGGCTGACCAGGTGCAGGCGGTCTAATCGACCCCTTGCTACCGTAAGGTTGCTTGGAACGCCGGAAGCGAAAGCTTCCGGCGTTTTTATTTGTGTTTTCGCATCGAGCTTCGCCTTGCACTGACGCTGCGTTCTGCAGGTGTTGGCTAGGATGTTGTCTCGTGTCGATTGAATGACATTGGAGCCAGCGATGATCACCGTGCACCATCTGGAACAATCGCGTTCGCAGCGCGTGCTGTGGATGCTGGAAGAGTTGGGCCTGGCCTACGACGTGGTCAGCTACAAGCGTGACCCCAAGACCTGGCTGGCGCCGCCGGAACTGCGCAAGGTGCATCCGCTCGGCAAATCTCCGGTGCTGCAGGACGGCGCACTGATCCTGGCCGAATCCGGGGCCATCCTGGAATACCTGGCTGACCGCTATGACCTGCAGCGCAACCTGTCGCCACAGCCCCTGCCAGTGGATGCGCCGGAACGCCTGCACTATCACTACTGGATGCACTACGCCGAAGGCTCGGCGATGCCGCCGCTGGTGATGAGCCTGGTGTTCGCGAAAGTGCGCAAGGCACCGCTGCCATTTTTCGCCAAGCCGATTGCCCACAGCATCGTCGACAAGGTGATGAAGAGCTTCATCAGCCCGCAGCTGCGTCTGCACCTGGGCTGGATGGAGCAGGCCTTGGGCGAATCCACCTGGTTTGCCGGCGAGCGTTTCAGTGCGGCTGAC
This sequence comes from Stenotrophomonas sp. 21LCFQ19, assembly GCF_056861425.1. Lineage (NCBI taxonomy): Bacteria > Pseudomonadati > Pseudomonadota > Gammaproteobacteria > Lysobacterales > Lysobacteraceae > Stenotrophomonas > Stenotrophomonas sp. 21LCFQ19. Next base: position 35,477 of record NZ_JBSPUF010000004.1, on the reverse strand, counting down.
ATCCAGATGAGTTTCCCGGTCCAGGCGGCGGCAGTCCGCGCTGGTCCCATGACCGACTATCCGAAGCTGCAGGCTTTCCTGGCCCGCATCGCCGAGCGGCCGGCCTATCAGCGTGCCGAGCAGCGTGGCGGCGCGCTGGATCTGATCGGCGGTGCTCGTTGAGCACAATGGGCCACGCTTGCAGCATGGCCCGGCAGTCCCCACTTTCAGATGATGAACGACACGCCCCCGCTATTTGATAACCGCTTCCAGCGCGAGCTGCCCGGTGATCCTGAAACCGGCGCGCGCCGCCGCGAGGTGCTGGGTGCCGCCTGGTCGGCTGTGATGCCGACGCCGGTGGCTGCACCGCGCTTGCTGGCGCACTCGGCTGAGGTCGCAGACCTGCTTGGCTTCGCCCCGGCAACGATTGCCAGCCCGGAGTTTGCGGAGGTCTTTGGCGGCAATGCCTTGTTCGCCGGCATGCAGCCGTGGGCCGCCAATTACGGAGGCCATCAGTTCGGTCATTGGGCCGGGCAGCTCGGCGATGGCCGCGCCATCTCCTTGGGGGAGTTGCTGGCCGGCGGCAAGCGCTGGGAACTGCAACTCAAAGGAGCTGGCCCAACCCCGTATTCGCGCGGTGCTGACGGGCGTGCGGTGCTGCGCTCTTCACTGCGCGAGTTCCTGTGCTCCGAGGCCATGCATCATCTCGGTGTGCCCACCACCCGCGCATTGAGCCTGGTCGGCACCGGCGAGGCGGTGATGCGTGACATGTTCTACGACGGCCATCCGCAGGCCGAACCCGGTGCGGTGGTGTGCCGGGTCGCACCGTCGTTCATCCGCTTCGGCACATTCGAGCTGCCGTCGGCGCGCGGTGATGTCGCGCTGCTGCGGCAACTGGTCGATTTCTGCATCGCCCGTGATTACCCCGAGTTGCAGGGCAGTGGCGAGGCGCTGTACGCCGACTGGTTCGCGCAGGTCTGCACGCGTACCGCGGTGATGGTCGCGCAGTGGATGCGGGTCGGCTTCGTACACGGGGTGATGAACACCGACAACATGTCCATTCTGGGTTTGACCCTGGATTACGGCCCTTACGGCTGGGTCGAGGACTACGATCCGGACTGGACGCCGAACACCACCGATGCGCAGGGCCGCCGCTACCGCTTTGGCACGCAGATGCAGGTGGCGTACTGGAATCTGGTGCGATTGGCGCAGGCGCTGTCGCCGGTGTTTGCGGAAGTCGCACCGCTGCAGGCCGGATTGGACGGCTTCCGCGAACGCTTTGAAACCGAAGAACGTGCCCATCTGGTCGCCAAGCTTGGTCTGGGCGAGTACCGGGACGGCGACGTCGAGCTGATGACGCAGTTCCAGCAGTTGCTGCAGGACGGTGAGATGGATATGACTCTGGCGTTCCGCGCCTTGGCGTCCATTGATATCGACGCGCCGCAGGCCGCCGCGCTGGAGGAGGCCTTCTATTCGCCGGCCGCCCGCGAACAGGTGCTGCCAGCGCTGGCCGACTGGCTGCAGCGCCATGCAGCGCGGGTTCGGGACGCCGGGCAGTCGCCGCAACAGCGTCGTGAAGCCATGCAGGCGGCAAATCCCAAATACGTGTTGCGCAACTGGCTGGCCCAGCAGGCCATCGACCGTGCCGAACAAGGCGACATGACCGGGATTGCTGAATTGCTAGAGGTGATGCGGCATCCTTACGACGAACAACCCGGGCGCGAGGCATTTGCCGGCAAGCGCCCGGAATGGGCGCGTGACCGCGCCGGCTGCTCGATGCTGTCGTGCAGCTCCTGAGCACCTTTCCACGAATGACTGATATGACTTCTCCTGCCTACCCCGAATGGTCGCGCCCGATCCGCGACATCGCTGATTTCCCCAAGCCCGGCATCCTGTTCAAGGACATCATCCCGCTGCTGGGCGATGGCGCCTGCTTCCGTGCCGCCGTGCAGGCCATGGCCGAGCCGTGGCGTGACGCAGGCCTGCATGCGGTGCTGGGCGTGGAGGCGCGCGGTTTCATTCTGGGTACCGCGCTGGCCCTGGAACTGGGCGTGGGCTTCGTGCCGGTGCGCAAGCCGGGCAAGCTGCCGGGCGCAACGCTGAAGCAGGAATACGCGCTGGAGTACGGCACCGATCGCATCGAAGTCAGCGTCGGCGCAACCCCGCCGGGCGCGCGCGTGCTGCTGGTCGATGACGTGCTGGCCACCGGCGGCACCTTGCTTGCCGCCTTGCAGTTGGCTGCGCAGCTTGAGGCGCAGGTTGTTGGCGGCGCGGTGCTGGTGGAGCTGGACGGACTGGGCGGCCGTGAGCGCTGGCCTGATGGTTTGCCGCTGGCCGCTACACTGGTTTATTGAGTACCTGATCCACCCCAATCCGCGGAGTCCCGAATGCCGACGTTGAGCGAGCTGCTGTCTTCCTTCGATGGTGAACAAGGGCTGCTGCTCCCTGACAGTTGGCGACAAGGACGCACCGCCTACGGCGGCGTGCTCAGTGCGCTGGCGCTTGCCGCGGCGATGCAAAGCCATGCAGGTGCGTTGCCGCCATTGCGCGCGATGCAGGTGACCTTCATCGGGCCTGCAGCCGGCCTGCTGCGTTTCGTGCCGGCGGTCCTGCGCGAGGGCAAGTCGGTGGTGAATGTCGGCGTGGATGTGTTCTCCGACGATGCCTTGGCGGCGCGCTTGTCATTGGTGTTTGGCCGCGCCCGCGAAAGCGCGGTTGCGCATGATTTCGGTGGCGAACTCCCGGCCCAGGGGCCTGCCGCGTACCGCGATTTCGACATGGCGGCGATGCCGTTCGCGCCGGCCTTTACCCAGAACTTCCAGATGCGTCCTGCCGGTGGCGCGATGCCGGTGTCGGCTGCGGAGATTCCCGAGCTGCTGACCTGGATCCGCCATCGCGACGCCGACGGGGTAGACCCGGCGGTAGCCCTGATCGCGATGGGCGATGCGATGCCGCCGGCGGCATTCACCAGTTTCCGAGCTGCTGCGCCGATCAGCTCGGTCACCTGGAACGTTGAGCTGCTTGATCCTTCGCCGGAGGGCGAATGGTTCCTGCTGCGTTCCTTCAGCCAGCATGCGGGTGACGGTTATTCGTCGCAGGACATGCAGGCCTGGGATGAGCAGGGCCGGGTGGTGATGCGCGGCCGCCAGAGCGTGGCGGTGTTTGCCTGATGCGCGCCCTGCGGGTGTTGGGTGGACTGGCGCTGCTGCTGGCGATGCTGGGCTGGAGCGCGTGGTTCGTGATCTGCAATGTCTATGAATTCTCGCCAGCACTGGACCCGCTGGCGTTCGCCGGCGGCTGGCTGCTGAGCGCGGTGTTGGCCTGGCGCGTGTTCCGTCGTGGTTTGCGCCGTATTGCCTGGCCATTGTTTGCACAGGCAAGCTGCATCGGCGTGTACCTGCTGCTGATCCATCGTGGCGTCGGCGAGGCCACTGCGCTGTCGCTGTTTGGCGCAGCCAGCGTAGCGGTTGTTGCCGCGGCATTCCGGGTGACGCTGCGCGCTCGCGCTGCCTGAAGCGGGTTCAGCGAGTCAGCTGGATGTCGCCTTCGGTCAGCGCCTGCCGCAGGAATGCCAACACTGCCGGGCCGCTTTCCCGGTCGGCGCGGGCATAGCCTTCGGCAGTGCCGCCAACCGGGATGTATGGGCCGGTGTCGCTGCGGAAGGTGGTCGGCTGCAGGAAGGGCGTGATCAGGTGACCTGCGTCGGAGTAGTACAGCAGGGCGTCCGCTTGCGGTGCGCTGCGGCGCTTCAGGCGTTGCATCGCCAATGCCGCCATCTCGCCGGAAACACCGAGCTGGTCGTCACCACCCGCGACCAGCAGCAGCGGGCCGTTGATGCGTTCGATCGGCAGCATCGCCTGCTCCAATGTTGCCGCGTGCGCGCCAGGTTGATTCCAGTTGAGCTGTTCCACATAGGGCAGGAATGGCAGGTCGCGGCCACCAACGCGCAATGCGGGCTCGTCCACGGCGCGGAAATCTGCCGGCGACACATCACGGCGGATGCCGCGGAATGGCGCAGGGCTGCCTACCCATGACACCGCTGCCTGCAGGCGCGGATCATGCACTGCGGCCGCCATCGCCACGATGCCACCCCAGGAACCCCCCATCACCCCGACCTTGCCGGCAAAGGGCTGGGTGCGCAGCCAGTCGACCGTGGTGCTGACCGGGTCGATCGGTACGCGAACCAGATCCTTGGGCAGTCCGGGCATCCGGTAATAGGCAACAGCCACAGCGACGAAACCGTTGGACGCCAACCAGGCGGCATACAGATTCGCAGTATCGATGCCGCCTTCGGCGCCGCCCAAGGTGATCACGACAGGATGGCGGCGGCCATCGTCCAGCGCACCAGCGGGGTGATAGAGATTGCCGACCACTCCTTGCAATTGCAAAGGCGTGGCAACGACGTCGGCCGCGTTGATCCGCCGCAACAGCGTCTGCTGAGCGATCCGCTCGCCCTCGACGAAGGCCTCCAGTTGCATCGCTACCGGCGTATAGCGCAGGCCGTCGGGTTCGTTGCGCATCGGCAGTGGGGTGGGTCTGCCCTTTCCGGCCGCTGGCTGCATCGACCAGAACAGCCCCATTGCATCGACACCTGCGTAGCTGCCGGCCTCGGCGCCAGCCGTGGCGGTATCGGCGATGCCGTTGTGATCGGCACGGTAGTTGGCGTGCGCCAGCCAGCGGTTGCCGCTGCTGTCCTGCATGGAAAGCTGCAGTTTCACGGCCTGGCTTGGCAGCAGCCCGGCTACGCTGATCTGCACCGGTTGATCGGCTGGACCGTCCACGGGATGTACGCGCAGTTCGGCGGCATAGGCCAGGGAGCTGCAGCTGAGCAGCAGCGGAAGCAGGAGATGCTTGAGCATGGGTGTTGTGAACGAGAAGCGGCCCGCGATGTTGCCGCTGCTGGAAATGCAACGGAACAGCTGGATGCCATCAATGGCGCAGGCCGTGCCGGGCGTGGCATGAGCCGTGCGTCTCAGCCGGCCTTGCCCATCTTTGCTTCGAAGGCGTCGCGGTGCAGCCGGCTCAGCGGCAGCTGGGTGCCATCCAGCAGTTCCAGCGTCGCATCGCCATTGCGGCGTGGCAGCAGACAGCGCACCCGTGCGCAATTGACGATGACCGCGCGCTGTACCTGCACGAAGCCGGCCGGCGCCAGCTGCTCGGCGAGCCGGCCAATGCTCTCGCGCAACAGGTGCACCTGCTTGCCGACATGCAGGCAGGCATAGTGGCCGGCGCTGTCGATGTAGTCGATGTCGGTCGGTGATACGTAGTCGCTGCGGCTGCCATTGCGGATGCATAGCGGTGCCAGCGGGTTGGGGGTCTCGCGTGCCAGATGCCTGCGCAGCCGGTCCAGTGCGACGGCAAGACGGTTGGCATCCAGTGGCTTGGGCAGATAGTCGACCGCGCCCAGTTCGTAGGAGGCCAACGCATGTTCTGCATGGGCGGTGGTGAAGATGATCGCCGGTGCAGGTGCAGCCAGGCTGCGCGCGAGCTGCAGGCCGTCTTCATCGGGCAGCTGGATGTCCAGCAACAACAGCTCGACCGGTTCGGCAGCCAGCAGCGAACGGGCCTGGGCGATGCTGGGCGCTTCGCCGACGATCTGGATATCCGCATGTGCGTCCAGCAGGTGGCGCAGTTTTTCGCGGGCCAGTGCGACGTCGTCGATCAGCAGGGTGCGGATCATGCTGCGGGCTCGCTGCTGGCAAGTGGTAACTGGATGCTGACCTGGAAGTGCGCAGCGTCGCGTTGCGCGTGCAGCGTGGCACGTTCGCCGTAAATCGCCTGCAGGCGTTCGCGGCTGGCTTGCAGGCCAATTCCCATGCCGGCGGCAGCGTCGCCAAGCGGGTTGCGGATCTGCAGGTGAAGCAGATCATCGCGCGACTCGAACTGCAGGCTGATCGTGGCGTCGTCTGTGTCCGAGGTGCTGGCGAAGCGCACGGCGTTCTCGATCAATGGCTGCAGCAGCAGGCTGGGCACGCGCGCATCCCAAGCATCGGCGCTGGCCTGCAGTCGCACCTGCACTGGCTGTTGCTGCAGCAGTCGCTGCAGTTCGATGAAGGCCATCGCCTGCGCCACTTCCTCGCGCAGGGCGACGAAGGGTTCGCTCTGCAGCAGGTTGCGCAACAACTCACCCAGCTGCGCCAAGGCAGCGTCGGCGCGCTCTGCATCGCGATAACCCAGCGCGCCGATCGCATTGAGTGCGTTGAACAGGAAGTGGTGATTCAGGCGTGCCCGCAAGGCTTGCTCGCGCGCCTGCGCCAGCAGCTCGCCACGGCGGCGATAGCGGCGGATATAGGTCAGTGCCTGGCCGATGCTGATGACAGCAACATAGGTTGGGAGCGCGAACAGGCTGGTGGCGACAACCGCATGCAGCCAGCTGTCGGGCAGCGCGCGGGGCAGCGCCAGCTGCGAGAGGTAGTAGCCAAACATCCAGCCCATCAGCGACAGCGCCGGAATGATGCCAATGCCGGCGGCCAGCAGCTTGCCCGCTGCCCGGGCATCGCGGCCCATGCCCAGTGGCCAGCGTGCGCACAGCCGCCAAAGACCAGGCGTTGCCAGCAGCCAGGGGCTGTAGATGCCAAGCAGGAACAGCAGGGAACGCATCAGCTCGACGGGAGCCAGACTGCCAGGGGAGGGGCCGGTGAGCTGTACTGCCGGCAGGGTGACCAAGATCATCAGCAGCCAACCCGCAGATACCGCACGCCACGGAAAGGCAGTGGCGTGCGTATCAGCCGCAATGCTGGAAGAGCGGGTGTCCGGCTGGAAAGTCATGTGTGCGCTCAAGCGCCGGGCTGGGCCGGCACCTGCTTACATCTTGCGAACGCGGAACCGCTTGCCCTTGATCTTGCCGGCTTCAAGGCGGGCCAGGGCCTTGCCTACCTGCTCACGGGCAATGGCCACATAGGAGCGGGTCGGGAAGATGTCGATCTTGCCGATCGCCTTGGCCGACAACCCGGCATCGCCGGTCAAAGCACCGAGGATGTCGCCAGCGCGCAGCTTGTCGGTCTTGCCGCCATCGATGCGCAGGGTGGTCATCGCTGCCTGCGGCAGCTCTGCCGGCCGCGCGGTTGCCAGCGGGGTCTTCTGCCAGTTCAGCGGCTTGCCCTGCTGTGTTTCCAGTGCATCGGCGCGGCTGCGTTCGCGGCCGGCAACCAGGCTCAACGCCAGGCCATTGCGGCCGGCGCGGCCGGTACGGCCTACGCGGTGCTGGTAGGTGTCGATGTCGGTAGGCAGCTCGTAGTTGACCACCGCAGCGAGGTCCTCCACATCCAGGCCGCGTGCGGCCACGTCACTGGCGACCAGCACGTTGCAGCTACGGTTGGAGAACTGCATCAGCACTTCGTCGCGGTCGCGCTGTTCCATGTCGCCATGCAGCGCCAACGCCGAGAAGCCGAACTGGCGCAGCGAGTTGGCCACTTCGTCCACGTCCTTGCGGGTGTTGCAGAACACCACCGCCGATTCCGGCGTATACCTCAGCAGCAAGCCGCCCAGCGCCTTCTGGCGGTTGGCCGGCTCGGTTTCGAAGAACAGCTGCTGGATGGCCGGGGCTTCGGCCTGGCCATCGACAGTGACTTCGGCCGGCTCGTTGAGCAGGGCGCGGGCCAGTTCGCGGATCGCTTCCGGGAAGGTGGCCGAGAACAGCAGGCTCTGGCGGTCCTTGTGGGTGCGGCCGGCGATTTCGCGGATCGGCTCTTCAAAACCCATGTCGAGCATGCGATCGGCTTCATCCAGCACGAAGCTGCGGACCTGGCCCAGGTTCAATGCGCGCTTGCGCGCCAGTTCCTGCACGCGGCCGGGGGTGCCGACCACGACCTGCGGGTCATGTGCTTCCAGCGAGGCCAGCTGCGGACCCAGCGGCATGCCGCCGGTGAGGATCAGCAGTTTCAGGTTGGGGATGCCGGTGGCCAGCTTGCGCAGCTGCTTGCCGACCTGATCGGCCAGTTCGCGGGTAGGGCACAGCACCAGCGCCTGAGTGCGGCTGACGGACAGGTCGAGCCGATTGAGCAGGCCCAGGCCAAAGGCGGCGGTCTTGCCGCTGCCGGTCGGGGCCTGCGCGATCACGTCGCGGCCTTCCAGGATCGGCGGCAGGGCCAGCGCCTGTACCGGCGTCATCGAGGTATAGCCCAGCGCGTCGATGCCAGGAGCGAGTGCCGGCGACAGCGGCAGGGAAGAGAAGTCAGTCATGCCATATTTTCGCAGAAGCCGGGCGGCGGCGCTTGCCTTCCTGAATGGGTAGCCCGGTCGGCTTCATCCAGTGCCGGTGGGGCGGAATCAGCTCTTGCGATTATTGGTGACAGGTTTGCTCCTGGGTGTGACGGTCTTGGCCCCGGAAGGGCGTTGGTAAACGAAGGGATAGGGCACGGCAGGTGTGTCCGGCAAGCCTGCACGCCATTGTTCGAGCACGGTAGCCACGGCCTTGCCAGTCTTGAACTGCGGTTCGGAGGGGAGCTCGCCTTGCTCCTTTTCGCGGCGGCGGACGCTGCCTGCAGCCAGTGTGTAGGCGTGGGCGAAGTCGTTGGTGGCGTTCAGGGCCTCGACCAGGAAGGCGCGGCCAAACCAGGTAGCGCTATCGGTATTGCCGCAGCCAAAGGATGGGCGGTCCTTGCGCGCGGCAGTGATCACCATGCGCTGCGGAGACATCAGTGCCGGCACGAAGGCGCCCGAGAAACAGGCCGAGACCACGATCACCGCATTGCCGATCTGGGCTTGATCCAGTATCCGCGCGAGCTGTGCCGGTGCCAGATAGTCTTCCTGGTCGCGGCCGGTGTGCAGGTAGACGCTGTTGTCATGCAGACCATGGCTGGTCAGGTAGAGGAACAACACGTCTTCATCCGGGTCCAGCTTCTGCCCGAGTCCATTGAGGGCATGGCCGATGCTGTCGGCGGTAGCCAGAACCTGCGGCGGGCCGCCATGGCCCAGGGCGGGCTGGTTGACCAGGCTGATCATGCGGCCTTCGGCACCCCAGCGTGTTGCCGACAGTTGCCGCAGGTAGGCCACTTCATTGGGGAACACGTCTTCGTCGGCATCGCCGGCCACGCCGAGCACGTAGATGTCGGTGACACCGGGGCGCTGGGCCGGCAAGTGCGCCAATGCGGCGTCCAGCATCGTGAGCTGGCTGCCTTCGAGTTTGGGTGTGGTGGCTTGCCGCTCGGTTGCTGCGGCGGTGCCGGCGAATGCAGGCCAGGCCGCACAGGCCGCCAAAAACACGTTGGCGACGGCTTTCATCAGCCGGGTTGGGGAATGCTGGGAACCGCGTTGGGCTGCCATTGCCGTAATCCATGACGGTGGGTATGGCAACACGGTCGAGCTGACCGTGCTGCATCCAGTGCGCGCCAGGAGGCGGCCTTGGTGGCTATGGTGCCGGAGTTGGCGCCTGGATGCGTAGTGGATGCTTTTGCAGGTGTTGGGACCGCGCGCCGTAGCTGGCGTAATCCCGTAGCGGTCAGCGCGACGCTCAGTCCGCCAGCGATGACCAGCCATAGGCCAGGGCACACTTCTTCCTGAGATTCTCAAGCTGCTCGGCGGCATTGATTGCGCTGTTGGCGCGGTAGACCAGATCTTCCAGCCTGCACAGGACGTCGGCCTGCTCATCATCGTCCGGTACAACCTCGACAATCCGGTCGACAAGCTGGTGCATCTCCAGCAGCTTCTGTTTGCGCTCGTATTCGCCAAGCGCGGTAGCGTCCTGCACGACCTGCTGTGCCAGAACGTCGAAGTGATCGCGCAACTTCTCGTAGTCCATACAGCACCTGCTGTTATGACTGCCAGCCAATAGCCTGTAATGGTGCTGTCGGGGATACCACTACCTCAATGAGGGATACACCTTACTTGGCCTAGGATTTATCTGACAAAGCCGTTGTCGAGGGGCTGGAAGGGCGCCCAGGGGGCTTGCATTGCCAATCAGGCGCCGGCGTCGATATCGACATCAGCGTCGTGGGGGGGATTGATCCCGGGCGGCCTGCCTGGTCGGCCAAGAACGGTGCTGTCTTACGGTGTGATGGCGTAGATGTAGAAGTCGTTGTCGCGCGCCCACCCGAGCGCTTCATAGAGTCTTTGCGCTGGGATGTTGTCCTTCGCGGTCTGCAACTCAATGCGTCCAGCACCAAGCCCCTTCGCAACAGAAACCGCAGCGACCATCAGTTTTCTGGCCACGCCCAGGCGGCGAGCGTCTGGAGACACGAACAGGTCGTAGAGAACGTAGCTTTTGGTAGCACCAACGGAATCGAACAGCGGATAGAGTTGGGTGAAGCCGAGAAGACTGCTGGTGGAATCAGCCGCAACCAGGATCAGGGAAGATCCCTCCCGCAGACGGGCGCCAATGAACTCCCGGGCCAAGCCGGGATTGGAAATTTGACCATAGAACTGCCGGTATTGATCAAAGAGCGAGGCGACGGGTTCCATGTCAGCAGCAGTGGCAGGACGAACGGAAATTTCCACTTCTATCTCCTTGCGATTGGTTCTGATGGCTTCGGCGAATCGCGGTTCGTCAACCTGGACCATCACATTCCGCCACGCGGGAGCGGGCTCTGGTGCCCACCTGAGCTACGAGACGGGCAGGACAGGCCGCGAGGAATGAGGCCGCGCCATGAAGCCAGGGTACGGGCCAAGACAGCCTTGATTGCTGCTCGTAAATGGGGGAGGGGCGCGAGGCTGTGATGAGTGCCTGGGCTGATCAGCGCCTCATGTGCGGGTTGAAGGCGGCATTGATCAGCGCGACTGCCCCGACCAGCTCTGCAATCAGTCATCTGTCCATGCACAAGGAAAGATGCCGACCTGCGGAGGCCGCAGACAATCAGGCTTGGGAAGGGGGTCAGGCTGCGACAAGGCTCTCTACGGGAATGCCAAGGTTCCTGTGTAGCTTGCGGATCATTGGGAGTGTCAGCTCGCGCTTGCCGTTCAGTACCTCATATACCCGGTTCGGCTGACCAATGCTGGAGACCAGGTCCTTTACCGTGAGCCCAGATTGCTCCATGCGGAATTTGATGGCCGCAATAGGATTGGGCGCTTCAAGCGCATAGTGTTTTGCTTCATAAGCCTGCACCAGCGTGACGAGGACATCGAGGCGATCACCCTCTGGAGTGTCAGGAAGGGCCATCATCAGGCCGTCGATTTCGCCGAGCATTGCACGGTAATCGGCTTCATTTTTAATGGGTTTGATATCCATGGATCACCTCAAATGGTTTGAGCGTCGATGGCGTCGTACTGCGGATGAGTACCAATGAAACGCACGTATACGACTCGATAGTGATAGTTGATCCAGACGATCAACCTGTACTTGTTGCCTGCGATGTTGAAGACAACTCTGCTGTCCTTGAGGATGCTTGCACTGCCGAAATCCGACTTGACCTCCGCTGGCTGGCTCCAGTCCGCCGCTGCAACATGTTTGTACCAAGCCATCGTCGGCTCTTCGGCATCGGCATATTCAGGTTTGTCTTGCCAGAACGCCTTGAGCGTCGAAAGGGCTATGACTCGCATGGTGGCAACCATAGTCCCAAATTGGGACTGTGGCAAGGTGCTGTTAGTCCAGAGTCGCCGGTTGGTCAGGCCCCGCCCTTCCAGGAACTAGAGCCAAGGGGCCTTCCAGCGCGGGCAAGTGGAGCGTCGGGATGAAGCCACAGCGCGAGAAGCTTCCCTCCAAATGCTCAAGGGCACTCCCGCAGTCGCGTGGACGCGGAAACAAAAAAGCCGGAAACCCATGAATCTGTTGGGTTTCCGGCCTGATCGGGACCTTGACGGTCCATCTAATGGTGGTGGGCGCACCTGAACAAGGTTCATATCTACTTGTATTTAATGCGTTTTTCTTGGATTAATTGTTAGAGTACCCTCAAAAATACCCGCAAAGGTTGGTGGTGCTAGCGAAAGTACCCGCGATGACGGCGTTCCGTTCAGTGGGCTTCCTTGGTGCATCAGGATCAGGTACTTGCTTCATCTGGCCGTACCGCTGCCCTCATCACTACGCAGAAAGCGGAAGACTATTGAGCTCTGCGCGTGCTTCCCGCCATCGCGGGAAGTGTTCATCAAGCAGTGCGATAAAGCGTTCGTCGTGGGTTGGCGCGATAAGGTGTGCCATCTCGTGGACCACCACATACTCGAGCAGGTGCCGCGGCTTCTTCACCAGCTCCGTGTTCAGGCGGATATGGCCGCGGGCATGGTTGCAGCTGCCCCAGCGGGTCTTCATGCGTTGCAGGTAGTAGGCCTGCACCTTCACCCCTAGTCGTAACTCCCAGGCGTGAATGAGATCGGGCAGCACGGCATGCAGCTGCGCCTTGTGCCAGGCGTGCATCACTTCGGAGCGCTTCGCCTCGTCGGTGCCGGGGCGAACACTCAGCGTGATGCGCTTGTGATCGAGGCGGACACCGGGTTTGGCATCGACGATCTGCACATCGAGCAGATAGCGACGCCCCCACAGGCTGTGGCTCTCGCGGGTGACATGGCGGCGCGGTGCCTCGCGGGCCTGCGCGCGGAACCCGGCCTGCTGTTTCCGGATCCAGCCCAGCCGGGTGATGGCATAGGCCCGAAGCACGTCCAGGCGCGAGCGCATGGGTGCGACCAGCGTGACCCGGCCTTCTGGCGGATGCACGGCCAGGTGTACGTTCTTGACGTCCTTGCGCGTCACCGCGATTTCGATGTCGCCCAGCAGGAAGGTGTCCATCAACGGTAGCCAGCCTGGTTTTTGACCAGCTCGTACAGCTTGATCATGGCCTCACGGTTGCCGTCAACCACCGCAAGCAGGGCGCGCTGCACGGCGCGCTCCTTGATCGCGTCACCCTTCCAGCCGGCCGGGACATCGGTGCGCATGACCGCGTCGATCTTCACCGCCATGCCGATCAGCTCGCTGCCGTGCAGCGGCGCATCATCGGCAACGTGCGTGGCATCGACGGGCCTGGCCAGGATGTCTGGCAGGTTGCGGTAGATAAGGGAGGCCTCGGGCTTGTCACGCAAGGCCTCGGGCACCTGCTCGCCACCGGCTGCATGCGTCGCCAGCTTCCTGGCCAGTGCTTCGGCCTGCCTCAGGAACTCCGCGTAGCTTTCCGCATCGGCGCGCGACTGCTTGATCAGCTCGTCCAGCAGGCTCGACATCTCCTTGAAGAAGCGCGGATCGGTCAGCCGCTCCTGGATGATGGCCTTGCGCACGTTGTTGATGATGCCCTCGGCCACCGCCTTGTTGCTGCTGCCCTTGGCATTGAGCTTTTGCGCGATGGCGTCGTGGATGCCGCTCTTGACGATCAAATCCACCAGCGACAGGTCGCCCATGTCACCCAGTTCGCGGGCTTCATCGGCGCGCACGTAGCGGTTGAGCAGGTCGCGCATATCGCCCTCGAAGGGCTTGATGTCGAACTCCTCACCGGAGTGGTTCTTGATGGCCGCGCGCATCTCGGCGTAGAAGGCCACTTCCTGCTCCAGCCGGGCAATCGTGGCCTCGTCGTAGCCGGCGTTCGACAACTCGCTGCCAATGTCCGCCCAGGCCCGCACGAACGCCGTCACCAGCTTGTAAAAGGAAATGCGCAGCGGCTCGGCCTGTTCCAGCGCCTCGGCGTCCTGCGCTTCGCCGCAGAAGTAAGCGATGAACTGCTCCAGCTCACGCGGTGCCAGCACCGGTTCGCACAGGTGCAGCAGCGCCTCGCGGCTCTCCTCCAGCTTCTTCACGCCTTCGCTGATCCAGTCCTTCAGGGTGATATTGCCGTCTTGCCCGTCCTTGCCATCCACCACCAGCTGGTCGGAGCTGTAGACCGAAATGGCCTCCTGCACCTTGCCGAACAGCTCCTTGAAATCGACGATGTAACCGTAGTCCTTGTCATCACCGTCCAGGCGATTGGTGCGGCAGATCGCCTGGAACAGGTCGTGGTCGCGCAGGTTGCGGTCCAGGTAGATGTAGGAGCAACTGGGCGCGTCAAAGCCGGTCAACAGCTTGCTCACCACGATCAGCAGCTTGCAGTTGGCCGGCTCGTCCTTGAAGCGCCGCTTCATCTCCGCTTCGTATTTGTCGGTGCTGTCGAAATCCTTGAGCACCCAATCCCGGTAGGTGTCGTATTTGTAGCGGTAATCGCTGCCGGCCGGTTCCTTCGAATACTGGGTCTTGTCCGGCTCGAAGGAGGTGATGATGCCGACGTGCCGGCCGAAACTGGTGTTCTGGAACAGGCGGAAATAGTGGCAGGCGTCGTAGATCTCGTCGGCCACCAGGATCGCCGTGCCACGCCCGTCGTTCAGGCGGCGGCGCGTGTCGAAGTCCTCCAGGATGCTGCCGATGATGCGGTCCTTGCGCTCGGCCGAGCTGAGCAGCTCCTCCATCGTGGCCCAGCGCTTGCGCAATGCCGCCTTCTGGAAATTGTTGAGGTGCCTGGTCTTGTTGGCGAAGTACTCTTCGATCTTCTTCTGGTTGCCCAGCGCCTGCGGCACCTCGCGCGCCTCGTACTTCAGGTCCAGCACCACCTTGTCGGCCACCGCTTCGGGGAATTTGTAGGTGTGGATGTAGGTGCCGAATACGTCGTGGGTGGTCTGTTTGTCCTTGCGCAGCAGCGGCGTGCCGGTGAAACCGATGAAGATCGCATCGCCCAGCCAGCGCTTCATCTGCTTGTTCATGTCGCCGCCCTGGGTGCGATGGGCTTCGTCCACGAATACGTAGAAGCGCCCGTGCGCCGGCGGCGGCAGGCCGGTCAGGTCAGTGGTGTCGAACTTGTGGATCAGCGCGCACAACAGCCGTGGCGTGGTTGCGCCCAGTTTGTCCACCAGGTCGGCACGTGAGCCCACCCGGGTGGAATCCAGCCCGGAGTTCTTCAATACCTTGGTGATCTGCTCATCCAGCTCCTCGCGGTCGGTGATGACCAGGATGCGGGCATTGGCGTCGTCCTCCAGCAGCCATTTGGCCAGCAGCACCATCAGGATGCTCTTGCCGCTGCCCTGGGTATGCCAGATCACCCCGCCTTCGCGTTTGCGGGTGCGCTCCTGCGCGGCCTTGATGCCGGCGTACTGGTGTTGCCTGGGCACCTTCTTGATGCCGGCGTCGAAGATCACGAAGTGGTAGAGGAAATCCAGCAGCCGCGCCTTGTCCAGCATCTGCGCCAATGGCCGGTCCAGCAGCACGCCGGGCTCGCCAGCGGCCAGGCCGGCCTCGTCCTTCCACTGCACATAGAACGCTTCCGGGCTGCCCACGGTGCCGTAATACAGGCCTTGCGCATCGTTGCCGGCCAACAGCAGCTGCACCGTGCTGAAGAACGCCTGGTTGAAGGCCGGCTCCTGGTTGCTGATCAGCTGCCGGATGCCCTCGGCCTTGTCCTTGCTGCCCCGCTTGAGTTCGATCACCACCATGGCGATGCCGTTGATATACAGCACCATGTCCGGGCGGCGCTCGAAGCTACCGCGCAGGGTGACTTCCTCGGCCAGCGCGAAATCGTTGTTGTCCGGGTTGGCCCAGTCGATGAAGTGGACCTTCCGGGTTTGTTCGCCCAGCGCGGTCTGCACGTCAGCGCCATAGCGCAGCAGGCCATAGGTGCGGAAGTTGGCGTCGTACAGGGTATTGCCGTGGATCTCGGCGGCAGTTTGCAGCTGGCGCAACGCCGCCGATACCTGCGCATCGGTGTAGCCGCGCCGTTTCAGGTTGGCGCTGAGGTAGTCCGGCTCGATGTTGCGGTTGCCCTCGCGCTTGCTCCAGTCGCCCAGGTGGTCGTAACCCAGGCAGCCCGCACGCGCGCTGTCAGTGAACAGCCTGGCCACACGGTTCTGGGTGGTGCGCTCGGCGCGTACGCGTCCGGGTGTTGTATTCATCTTGTGGACTCCCCCTGTCGTCCTTGATTCAGACCAGCCGGATCCGGCCGGTCAGCAGTGCCTGCATCATGCCCTGCTTGAGCTGCACGGTTTTGGCGCGCTGGGCTTCGAGCGCGGTGAGTTCGGTGTCCATGTCGCACAACACCTTAGAGATTTCCGATTGCTCGTCTGTATCTTTAGGAATAGGTATCTCGATCTTCAGCGCTTGACTTGGATGGATTCGCTGATGGCTCCCTGTCGTTCCGATTGCATGTAATTCCATCTCCACACTGACATGACTAGACCGACAGGCAAGCAGCAAAAACTCTCTATCAATCGATTTATTTGGAACAAGAACCAAGAATTCCGTTGAGCAAACTGAATTCGCTGGTATTTCGGCTGGGGCCCAGACTCTCGGAATGCGCGGGTTGAGTTTAGATAGCAGTACCGCATCCTGCGGCACAACAAATTTGTTGCTGCCGATAGACGATCCCGCCTCGACAATAGGTGCTTCTAAGGCATCGAACGCAGGCAAGCTGAAATGTGTGAAAAGAGCCCCCGGCGTCGCCGATGGGTTGATGCCTGCCTTGGATAGTTGTGCCAATTCCCCTAACCGCTTCACCTCCCACTCCCCACTGAATCCCGGCAGGCGGCGCTTGCCGGTGAGCAGTTCCTGCATCGCGCCTTGCTTGATGGCGCGCTTCTTGGCGATCAGCGTGTCCTGCGCGGCCAGTAGCGCATCCATATCGCTGAGGGCGTTTGCAATAGCGGATTGTTCTACCTTGTCTTGAGGGAAGCTGATGGAAAGCTTCTTGAGCGAAGATTGGTTGATATTTGTGTTTGCGCTGACGGTACTACTGGAGATCAATGACTTCCGAAAGCCGTCCAGAAAGAAGCAATGCTCCGCAAACTTTCCGAGCAGTTCGCCGTCGATGCGAAATCGCAGGAGAAAGCCGCTAAACACCGTGTTCGGAAGATTTTCTGAAACAAGTGTCGTAAGACCAACCCCATCAGGCTTAACCGATGAACGAACGAAGAGAACATCGTCCTCTTGTAGATCATAGGTGCGACGGTCATCTTCGCTAGAGTTCACTAAGCCAAGTTCAGGCTCCCCAAGCGACAACTTCGACCTGCCGAATACATCAAGCAGATTAACCAATGGATGACCATGCCCGAAGTCTTCGGCGGACTTGTTGATCCCGTTCTTAAACTTCCCCAACTCGCCAAGGGTTTTCGAGCTCCATCCATTCGGAATGGCCGGAGTATCTGCTTGCATGTGAGAAAAAGTCATTTCCACGCAAACCCCATCTTCGCCAGATGCCCGGCCACCTTGGTTTCCAGTTTTTCCACCTGCGCAGCCAACTGCGGCAGCGGTGCGTCATAGCGCTCGGCCAGTTCCTTTACCCGGCAGGTCAAGGTCTGCGATACACGCTCCACTTCGCCCTGCACGGCGGCGGACAGCGTGGCCAGCCATTTGTCATCCACCACCAGGGCCTGGATGTCGGCCACTGACAGCTGCGGGTATTTGGCCAGGGCCTTGGCGTCGAGCTCGGCGTCCAGTGCCTTGAGTTGCTTTTTCAGCGCGGCCACTTCGCCGGTCAGCGCCAGCCACTGCTTCAGCACCGCCAGCTCCTCGGCACCGTCCGGGTCCTTGCCGATTTCGCGGATGCGGTCCTTCACCAGTGCCGCCGTGACACGGTCGAACCCGGCAAAGGCCATGTCCTCGCCGCTGTGTTCTTCTTCCAAGGCTTCCAACGCACTGCTGGCACTGTCCAGCGCAGCGCTGGCGGCATCAAGTGCCTGCTGTTCGGCAGCGAAGTAACGCGCCACAACCAGCGGCTTGGGCACCAGGTCGCAGGCCCAGCCCTTGTCCTTGCGCTGGCCTTTCTTGTTGGTCTCGATGATGCGTGCTGGCTCGGCCTTCCAGCCATCGGCAGACAGCAGGTAGGCATCGTCCTGCATCGTCTGTGCCCAGTAGTCCATCAGGTGCTGGTAGATGGTGTAGGCATCGAGCAGCGGCGCCTTGGCATAGGCGGCCAGCAGGCTTTCGGACACTTCATGGATGAACTGCTTGGGGGAGCCGCCTTCCGCAAAACCGGCCAATGTCGGGCGAATGTGCTGCTGCCAACGGGTTTGCAGTTCGGCCGCCGTGGCCTGGAAGGCCTGGAACTGGGCGTGGCCGAGGATGGCGGATTTCACCTCGGCCTGCGGCCGCGTCAGTTGCAGGTAGCCGGGGCGGCCGGCGTCCTCGAACAGGGCCGCGCGCAGGGCGGGCATGCTGGCCCAGTAGGTCGCCAGTGCGTCCACGTCGCGCTGCGGGATACCGCCGAGCAGGTGGCCTTCGATGTCCTGCAGGTCTTCGGCGGCGCTGCTGTCGATATAGCGCTGCAGGTTGAGGTTGTAGTCGTTCCTGGCATCGCGGATCTCGTCGAAGCCGACCATGCGCGCATAGCCGGGCACGTCCTGCGCCTTGTTGAAGGTGTCGACGATACGGTGGATGTCCTGCTCGCGCAGGCGGTTCTTGGCGCCGTCCTTCAGGAACCCCTTGCTGGCATCGATCATGAAGATGCCGCGGCGGGCGCTGGCGTTGTCCTTGTCCAGCAGCAGGATGCAGGCGGGGATGCCGGTGCCGTAGAACAGGTTGGCCGGCAGGCCGACGATGCCGGTCAGGTAGCCGCTGTCGACCAGCTGGCGGCGGATCTGGCTTTCCGCATTGCCACGGAACAGCACGCCGTGCGGCAGGATGCAGGCGCCTTTGCCGCTGGCCTTGAGGCTGCGGAGGATGTGCAGCAGGTAGGCGTAGTCGCCCTGTTTGGCCGGCGGCACGCCCCAGGCGAAGCGCTGGAAGGGGTCGGCATCCGGGGTGAGGCCGCTGCTCCAGGCCTTGTCCGAGAACGGCGGGTTGGCAACCACGTAGTCGAAGGTCCTGAGCCGCTCGCCGTCCTTGAACTTGGGGTCGGCCAGGGTGTTGCCCGACTGCACGGACGCATCCGGGAAATCGTGCAGGATCATGTTCATGCGCGCCAGGCCGGCAGTGGTGGCCGAGATTTCCTGCCCGTACAGGGTGATGGGCTTGCCCGCTTCGGCGGCCACCTTCAACAGCAGCGACCCTGACCCGCAAGTCGGGTCATAGGCGGTGGTCTGGCGGTTGGTGTTGTGCGGGCCGATGCCGATCAGCTGGGCGATGGTGCGGCTGACTTCGGCCGGGGTGTAGAACTGGCCCTTGCTCTTGCCCGAATCCTGGGCGAAGTGGCGCATCAGGTATTCGTAGGCATCGCCAAGGATGTCGTCGTGCTCGGCGCGGTTGTCGGAAAAATCCAGCGCCGGGTCTTCGAAGATGGCGACCAGGTTGGTCAGCTTGTCCTGGCGTTCCTTGCCTTCGCCCAGTTTCTTGGGGTCGTCGAAGTCGGGGAAGTCACTGAGTGACAGGCTGCTGCTGTTGGCGTCCACCAGCGGCTGGATGACCCGGGTGTTGATGCGCTCGCCGATGTCCGGCTTGCCCTTGAAGGCCACCATGTCGGCAAAGCTGGCCCCGGCCGGGATCACCAGCGGTGCCAGATCGTCGCCGGCGTACTTGTCGCTGACGTACTTGATGAACAGCATGAACAGGACGTAGTCCTTGTACTCGGACGGCTCCATGCCGCCGCGCAGTTCGTCGCAGCTGGCCCAGAGGGAGGAATAGAGGTCGGACTTTTTGATGGGCATGGTTGATCAGGACTGGAATAGCAAGGCCCGCCCTGTACGGGCGGGCCGGTGGGGTGCAGCGCGGCGGTGTCAGGCCGTCACTGGCGCAAGCGCGGGGTTCAAGGATGCTATGACGAACTGTTTTTTGCCATTGCAAAAACTTCGCGCTGCTTTGATGCTCTGGCCCAAGGCGGCCAACAGGTGTTCTGCTTCAGCTTCCAATGTTGGCGCGTGGCCGCGCCACCGGAGGATGGTGTCCCAAATCAGTACGGCCGAGCGCCATCGGCGGCGCATGACTATCCGATAACGATAGCGACCTCCTGACAAGACCTCACTTCCGCCGCCGATCAATCTTCGGCCGACTTCATCTTTCCTGGGCGGAACCTTCTTTGGAGTCGAAGGCAGTCATCAGGGTGGCTACATCTGCCCCAAGTCTGTCAGCAAGCTTGCACAACACCAATAGCGATGGATTCCCGACTGAGCGTTCGATCTGACTGATGTAGGTGCGATCGATCCCCGCCTCGAGAGCTAGCTTCTCCTGGGAGAGCCCCTCAGCAAGACGTAACTCGCGGATATTACCCGCGAGTTCTCGTCTGACTGCTTCAAAGGGACGGCTCATGGGGATAGGCTCCCGCTTGACGAGACCCCTAGTCCACGGAATATATTCATCAAATCGTAGGACTACGACTTGGGAACGATGGACAACAACCCCTCCAGGCGATATCACGCTGGCTTGGCAGCACTCTGTGTTGTCGCTTTGACGGGGGCGAAATGGCAGAACCCTTCAATCGCCGATCCGGCACAGCAAGAACATCAATTGGTCATTGACGACGCATACTGCAACCGGGTCGCAGTTGGAGCGGCCCCTATGCCCTCCGTGAACGTGCCGCAATCTCAGAGACAGGGCGCTCATGTCTCCGGCAGCTCGATCACCTATGGTCCGAACGGTAGTACCTACCGCAGTACTTATTCAGGCACGACCACCCCAGCCCGAAGTGTTGGTGACGCGTTCGCAGGTGGCTTTGCTCAAGGAGCAGCAGCTGGTGCACTAATCGCCGCCCGACGCCAACAGAGGGTCATCCACAAGGGCTGTATGTCCGAATTGGGATGGTCGAAGTCAGCGTCCTCGTCCCGGGCGGTAGCACGGCCCCCGACGGCTCAGGTCGAAGCCACCACATCCAACACCCCAAGCCAGCAAATGACATGGGAAAAAATCTCGACATCAATTGATGGTGGACAAATTTTCATCAGCCCGGAATCCGTCAACAAACGCGGTTCCAACGTCACTGCCTGGCTGAAGGTCCAGTTCCCCCATGCCTTTGGCCCTGGACCTGGAGGGGTAATGATTGATGAAGTGCAAGAACTAACGACCTTCCATTGTCTATCCCGCCAAACCTCCTTGTTAAAGCTAGTTTCGTTCTACCAAGGCAAGCAACTCTTTGTGGACGAGCAAAGCGGCGCCGACTTGAAGCGGGACAGCTTTTCGGCAGACTCGCTGTATGTTCCGGCCTATGAGGCCCTCTGTAGGCTCTAAAACAAGACGGATTCTTTTGAGAGAAACTCATCGTTCACGTAGACCAGCGCCCATGTTGGCTGCCAGCAGCTCAGGGTGGCTGCCGGCATGGCCGGTGACTAATGAGCGGCGCGCTCAAAACGTTCCCCCGCAATCCCCCCACTTGGTAACTATATCTGTGTAGCTGTTTTGGCTACCGTGAGCGCCCAAAAATTGGCCTGACGGTAGTCATTCTGGCTGCCGTGAAGACCCAGAGTGGTGAATTTTCTGCCGCCACTGTAGCTGTAGCAACTACTGTCGGTAGTCATTTCAGCTGCCGTGTTTTTTTGGCATGCGAGAGCGTATGGGGGCGAGTCCTCATGGTTTTGCCTCCAGCCCGGCATCCGGTTGCCATCGCATGTATGGCTTGGATGGCTTTGCGTCCAGGGCGGCCCCGGCTTCGTTCTCCAGTCGGTAGCTCGTGGCGTGTCGGGTCTTGTACGTGAAGCCGCCTGGAGTTTCGACAGTGATCCACCCGCGCTCAATTAGCGCGGCGAACGCTGCTTGCACGCGCCGCTGGCCCACCCCAATTCGCTTTGTCGCCTCCCGCAGGCTCAGGAAAACCACGTTTCCTTTCGAGGGTCGATACAGTGCGCGAAGTTCTATCAGCAGTGCGCGTGCATCGGGGTTCAATGTGCAGTAGGCGGGGCAGGTCAGTTCGTGCGCATATAGCCGCACATGTGCCTCATGCCCGATCCCGCTACGCCCTTTGGCCTTAAGTCGCGACTGTGCCACCGCCCGCGCCCTCCGCCAGGTGATACCTGGCAACACGTGAAGTTCCGCGCCGGGTCGGGACCTCGACTTCTGTGGTGATGATGGGCCAGCCCGCGCGTTTCAATGCATGCACATCGGCGGCGAGGCGGAACGCACCGAACTCGCGCAGCGCCTCTGCCTGCGTCAGGCTCTGGCCGGCCTCGAGGGCCGCGAGGACGGCCGCACGAGCCGTACCCTCGACCGGACGCTTGCACTGGAGTTGCGATGAGTCGTCAGAGCCGTGTTCCCTCCTGAGCCCTGATCTGCTTGCCGGAGTTCGTTCGCTTTGGACGAAGGCGTTCATCAGTCCACCTTCCCGGAAACGAATCTCTCCAAGTCGGCACGGCGGTAGCGGACGGCTCGCTTACCCAGCTTCACATAGCGCGGGCCTTCGTCTTTGGCTCGCCAATTCCGCAGAGTGGCAACTTTCAGCGCCAGCAGGGCTGCTACTTCTGTTTCGTCCAGCAGGTCGCCAGGTGTGAGTAAGGGTTGAGTTTCCATCGATGTACCTCAGCAGTAAGTGACCGTAGGCCAGATGCCTTGCGGTACTGCGGAATGCAGCGATGGGAATAGTTGGCTGGAAGAACCGGGCAGCGCGCTACCCAGCGCGCGCAATCAGGAAGCTGCGCGCAGAGTCACAGGCGCGCCAGCTCTAGAGAGCCTCTGAACAACTCGCCCGGCCAGCACCGGAATGAAAATTTGGCTGCTCCGGCATCGGGTAAGTCATTGATCCTTGGCTTCCCAACTCACCAATTAGGCCGGAGTTCCTGCTGCTGAGACACGGGATCGGAGTTGTTCAGACCTTCCCGGGCTCCTTCCTCCATGCGGCTGACCATTTGCGAATGGTTTCCGCGTTCTTCAGTACAGGCCATCGGCGCATGACCTCCGTCGCGAAATGCTCAGTCGTGCGCAACTTCGGATGCCGGCCGCCCTTCCACTCCTTCCATAGCTCCTTCGCCTGGGCCTTCGCAGCCTGCTTTCCGTCCTTATCCAGCTTGACCTTTGCCTTGGCGGCGTGTCGGGCACCGGCACTGCGCACTTCGGCAGAGGTCATGCTTGGTTCGGTCCTGATCAAACCGGACGTGTTAACCGAGGTCAACCCGCCGGCTATCTCGGAAATGGCGTCAACCCAATGCGTAGTCGTCGCGCCAGGCTCACCTCCAACGGCGAACTCAATGTCTCCAGCTTGGTTGTAGATCCAACACGCCACGAGCTCCGCAGACGCTGGCAGCTTGATGTAAGCACTCTTGCGAAATTCAGCAGCAATGGCCGCTTCTTCTTTGGTCCAGTCGTGGAAGTCCAAAGGAAGAGCTGCGCCTGCTGAAATCTCGACTTCGATACCCTTCTCATCCTCGTGCAGCCTGTACCAGGGACGGTCGCTGTTCGTGTGCTCAGGGCCGAAGGTGCTCAGCTCTAAGAAGGATGGGTAGTAAATAAGTGTGTCGCTCAGATTGCATGCCCGCAGGCTCGCCAGCAGTTCGCTAAGCCAAGCTTCGTTGGCCGCTCTCATGCTAGCCGCCGTTTCATCGTCACTATTCATCGTTCACCCTCGCCCTAAAGAGGGGGCCCACTGCGCCCAGCGGAATGAGGCTGAGGGTTTTCGTCTGCCTATGCCGAGGGAGACCATTTGCTCAACTCACTTTGGCACGCAGCGAGACCACATTCGCCCCCGTGCGCAGGCCGTCTAGGTAGTCCGCCCATGCCTGCATCATCCTCCGGCGTTCGGTCAGGTACTGCGCTTGGTTGTAGGTGCCGCGAATCTTGTTGCGGTCCCGGTGCGATAGCTGACGCTCGATGGCGTCTGGGTTCCAGCCCATTTCGTTCAGCCGGGTTGATGCCATGTGCCGGAAGCCGTGCGGGGTCATCTGCTCGTTGTCGTAGCCGAGCCGCCGCAGTGCCTGTCGTACTGTGTTCTCCGACATGGGGCGCTTGCTCGAAACTTTCCCCGCGAACACGTACACGCTGCGCCCGGTGAGCTGGTGCAGGTCACGCAGGATAGCGACTGCCTGCGAGGGCAGGGGGACGACGTGGGCAGGGGTGCGCGGATTCTCCTTTTCGGCCCGGCTCAACTTCTGCTTGGCGGCCGGGATGCGCCACTCGGCAGCGTCTAGGTCTAGCTCGGTCCATTCCATTTGCCGAATCTCGCCCGGTCGCTGGAACAAGATTGGCGATAGCCTGAGGGCGGCCAGTGTCACGGGGTCGCCGGTGTAGCCGTCCATTGCCTGCAATAGGTCAGCGATCTGGCCGGTGTCGGTGATGGAGGCGAAGTGCCGTTTGACGGCCTTGGGTAGCGCCCCACGCAGATCATGGGCAGGGTCGCGCTTGGCGATTCCTGCAGCGATGGCGTAGCGGAATACGGCAGACAGTTCCGAGCGGATGCGGTCTGCACTCTCCAGCTTGCCGGCCTTGACCAGTCGTTGCAGGCAGGCCAGCAACTCTGGGGCTTCGATCTCGGCTGTTGGTCGCGCCCCGACGTAGGGGAAAACATGTGTCTCCATCCACGCCTTGCAGCGATCGGAAGTGCCCTTGGTTCGCTCGCGGGCCTTCATCTCCTGGTAAGCGCGAGTCACTACCTCCAGACTGTTTGCCGCCCGCTCGGCTCCGGCCGCCTTCTCTGCCTTTCGCTGCGCTCCGGGGTCGGTGCCTTGGGCGACCAGTGTGCGGGCTTCCTCGCGCCGCTGGCGGGCTTGCGCCAGCTTCACCTCAGGGTAGGTACCGAGCCCCAGCATGTTCTCCGTCCCGATGACAGGCCGGCGGTAGCGCCAGCGCCACAGTTTGGAGCCGTCTGGGTTCACCAACAGGAACATGCCGCCGCCGTCAGGCAGCTTGTACGGCTTGGGGCCGGGCTTGGCGTTTGCGACTTCAGAGGGTGATAGTGGCTTGGAGGTCAGCCTGGGCATGGGGGGCATCTGGTTTGAGGGTACGGCTCGTTGCGTGTAACCGCGTACCCGCACTTGTACCCGCAAACTTGGGTGATCGCCAGTGACATGCAAAGATGTCGCCAGACAACAGGAAAAGAAAAACCCCCGATTTCTCGGGGGTTTTTGGTGTTTCCGGTACCTTGCGGGACCTTTATATGGTGGAGGTGGGCGGAATTGAACCGCCGTCCGAAGGCACTCCATCCCCGGCACTACATGCTTAGCTCACCGTTGGGTCTCGTCCTGTGGCAGCACGGTGTGCAAAGCGCACCCCAGGACCAGCCTGTTTTGGTTAAGCCGTGACTGACAGGCAGCTGTCACAGCCGGTTCCGTGATAATGACCCTACATCCACGAGCACGGGCACAAGTGGGTTCGGGGCTTACGCCTTAAGCGGCGAGAGCGTAGTTGTCGTCGTTGGCAACTAGAGTTTTGCAGCTGGATTTACGAGGAAAGCTACCCCCTCGGCATGCGCCAAGCGACTTCACAACCCCCGTCGAAACCAGTGCACCCCCGGTAAGACGTTGATTCATGAGGGCTGTAGACGATGTTCTGACCACAGCCTCGCTGACGAAACGAATGCTACAGGGAAAACCCTGAACAGTCACCCGCGTGAATTGGGGTTTTGCCGGGCTTTCAGCAAAAGGCCGCTACCACTTGCCAGGCAGGCGGCGTTGGTTGCGATGGATAGAGGCAGATCGAACTGGTCTTTGCCTGCTGCGGCAAAGCCGGCGTGGAGCAGGGCGGTCAGCACACCAATGCCTCCGCAGAGCAGGGCATAACGCCTTGCTTGTGGCATAGCCAATGCCACCTGCCGATAGCCGTGGAGCAGCAGGCCTAATGCCAGTACGTTGAACAGCAGAAAGCCTTGTATGCCGCCGGGCACATGGAACATCTCCCATTCGTGCCAGTAGGCAGCATCTATCTGGTGAACGATCAGCGACAGCAGCGTAGCGGTGTACCAGCGATCCATCGTCAAAGAACTCTTTGGTGGGGCGCCAGTCTAGTCAACAATCTTCATGACCACGTGCGGCTGCGATGTTGCATCAACTTGAACGCACCAGGTGAGGCTTAACACCGCGCCGACCTTTCTGCGACGTTTGCCGGCGGACCATGGCTGCCATCAAGTTTGCGACGGTGTAAGTGGTCATGCAGAAGCGCTGCCTGCGATTGTTGGCGGGTGGAGTTGGAACCGGGTTTCGGCGACGCGCGCTGGCGCCGGTTTCGCTCTATCTGTTGCTGGCGGTTGTTGTGCTGATCACGGCGTGGTTGGGGCAGAGCTATTGGCCGCAGCTCGCACCGCTGGTGTTGTTGCTCTGCGCTGGGCTTCTGGGTTGGGTGCGGCGAGTGCGTCAGCGCTGGCTTGGTGTCTATCTGGCGGCGGTAGTGCTGTTGCTGGTGCTGCAATCGACTTGGTCTGGACTCACGGCCGCCGGAGTGGAGCGGGTTGCGCTCGTCGCCATGGCATTGGGTCTGGCTCAGTTGCTGATCCATTCCTCGCGGGTATGGCGGTTCTCACGCGCGCTGCAGCTGCAGGTTGATGGCCTGGATGATGCCGCGATTCTGGCGGTGTTGCCGCCGGAAGCTGCCGAGGAGGCAAGGCAATGGCTCGGCGGTGATAACCGCAAAGCTGCCGAGCTGAGCGAGGTGGTCAGCCTGAGCGTGCTGTACGCGGTCTTGCAGGCGCCCGGAACCCAGCGACGCCATCTGCGCCGGATTTTGATGGGTTAAAGCGTCTTGCGCAGATAAATGCGCTCGTGGCCGGGCGGAAAGTCGGGCAGGCGGCCGAAGACTTCGTAGCCGTGGCGCAGATAAAAGCCCTCGGCCTGCCAGTCGAAGGTGTCCAGCACAACGCTGTGTGCACCTGCGGCCTTGGCCTGTTGTTCGGCTTCCAGCAGCAGTTGGCTGCCCAGCCCTTGGTCGCGCAGCTCCGGATCGATCCACAGCACATGGATGGCGAGCCAGCCTGCGCAGACGTCGCCAAGCAATCCGCCGCGCAGGGTTCCGTCCCGGTCATGGCTGGCCAGCTGCACTGGCAGCTCATCGAAGCTATTGCCGCTGGCCTTGCGATTGAAGGCCAGCAGCCGTGCGCACAGCGCCTGCACGTCCTGCGCGCTGGCGACCTGCACCGCGCGCTGTGCCGACATCAGGCGTTGCGGTTGTGGGCACGCATCGCGCGCTGCTTTTCGCGGGCCCAGTCGCGTTCCTTGGCGGTGTCGCGCTTGTCGTGGTTCTGCTTGCCCTTGGCCAGTGCGATCTCGAGCTTGATCTTGTTCTTGCTCCAGTACATCGCGGTTGGCACCAGCGTGTAGCCATCGCGCTCGACCCGGCCAATCAGCTTGTCGATCTCGCGACGGTGCAGCAGCAGTTTGCGCTGGCGACGGTCTTCCGGAATGGTGTGGGTGGAGGCCTGGATCAACGGGGTGATCTGCGCGCCGATCAGGTAGATCTCGCCATCCTTCACATAGGCGTAGGCGTCGGTCATGTTGCCGCGGCCGGCGCGTATGGCCTTGACCTCCCAGCCCTGCAGCACCAGGCCCGCTTCGACCCGCTCTTCCAGGTGGTACTCGTGGCGCGCGCGCTTGTTCAACGAGATGGTTTTGTCGGCCGTCCCGTTCTTTGCTTTATCCTTGCTGTGTTTCGTGCTCATTTCCGTATTGTCTCCGATTCGGGGGCTCCCCGAACACTTTCTGTATTGCCATGACTACCATTCGTCGCAGCGCGCTGGTCGAACACTCCGCCGAGCGCATGTTCAACCTGGTCAATGATGTCGCCGCCTATCCTGGCCGGTTCCGCTGGTGTGACAAAGCGGAAATCCTGGAGCAGGGCGAGGAGCGGCTGGTTGCCCGGCTGGATCTGGGGCTGGGTTCGTTCCGTACCTGGTTCATGACCGAAAACACCTTGCAGCGCCCGCACAGCATCGATATGAAGCTGCGCGAAGGCCCGTTCAAGCGCCTGCACGGCCGCTGGGAGTTCCACGCCCTGTCCGAAAGCGCCTGCAAGGTCAGCCTGGAGCTGGAGTTCGAGCCGACCTCGCGCCTGCTCGGGCCGGCCCTGGCGCTGGGCTTCCAAGGCTTGGCCGATCGCATGGTCAACGATTTCGTGCGCGTGGCCGATCAGGAACTCTGAGCGATGCGTGTAGAGGTGGTGCTGGCCTGGCCGGACCGTTACCAGCTGCGGCAGCTTGAGCTGCCAGAGGGCTGTACGGTCGCTGATGCGGTGGCCGAGGCGGCGCTGGATGGCGCTGTCGCGGCGGCGGCAATGGCGGTGCACGGCGTGCTCGCACGTCCGCAGCAGTTGCTGCGGGACGGTGACCGGGTCGAGCTGCTACGCCCCTTGCTGGCCGACCCCAAAGAAAATCGCCGCCGGCGGGCGCGCGGCGGCGATTGACCCTGCGAAGAGGGCGCTGGATCAGCGGCCCTTCTTCTTGTCCTTGGCCAGGTTGCGGCCGAACTGACGCACGCTGTTACGTGCCAGGTCGCCGTCCTGGGTCGGGAAGTACTCACCTTCCCAGCGGGTGACCAGGTCGTTCTCGAAGAACACGGTGAAGTTCTTCACCTCGGTCTTGCCCAGGCGATTCACCCGCTGGCTGGCGGTGTAGTCCCAGCGCTGGGCGTGGAAGGGGTCGGCAATGGACGGCGTGCCCAGCAGCGCGTTGACCTGCTGCTTGCTCTGGCCGGCCTGCAGCTGCGCCACGGACTGTTCACGGATCAGGTTGCCCTGATAGATGGGCTGCTTGTAGATGATGCCGCAGCCAGTAGTGGACAGGGCGACAACGGCGATCAACAGTAGGTTGCGCATTAGGTAGGGCGGTTGAGGAAATCAGGTCGATGATACACTCCCCGGCACCCAGCGC
This sequence comes from Stenotrophomonas sp. 21LCFQ19, assembly GCF_056861425.1. Taxonomy (NCBI): domain Bacteria; kingdom Pseudomonadati; phylum Pseudomonadota; class Gammaproteobacteria; order Lysobacterales; family Lysobacteraceae; genus Stenotrophomonas; species Stenotrophomonas sp. 21LCFQ19. The sequence goes on along the minus strand of NZ_JBSPUF010000004.1, from coordinate 6,999 downwards.
GATCTGACCGGAGATAACTGGCGTTAAACCGCCAATGAACACGATGGCTATGGAATCCAATGACCTGCGCAAAGTCGGCTTGAAGGTGACGCATCCGCGGATGCGCATCCTTGCCCTGCTTGAACAGAACACCCCCCAACACCACCACCTCACCGCCGAAGACATCTACCGCCAGCTGCTTGATTGCGGTGATGAGATCGGGCTGGCCACGGTTTACCGTGTGCTGACCCAGTTCGAGGCGGCCGGGCTGGTCCTCAAGCACAATTTTGAAGGCGGCCAGGCGGTTTACGAGCTGGACCGCGGCGGCCACCACGACCATATGGTCGATGTGGACTCGGGCAAGATCATCGAGTTCGAAAGCCCGGAAATCGAGGAGCTGCAGCGGAAGATCGCTGCGGAACACGGTTTCGAGCTGGAGGAGCACTCGTTGGTGCTCTATGTGCGCAAGAAGCGTAAGTAAGGCGTTGGCGGCGCAGTCTCTGGGCTGTTGCTGCTGAATTGAAAACACCGGCCAATGGCCGGTGTTTTTGTTTGTGCTCCCCGCTCACCGAAGGCAAGGGCTTGGATGTAGTGCCGAGCCATGCTCGGCAAGGGCCTCACCGGTAAGGCGTCAGCGGGCGGTGCTTCCGCTTTGAGATTTGCTCCCTCCCTTTCGTGCAGCGAAGGGGAGGGTTGGGGAGGGGTGTTTTTGGAGCGGAGCCTTAAGAGCCAAGAGCTGCCCTCACCCCAACCCCTCTCCCGCAGGCGGGAGAGGGGCTTCAGAACCAGAGCCAAAAGCCAGAGCCCAAGCCCAAGCCAAAGCAAAAGCCCAAGCCAAAGCCAAAGCCAAAACCAAAGCCAAAACCAAAGCCAAAGCCAAAGCCAAAGCCAAAGCCAAAACCAAAGCCAAAACCAAAGCCAAAACCTCAAGCCCAAGCCAAAGCCAAAACCTCAAGCCCAAGCCAAAGCCTCAAGCCAAGCCCAAAGCCCAAAGCCCAAAGCCCAAAGCCCAAAGCCCAAAGCCCAAAGCCCAAAGCCCAAAGCCCAAAGCCCAAAGCCCAAAGCCCAAAGCCCGGGCTTCCCGCTATCAGGCCTCCGTCAGCAACTTCCGCGCTGCAGCACGCGCTTCCTTGCTGACCTCGGCGCCGCCCAGCATGCGCGCAAGCTCCTCTTCACGGCCCTTGGCATCCAGTAGTTCAACAGCGCTCTGGGTCATGCCTTCCACCGGTGCCTTGCTGACCCGGTAATGGGAATGGCCCTTGGAGGCGACCTGCGGCAGATGGGTCACGCACAGCACCTGGCGGCGTTCGCCCAAGGCGCGCAGCTTCTTGCCAACGATGTCGGCGATGGCGCCGCCGATGCCTGAATCCACTTCGTCGAAAACCATGGTCGGTACGGCGTCCAGGCCCAGTGCGGCGACTTCGATGGCCAGGGAGATGCGCGACAACTCACCGCCAGAGGCGACCTTGCGCAGGGCGCGGGCTGGCTGGCCGGCGTTGGCGGCGACCAGGAACTCGACCCGCTCGGCGCCATTCGGGTCCGGGCGCAGCTGTGCCTGGGGCTCCAGTTCGATCAGGAACTGGCCGCCGCCCATGCCCAGCTCGCCGATCAGCGCGGTGGTGGTGTCGGACAGTGAGGTGGCAGCAGTCTGGCGGCTGCTGGAAAGGGTGGCCGCCACGGCTTGCCAGCGAGCGGTGGCCTTGTCGATCTCGCCGGCCAGCTTGGCCAGGCGCTCGTCGGCGCCGCGCAGTTGCTCCAGCTCGGCTTCGAGGCGGTCGCGGGTGGCGGCGAGTTCTTCCATTGGCACGCGGTGCTTGCGGGCCAGGTCGTGCAGGCGGCTCAGCCGACGCTCGATGTCCTCGAAGGCCTCCGGGTCGCTGTCCAGGTCGTCCTGGACCCGGTCGAGCTGGGCCAGCGCCTCGTGCAGCTGAATGCCGGCGGCATCGAGCATGGCATCGACCTCGCCGAGGCGGGCGTCGTGCTGGCTGACGCGGCTCAGCTCGTTTCGCACCTGCTGCAGCAGCGAGAGCAGGGAAGGGCCGTCCTCGTCGCCATTGAGCAGGCCGCCAGCGCGCTGGCAGGCTTCGATCAATGCGGTGGAATGGGCCTGGCGGCGGTGGCTGGCGCCAAGCGCTGCGATGGCTGCCGGCTCCAGGTCTTCGCGCTGCAGCTCACCGAGCTGGTGCTCAAGAAAGCCGATCCGGTCGGAGACGTCGCCTTGCTGGGACAGCGCATCGCGCTCATCCAGCAATGCCTGCCACTGGGTGCTGGCGTTGCGTACGGCGGCGCGTTCGGCCTCGTTGCGGGCGAAGGCATCGAGCAGGGCCAGCTGGCTGGGACGTGATAGCAGCGCCTGCTGGTCGTGCTGGCCGTGGATCTCGACCAGGAAGCCTGCCAGTTCAGACAGTTGCGATACCGGTACCGGGCGGCCGTTGATGAAGGCGCGGGAGCCGCCGTCGGCGCGGATCACCCGCCGCAGCTGGCATTGTTCTTCGTCGTCCAATTCGTTGTCGCGCAGCCAACTGCGTGCCGGAGCGTCGTCGTCCAGGCTGAATTCGGCTGACAACTCGGCGCGGCTGGCGCCGTGGCGGACCACGCCGGAGTCGGCACGCAGGCCGGACAGGAAGCCCAATGCGTCCACCATCAATGACTTGCCGGCGCCGGTCTCGCCGGAAACAACAGTCATGCCTGGCCCGAACTCAAGTTCGGTGGCGCGGACAACGGCAAAATCCTTGATCGATAGATGTCTGAGCATGGCGGGCAGGTCTAGGGGCCGCGCAAAACTAGCATGCGGGCTGGATAGGTCAATGTAGGACAGGCGGTGACCGGCACAGATTAGGAACAAAGCGTCTCATGGAGTGAGCCGGAGCCTTGAAACTCTCGGTACAGCCCACATACGGGTCGGGGTAGGCGGCAGAACATCCGCCAAGGAACCGGAAATGAACCAAGAGCACACTGAATTCGACCCCGAGAACGCCGCCATGGGCGGTGACGACGCGCAGCACGACCAGATCGAGGCGCTGCGTGCCGAGCTGGAGCAGGTCAAGGCCGAATCGCTGCGCGAACGCGCCGACCTGGAGAACCAGCGCAAGCGCGTGGCCCGTGATATCGACCAGGCCCGCAAGTTCGCCAACGAGAAGCTGCTTGGCGAGTTGCTGCCGGTGTTCGACAGCCTCGATGCAGGCTTGGCTGCTGCTGGCAGCGAGCCCAATCCGCTGCGCGAAGGTATGGAACTGACCTACAAGCAGCTGCTCAAAGTAGCCGCTGACAACGGTCTGGTCCTGCTGGATCCGGCCGGCCAGGCCTTCAATCCGGAGCATCACCAGGCCATCAGCCAGGTACCGGCACCGGCCGGCGTGGCCCCGGGCGCGGTAGTGACCGTGTTCCAGAAGGGCTACCTGCTCAACGAGCGCCTGCTGCGGCCGGCGCTGGTTGTGGTGGCCCAGGCCGACTGATCGGCCGCGCTGGCTGGCCGCTGCCTAAATCAGGCGCGGCCGTCGGCAAACAGTGTTCCGGGGATGACTTGAATGTCATCAGGTCCTTCCCCATATCCCATTCATCCCCGGCGGCTGCCGGCAAACGAATCTCAGGAGTCCCCCATGGGCAAGATCATTGGTATCGACCTCGGCACCACCAACTCGTGCGTGGCGATCATGGACGGCGGCAAGGCCCGCGTCATTGAAAACTCGGAAGGCGATCGCACCACGCCCTCCATCGTCGCCTACACCAAGGACGGCGAAGTACTGGTGGGTGCCTCGGCCAAGCGTCAGGCCGTCACCAACCCGAAGAACACCTTCTACGCGGTGAAGCGCCTGATCGGCCGCAAGTTCACCGACGCCGAAGTGCAGAAGGACATCGCCCACGTGCCGTACGGCATCCTGGCGCACGACAACGGCGATGCATGGGTACAGACCAGCGATGCCAAGAAGATGGCACCGCAGGAAATTTCTGCCCGCGTGCTGGAGAAGATGAAGAAGACCGCCGAAGACTTCCTGGGTGAGAAGGTCACCGAAGCAGTCATTACCGTGCCGGCCTACTTCAACGACAGCCAACGCCAGGCCACCAAGGACGCTGGCCGCATCGCCGGTCTGGACGTCAAGCGCATCATCAACGAGCCGACCGCTGCTGCCCTGGCCTATGGCCTGGACAAGGGTGACAACAAGGATCGCAAGATCGTTGTGTATGACCTGGGCGGCGGCACCTTCGACGTGTCGATCATCGAGATCGCCAACGTCGATGGCGAGAAGCAGTTCGAAGTGCTGGCCACCAACGGTGACACCTTCCTTGGCGGCGAAGATTTCGACAACCGCGTCATCGAATACCTGGTTGAAGAGTTCCAGAAGGACCAGGGCATCGACCTGCGCAAGGACCCGTTGGCCCTGCAGCGCCTGAAGGACGCTGCCGAGCGCGCCAAGATCGAGCTGTCGTCCGCGCAGCAGACCGAAGTGAACCTGCCGTACGTCACTGCAGACGCTTCCGGTCCGAAGCACCTGAACATCAAGCTGACCCGCGCCAAGCTGGAAAGCCTGGTCGAAGAGCTGATCAAGAAGTCGATCGAGCCGTGCCGCGTTGCGTTGAATGACGCCGGCCTGCGTTCGAGCGACATCAGCGAAGTGATCCTGGTCGGTGGCCAGACCCGCATGCCGAAGGTGCAGCAGGCTGTTACCGAGTTCTTCGGCAAGGAACCGCGCAAGGACGTCAACCCGGACGAAGCCGTGGCACTGGGTGCTGCGATCCAGGGCGGCGTGCTGGGCGGCGACGTCAAGGACGTGCTGCTGCTGGACGTGACCCCGCTGTCGCTGGGTATCGAGACCATGGGTGGCGTGTTCACCAAGATCATCGAGAAGAACACCACCATCCCGACCAAGGCCTCGCAGACCTTCTCGACCGCTGAGGACAACCAGTCGGCCGTGACCGTGCACGTGCTGCAGGGTGAGCGCGAGCAGGCCCGTTACAACAAGTCGCTGGCCAAGTTCGACCTGTCCGGCATCGAGCCGGCACCGCGCGGCATGCCGCAGGTCGAGGTGTCCTTCGACATCGACGCCAACGGCATCCTGCACGTGTCGGCCAAGGACAAGAAGACCAACAAGGAACAGAAGGTCGAGATCAAGGCCGGTTCGGGTCTGTCCGAGGAAGAGATCGCACGCATGGTCGCCGACGCGGAAGCCAACCGCGAAGAAGACAAGAAGTTCCAGGAGCTGGTCCAGGCCCGCAACCAGGCTGACGGTCTGATCCACGCCACCCGCAGCGCCATCACCGAGCATGGCAGCAAGGTTGGCGGCGACGTGATCGGCAAGGTTGAAGCTGCACTGGCCGACCTGGAAACCGCGATGAAGGGCGACGACAAGGCACAGATCGAAGCCAAGTCGAAGTCGCTGGAAGAAGCCGGTCAGGCGCTGTTTGCCGCCGCTTCTGCCGGTGAGCAGGGCCAGGCTCCGGGTGCCGATGCTGGCGCCCAGTCCAATGACGACGTGGTGGACGCCGAGTTCACCGAAGTCAAGGACGACAAGAAGTAAGCAAGGCCGGTGTTGTTACTGGGGATTCGGGATCCGGAACTACTGTTCCGGCTTCCGGATCCCCTTCCGGTATCTGCAATACCAGGCTTTTCGTCCCTGATTCCCAACCCCGATTACAGAACCTCATGTGCCGATGAAACGCGATTATTACGAAATACTGGGCGTAGCCCGCACCGCCACCGATGAAGAGCTGAAGAAGGCCTATCGCCGTTGTGCGATGAAGCACCACCCGGACCGCAACCCGGGCGATGCTGCCGCTGAAGCTGCCTTCAAGGAGTGCAAGGAGGCGTACGAAACCCTGTCCGACGGCAATAAGCGGCGCATGTACGACGCCCACGGCCACGCTGCGTTCGAGCATGGCATGGGCGGCGGCGGTGGTCCGGGTGGTCCGGACATGAATGATATTTTCGGCGACATCTTCGGCAACATTTTTGGCGGAGGTGGCGGCGGTCCGCGTCAGCCGCGTCGCGGAGCCGACATCGGCTACGTGATGGAGCTGGACCTGGAAGAAGCGGTGGCCGGCGTTGAACGCCGCATCGAGATTCCGACCCTGGCCGAGTGCGGTGATTGCGACGGCAGTGGCTCGGAAGACCGCAAGGTCGAGACCTGCAATGTCTGCGGTGGTCGCGGCCAGGTACGCGTGCAGCGCGGCATCTTCGCCATGCAGCAAGCCTGCCACAACTGCGATGGTCGCGGTCAGATCATCAGCAAGCCGTGCAAGACCTGCCATGGTAATGGCCGTGTCGAGGAAGACAAGGTGTTGTCGGTCAAGGTACCGGCAGGCGTTGATACCGGCGACCGCATCCGCCTGCAGGGCGAAGGCGAGGCCGGCCCGGCTGGTGCGCCGGCGGGCGACCTGTACGTGGAAGTGCGCGTGCGCGAGCATGCCATCTTCACCCGCGATGGCGATGACCTGCACTGCGAAGTGCCGGTACGTATCTCGCAGGCCGCGCTGGGCGATGCAATCCGTGTCGCAACCCTGGGTGGAGAAGCGGAAATCCGCATCCCGGCCGAGACCCAGACTGGCAAGCTGTTCCGTCTGCGTGGCAAGGGCGTCAAGTCGGTGCGCAGCCGCACCGAAGGCGACCTGTATTGCCGCGTCGTGGTGGAAACCCCGGTCAACCTGACGGCCGAGCAGCGCAAGTTGCTGGAGCAGTTTGAAGCTACGTTCATCGGCGAAGAAGCGCGCAAGCACTCGCCGAAGTCGGCGACCTTCATCGACGGCGTGAAGGGCTTCTGGGAACGCATGAAGTCCTGATGCATCACCTGTGGTGCCGAGCCATGCTCGGCATCAGCTTACCTGTAGTGCCGAGCCATGCTCGGCAGAGGCGTTCCCGGTAATGCCCCTGCCGAGCATGGCTCGGCACTACCGGCTCGGCGCGCGACAAGCCCCTCTCCCGCTTGCGGGAGTGGGGTTGGGGTGAGGGGAGCTCTTGAGGCTTTGCCGGTAAGGCCTCTGCCGAGCATGGCTCGGCACTACGGGCTCCTCGCTCTATAAGCCCCT
>NZ_JBSPUF010000003.1:279162-387092 GCF_056861425.1 Stenotrophomonas sp. 21LCFQ19 | reverse complement strand
GCAACGTTTCGCTTGCATTAAAACAATTGAATCATTGCTTGATTAAACGTCTGCAAGATGGACAGTCATCCATTCCTGCAGGCGTCCTCACAAGATACCTGCGCATACTTTCAAAGAACTTCGAATCAGGCCTCAGCGCCCTCTTCGTAGGCCGCGACGTTTCCGTCGTAGCGAGCCGCCCATTATAGCCGGCTTTTCTGCTTCGTCAACACCTTTTTGAGAGGTTGTTGACTCGGCGGCTTCAAGGTTGAGCCCGAAGGCTTTTCGTCGAAGCGAGCCGCCTATTATGGCAGGCTTTTTGTTTCCGTCAACAGCCTGTTTCGAGGCTGGTGACGTCGTTTCTTGGTGTCGGTCACTGCTGTGATCGGCGCCGTGAAGCGAGGAGGTGGATTCTAGACATCTTTGTGAAAATCGCAATCACTTTTTGTTGCAGGGCGGCAAATCGGCGGTTGGGGCCAGAGTTGGCAAAGTGTGGGGCTGCTTGCGGGTTGGGTTTCGCGCTTTGTGGGGCATTCCGGCCTGCTGACGGTCTGGCCAAGCGCGAATGCCTATGTGCCGCTCGGCTTGGCGGTGATGCTGCCGCTTTGGCTCGTCCGGTCCAGGGCAGCCATGTCGCAGGGCGAAGAGCTGCCCTCACCCCAACCCCCGCTCCGCGCCCCGGCCCTTACGCTGGCGCAAGGGCGTTCGATGGGCAGCGAACCAATGGTTCGCAAGCTGCCCCTCTCACCCCGTGAGCGGGAGAGGGGCTATTGCTCCGCCTACTTTTGTCTGGGACCGCAGAGCAGCTCTCTGGGCCACAATGCGGGTTGATCCGTTGCACCTCTATATAGATGACCACTCCGGCTCCGCGTTCGTTCTTTCGTGATCTCTCGTTGCCTGCCGTGGTTGCCGGCTTCATTACGGTGCTGGTGGGCTTTGCCAGTTCGGCGGTGATCGTGTTCCAGGCCGCGCAGGCCGTAGGTGCCGGGCAGGCCGAGATTGCGTCGTGGATGTGGGCGCTGGGCATCGGCATGGGCGTGACCTGTATTGGTCTGTCACTGCGCTACCGGATGCCGGTGGTGACGGCCTGGTCGACCCCGGGCGCGGCGATGCTGGTGGTCGGGGCGACCACGCTGCCGCTGTCGGACGCGATCGGTGCGTTTGTACTGGCCGCGGTACTGGGCACGCTGGCCGGGTTCTCTGGCGTATTCGAGAAAGCGATGCGGCGGATTCCGGTGTCGCTGGCCTCGGGCATGCTGGCCGGGGTGTTGCTGCGCTTCGGCCTGGATGTCTTTGTTTCGGTGAACACCCAGCCGTTGCTGGTGCTGTTGATGTTCGCCACCTACCTGGCGGGGCGGCGCTGGTTGCCGCGCTATGCGGTGATCGCGACCTTGCTGGTGGGCGTGGCGATCGCCAGCGGCAAGGGGCTGATGCACATGGAACAGGTGCAGCTGCAGATGGCACTACCGGTGTTCACCATGCCGACACTGTCGTGGGCTGCATTGTTCGGCATCGCCCTACCCTTGTTCATCGTCACCATGGCCTCGCAGAACGTGCCAGGCGTTGCGGTGTTGAAGGCCTCTGGTTATGACGCGCCGATATCGCCGGTGATCGGCTGGATCGGCGTGGTCAACACGGCACTGGCGCCATTCGGTGGCTATGCCTTGAACCTGGCCGCGATCACCGCGGCGATCTGCATGGGCCGGGATGTGCATGAGGATCCGGCACGGCGGTACACCGCTGCGGTGAGTGCTGGCGTGTTCTACATCGTGATCGGCTTGTTCGGCGCGACCGTGGCGGCGGTGTTCGCGGCGTTCCCCAAGGAACTGATTGCGACGCTGGCCGGTATCGCCCTGCTCGGCACTATCGGCAACAGCCTGGCCGTGGCATTGAAGGAAGAGGCCGAGCGCGAACCGGCGCTGGTGACCTTCCTGGTAACGGCATCGGGATTGTCGATGGCCGGCATTGGCTCTGCGTTCTGGGGGCTGGTGGCCGGTGTGATCACCTTGCTGGTGCTGCGTCGGCCTGCGCCACCGCGCTGACTTCTGTACATGCAGTCAGCGCGCATCGGCTCGATATCAGCCGGTGCGCACTGACGCTTTTCACATGATCGTGAATACGATTGTCACGTTGATCACGATCATCACAAAAATACCCGTGAACACGGCGGCGATGCTGGTTCCGCCACGCAGGCGCAGCTGCGCCCGCAGCGCGTGGGCGCCCCCGGTGTTTGCAGAGGTCACCTGCTGGATCTGCTTCTGCGCATGCTTCAGGTAGAAGGCGTTGCCCAGGCCACCCGCGGCAACCGCAACACCAATGCTGCCCCCCCATGCCGCAATATCCGGGATACCCAACAGGCGCAGCGCGGTTGAAAGCAGCAAGGACCCGCCCCCCCACATCACCGCGAGCAGGTACATCTTGCGGTAGAGCATCCACATCAAACCGAAGCAGAAGGCAGGCCAATGCCAGGTGTCCTTGGCATGGGGATGTTTTCCGTCGAGGTGCCACTTCCGGCGGTACTTATCGAAGTTGCTGCCGACAAAATCGGCGTAGGGCTGCAAGGTATCGTCCATCAGCGCGAGCGGCGGCTCACCGACAACGGCAGCTGGAGCCGCGTACGGATTGCTGCCCTCGTGCTTGCCTTCCGCCGGCTCCGGCCAGGCCAGTTCCAGCGCGAAGTCCTGCACCGGCTGCCATTGCTCCATGCCCGCACGCCATACCAGCGCCGACTGCGTCAGCCCACCCTCAGCAAACAGCTGCTTCATCTGCGCGGTGGCGAGTGGCCCCTGCCGCTCGTGTTGGGCGTCGGTGTAATACCACTGGATATTCGGCATTGCTTCTTCCTTGATGGAGCAACTGCTGCCTTCTTGGCAGCGGTATCTACGCTAGTTGGCGCGCGTCACAAGCGGATTGCACTCAAAGTGGTTTCACCTCGAACACCTGCTTGAGGACGTGGCGTCCGCCGGGCGCCAGCTCGATCACATCAGGGCCGGCATTGGCGGCCTCCACGCAGACGTAGTTGCGCCACGCGGCACCGATGTCGTCCATCTTCGCGGCACCGGCTTCGCCTGCATTCCAGACCACGGCAGTGCGGCTGCCGCTGGTGCTGATGTCGATTGCGCGCTTGAAACCCGGGTCGCGCAGCACGTAATGGCCGCCGGCCTGGGTGTAGAGGCGGTCGCTGCGGCCGGGGTCACGCGGGTCACGCAGGTTCCAGTCGCCCTTCTGCACGTGGGCATTGCCGCTGTCGAGCTTGTCCAGGTAGGTGAGTCCATCCAGCCCGGTAACATCCACCTTCAAGGCGTCGCTGACATTGAAGTAATTGTGCAGGGCCTGGGTGAAGCTGGTCGCCTGGCTGCCGGTGTTCTCGGTGATCAGTTCCTGCTCCAGGGTGCGGCCGATGCGCGCCACCATCTGCAGGCGCAGCCCGAGGTTGTCCATCGGCGGCGGTGCAAGGGTCAACACCACGCTGCCATCGGCTTCGCGACGGGCGTCGCGCAGCTCCCAGGCAACAGTGCGCACGAAACCATGCGCAGGCACGTCATTGCCCTGCCCTTGCCGCGAGAAATACGGCCAGCACACCGGCGCACCGCCACGGATGGGCGTGGGCGGCTGTTTGGCGCTGGGCGAGAGCCACATCACGTCCTGGCCACCATTCGGCACGAAGGACAGCAACTGGCCGCCAAACACGCTGATGGCAGCAGTGGAGAACGGGGTTTCCACCTTCCAGGCGGTGAAGCCCTTGAAGTCGCCTGTGCTCAGGCCCTGCACATCCTTCATTGAAACACTGCTCCGTACGATCGGTGATTGGACAAGTTGCTGGTAGTTGGGCGGCAGCTGGAACGCGGTGGGCTGCGCCGGTTTGGCGTTGCGTAGCGCCTGCAGGATGCGGGTGCCGGCACGGCCGTCGGCCTGCTTCCAGCCGAGGCGCTGCTGTTCGACCTGGATGGCGCGGCGGGTGGCGGTGCCGACCATGCCGTCGGCGCTGCCGATATCGTGCCCGCGCGCGAGCAGCAGGGTCTGCAGTTCGCGGCGCTCGTCGCGGCCGATACCGGGGTCATCGGTGGGCCAGGCGGCACTCAGACCGGTACCGCCGCGCAGGCGGTCAGCCAAGGTGGCAATCGCCAATGCGTAGCTCTCGGCGGCGTTATAGGAATAAATCGCGTCGTAGTTGCGGAACACCAGCAAGGCCGGCCCCTTGGCACCGGCCGGGAGCAGCAAGGCGGCATTGCTGTCGTCGCCGATGGCCGCTACCTGCAGCGCTTTGCCGTCGGCCAGGGTGATGCCCAGCGCGCGCCAGTCCGCCAGCGGTTTGCGCTTGGTGCGGCCGGCAAGTGCGGCGTTGAAGTTGGCCGGGATGCGGACTTCCACGCCCCACGGCTGGCCGCTGCGCCAACCGGATTGCTTCAGATAGTTGGCGGTGGAGGCCAGCGCATCGGGAATGCTGGCGACCAGATCGCGGCGGCCGTCGCCATCGCCGTCCACGGCGATGCGGGCGTAGGTCGATGGCATGAACTGGGTGTGGCCGAAGGCGCCGGCCCAGGAGCCGGTCAGGCCGCTGGGATTCAGGTCACCCTTGTCGATCAGCTTGAGCAGGGCCAGCAGCTCACCCTTGAAGAAGGGCTGGCGTCGGCCATTGCAGGACAGGGTGGCCAGCGACTGCAGCAACGGACGCTTGCCGAACACGCGGCCATAATCACTTTCCACGCCCCAGACCGCGACGATGGTGGCCGGATCGACACCGTACTGGGCACTGACCTGGTCCAGCAGCGCACGGTGCTGGCTGAGCAGCGCGCGGCCATCGGCGATACGACGGCTGTCCACCAGCGAGGCCAGGTAGTCCCAGATCGGGGTGGTGAACTCGGGTTGCGCGTCGAGCAACGGCAGCACACTCAGGTCGGGGGTGATGCTGCTGAAGACCTGATCAAACTTTTCGCCGCTGATGCCCTGGGCAACGGCAGCGGCCTTGAGTGAGGCGCCACAGCTGCCGAAGTCGGTGATTGCGGCCTGGGCAGGGACGACCAGCGTGAGCGCTGCCATCGTGGTGCCTGCACGCAGCAGGTTGATCGGGTTCATCCATACGCTCCTTGCACTGGAGCTTGATGATAAGCGGTGTGGTTGCGTTTGGTTGTGGGAGCGGCGTGAGCCGCGAGGCTGAAGGTGTTTGGGGAGGCGAAAGCCAAAAGCACCCCTCCCCAGCCCTCCCCTGCGCGTAGCGCAAGGGAGGGAGCGGAAGCGTAGTGCCGAGCCATGCTCGGCGGAGGCTTCACCGGTAGGGCTCCAGCCGAGCATGGCTCGGCTCTACTAGGGATCGCTGCCGCTGCCTCGCCCCCGTCGCGGTGCGCGGGAAGCCGCGCGCTTCAGCCAGCGGCATCCAGGTAATACCAGCGGCCGTCGATGCGCTGGAAGCGGCTGTGCTCGACCATCTTCACCGCGCTGCCACCGCCTACGCGATAGCGGGCGGTGAATACGACGTCGGCGGTGTCTTCGCCGGTGACTGCATGCCGCTGCACGTTCAGTCCCAGCCATTGCGTGCGCTGGCCGGGAGCATCGTCCAAGGAGAGCGTGGCCGGACGGGTGTCCGGGTGCCAGCTGGCCAACAGGTAGTCGACGTCCTTGAGCACATAGGCGCTGTAGCGCGAACGCATCAGTGACTCGGCGTCAGCTGCGGCCTGGCCGGCGTGGTAACGGCCACAGCAGGCCGCATAGGCCTGGTCGCGGCCGCAGGGACAGGGAGTAGTGGGAGATATCTGCATCGCTGCATTTTCATCCACGGACGCTGCGGTTCCAAGCGATGGCCAGACGCCGAGCGTATGACGGCGCATCCTGCGCCGGCATTGCCATGCTGGCGTTGTTGCCACCCGGACCGTCGTAGCCACTGGATCCACTGTACCCATGGCAGCAGCCAGCGTCCGTGTCGCCGTGGTCGGCACACGAATGGCGATGCCGATGGCACACCATTGATCCGCAAGCCTTTCCTTGTGTTGCTGATGATGTTCATCGCGCGCAAGGCATGGGACAGCTTGGGTGGCGTGTAACCACGCGGTTTGTGGACAGTTGTCTGCACATTGTTTTCTTGCCGATTCACGTCACATATTTGCGCGACTCCCGCCAATCCCCGGATGGGGCAGCCATGAAACGCCGCCATGTGATCGCTGCAATTTTCCTGCTTGCAGGTTTGCTGCTGGGTTGTCTTCCCGTGTTCTACGCATTGCATCAGGCCCGACAACAAGCCATCGGCGACAAGTACAGGGAGCTGGACGATGTAGCACAGGGGCTGGATCGGCGCGTGCGCAATGCACTCGTCATGCTGACCAGAATGCATACCGAGATGTCGGCCAGGGGTGAGGCCGCGTGCAGCCCTGCGGGCATCCGGCATCTGCAACGGGTAGCGGCGCGAACCCAGATCTCCATCGCGGCGTTGTATCTGGAGGACCATCGCGTGGTCTGCTCCTCCAGCGATCCGCTGATGCAGCAATTGGTGCTTGGGCACGCGCCACCGAAGCGCGCCGACGGCATCCATGTCTACTCCGATGTGCGGCTGCCCGGCGTGCATGACCGCAGCTATGCGGTATTGGAGAAGGAAGGCTATGCGTTGCTGGTATACCCGGAGGGCGTGATCGCGCCGTTCGTCCGTGCCGACCTGTCATTGGGCCTGTTCACGCCCCGCAACGGCCTGTACAGCGTCCGCAACGGCGGCGTGCTCGATCACTGGGCATCCTCCGCCAGCACTGCGCGCGCATCGAGCCGTTTTCTGGATGCCGATGCGGGTTACCTGGTGGTACGGCACATCATGCAGGGCGGGGACGACGGCGTGATCGTCGCCACGCCAATTGCCAGCATCGATGCCCGCATGGCCTGGTTCGGGCGCTGGTTCATCCCGGCCGGCATCGTGATCGGCTTGAGCGTGCTGGCGAGCGTGCTGCTGCTCAGCCGGCACCAGCTCTCACCACGCAACCAGTTGCTGCGTGCGCTCGGAAAAGGCCACTTCTTCCTGCTGTACCAGCCGCTGATCGATCTGCACGATGGCCGCTGCATTGGCGCCGAGGCGCTGCTGCGTTGGCAGTATGAGGAGGCCACGGTACTGCTGCCTGACCGCTTCATTCCGATCGCTGAAGAATCCGGGCTGATCCAGCAGATCACACGGCAAGTGCTGCAACTGGTGGAAAAGGACATGAGCAGCTTCCTGCGACGCATGCCGACCTTCCGCCTTGCGGTGAACCTGGCGGCCAGCGATCTGCAATCGGAACAGACACCCGGGCTGCTGGGCGAGATGCTGCAGAACATCGGCCCTGGCTGTGGCCAGTTCGTGGTGGAGGCCACCGAGCGTGCGCTGTTGGAAGAGACCAGTGCATTGAGCGTGCTCGACGCGATCCGCGCACTGGGTATTGAACTGGCCATCGACGATTTCGGCACCGGCTATTCCAGTCTGGCCTACCTGGCCACCTATCCGTTCGACATCCTCAAGGTGGACAAAAGCTTCACCTCCACCGCCTGCACCCAGGCGGTGACCAGCCAGGTGGCTGAGCACATTCTCGACCTCGCCCACACCCTGGGCATGCAGACCTTGGCCGAAGGCATTGAAACCACGGAGCAGGCCGAATTCTTCCGCTCCCGGGGGGTGTTGTATGGCCAAGGCTATCTGTTCGGCCGGCCGATGAGCGCCGAGGCGCTGTTCCAGTTTGTGGCTGCCGACAACCGTGCATACCAGCCTGCGCTGCATGGGCAATTGCCGCGCGGCCCGGTTCCAAGCGATACACCGCCGCACTGAGCGTATGCTGTCGCGCCCTGCGCCGGAGTTGCCATGCTGGAGTTGATCCCCCCCGAACTGCCCTGGCTGCTGGTCATCGCCTTCATCGCGGGGCTGGTGGATGCGGCGGTCGGCGGTGGTGGTCTGATCCAGTTGCCGGGTTTGTTCACTGCCCTGCCGCAGCAGACCCCTGCGGCCCTGCTCGGCACCAACAAGTTCAGTTCGGTGTTCGGTACCGGTGCTTCGGCGCTGCGCTATGCGCGCGCGGTGCGCTTCCCGTGGCGGCCGGTGCTGTTGGCGGCCGCCGCCGCGTTTGCGTTCTCCTTCCTCGGTGCCACTGCGGTGACGCTGCTGTCCAAGGAGGCGGTACGGCCACTGGTGCTGACCCTGCTGATCGTGATGCTGGGCTATACGCTGGCCAAGAAGGACTTCGGTGCGCTGCACCGGCCACGCGAGGTTGGCCGCCGGGAGTTGCTGATCGCACTGGCGATGGGCGGGGTGATCGGTTTCTACGATGGTTTCTTCGGGCCGGGCACCGGCAGCTTCCTGATCTTCCTGTTCGTGCGGTTCTTCGGACTGGACTTCCTGCGTGCCTCGGCTGCCTCCAAAGTTGTCAATCTGGCAACCAACGTGGCGGCATTGTCGTTCTTCGTGCCCAGCGGCAATGTGCTTCTGGCGCTCGCCATTCCGATGGCGGCGGCCAATGTGCTGGGCGCGGTGACCGGCACCCGGCTTGCCCTGCGCGGTGGCACCCCATTGATTCGCAAGCTTTTTGTGGTCCTGGTAGTGGTACTGATCACACGCATGGCCTGGGATACCTTCAGCGCCGCGTGAAGCCGGCTTGCACATAGATAAATATAAATCACTGGAAATTTTTGATGTACGTCACATAGTGATGCAGTAGGCAGCCAACCGGGGATGGCGCATCCATGACAAAACGTTATCGAATCGCAGGGTTGCTGCTGCTCGCCGCAGCGATACTTGCCTGTGTCCCGGTGGTTTACTCGCTGCACCAGGCGAGAAAACAGGCCATCCGCGAGAAGTACGTGTTGCTCGATGACGTCTCGGCGAGCATCCGCCGCGAGGTTGCCGGCACCATCGATGTGATCGAACGCTTGAGCACGGAAATGCGCAGCAGCGGGGATGCCCCCTGCAGCCCGGAAGGGCTGCTGCGTATGCAGCGCTTCGGTATCAGCTCGCACATCGTCAAGAGCACGCTGTACCTGCAGGATGGCAAGATCGCCTGCTCCTCCGGCGGCGCACTGATGCGGCAGATCGTGCTGCCTCGCCACCCCCTGCGTGCAGCTGATGGCGTGCTGGTCTACACCCAGGTGCAGGTGCCCGGCTTGCCCGGGCGCGAGTACGTGATCCTGGAAAAGGACGGCTACGCGCTGCTGGTCTTCCCGGACGGGTTGATCTCCCCGTTCGCCCGCCCCGACCTGTCACTCGGCCTGTTCAACAGCATGGACGGCCGCTACGCCGCGCGCCAGGGCACGCTGCTGCCAAGCTGGACCACGACGACGGCGGACAAGAACAACGACGGCCACTTCACGGATGCCGAAGCGGGCTATCTGGTGGTGCGCCGCGTACTTCGCCCGGGCGGCACCGGGGTGATCGTGGCCACGCCATTGGCCACGATCGATACACGCATGGCCCAGTTCGCGCACTGGTTCATCCCGATCGGCATCATCGCCGGGCTGGCGGTGCTGGGGATGGCGTTGATGATGATCCGCCGCCAATGGTCGACCCGTGCCGAGTTGCTGCGCGCCATCAACAACGGGCATTTCTTCCTGATGTACCAGCCGGTGTTCTGCCTGCAGGACGGCACCTGCATCGGTGCCGAGGCGCTGCTGCGTTGGCAGCACGAGGACGGCACCGTGGTGCCACCGGACCACTTCATTCCCTTCGCCGAGGATGCCGGGCTGATCCAGCTGGTCACCCGCCGGGTCCTGGAACTGGTGGTCCAGGACCTGAGCGGCTTCTTCCGCCAATACCCGCGCTTCCGCCTCGGCGTGAACCTGTCACCACGCGACCTGCAATCGATGGACACCCCACGGCTGCTGGCGGAAATGCAACGCGCCATCGGTCCCGGCAATGGCCTGTTCGTGGTGGAAGCCACCGAGCGTGGCCTGCTGGAGGAAGCCAGCGCTCAGGACGTGGTGGCAGCGATCCACGCAATGGGCATCGAAATCGCCATCGATGACTTCGGCACCGGCTATTCCAGCCTTGCCTACCTGACCACCTATCCGTTCGACATCCTCAAGGTGGACAAGAGCTTCACCTCCACCGCCTGCACCGAAGCGGTGACCAGCCAGGTCGCCATTCATATCATCGAGCTGGCACGCAGCCTGGGCATGCAGACCCTGGCGGAAGGCATCGAGACCCAGGAACAGGCCGATTTCTTCCGTAGCAACGGCGTGCTCTACGGGCAGGGCTATTTCTTTGGCCGGCCGATGCGTGCAGCCGATCTGAGTGCTTTCGTGCCGCTGCATACCCGCCCCGGGCAACATGCCGGAGTTCAGCCGCCGCTGCAGCACACGCCCGCTGCCGCACTGGATTGATCCGGCGCAATGCGCCTGTAAGGCAAACGCGGGAGCCTAGCCATATGCGGAATGACCGCAGTTGTGGAAGCTTCCCATGCAACAGGATTTTGCCGGCCGCATTGCGCTGGTTACCGGTGCCGCCTCCGGAATAGGAGAGGCGGTGGTGCGACAACTCGCCGCACGCGGCGCGCAGGTGTTGGCCGCCGATATCGACGGCGATGCTGCCACCGCCGTGGCCATGTCACTGGGCGAGCAGGTGCACGCCCTGCAGGTGGATGTCAGCGACCCGGACGCGGTGCGGCTGATGGTCAACGCCTGCAACGAGCGTTTTGGCGGCCTGCACCTGGCGGTCAACAATGCCGGCATCAGCGGCGCCAGCCTGCAGACCGCCGACTACCCATTGGAAGAATGGCACCGCGTGCTCGGGGTCAACCTGCACGGCGTGTTCTACTCGATGAAGTACGAAATCCCCGCGATCCTTGCCAGTGGCGGCGGTGCCATCGTCAACATGGCCTCGATCCTCGGCAGCAACGGCTGGGCCGGCGCGGCCGCTTACGTGGCGGCCAAGCACGCACTGGTCGGCATGACCAAGAGCGCGGCGCTGGAATACTCCGCGCGCGGTATGCGCATCAATGCGGTAGGTCCGGGCTTCATCGATACCCCGTTGCTGCAGAGCATGGACGAGCGCGCCCATGCCGGGCTGGTGGCGCTGCATCCGGCAGGTCGCCTGGGCACGGCGGAGGAAGTAGCGGCATTGACCTGCTTCCTGTTGTCGGACAAAGCGTCGTTCATCACCGGGAGCTACCACTTGGTCGATGGTGGCTATTCAGCACGATGAGGTGATGTAACTACCGTTTCAGTGTGCGGATTCAGGCTCGCGTTGCGGCGTCGCCGCTTGTTTGCTCCTAACGAATTGCTTACAAATCGGCTACGCCCGTCATGGTGGCGGGCACGTAGTCCGGCAATCACCAGGAGCATTCCGATGACGTTGTTACCGCTACGCCCGCGCCGCCTGAGCTGCGCTGTCCGCCTGTCATTGTTGTGCCTGCTGCCCGGCGCGGCCTTCGCGCAACAGGCGCCAGACAGTACTCCCAAGACCCTGGACAGCATTCAAGTCACGGGTACCCGCATCAAGAAGGCCGAACTGGAAACCCAGGTTCCGGTGCAGGTACTCAGCCGCGAAGCCATCGAACGCACCGGTTACAGCTCGGTCGCCGACGTGGTCCAGCACCTCACTGCCAGCGGCGCATCGTTAAGCACCAAGCTCAACTCCAGCGGCAACTTTGGTTTTCCACCTGATGGCGGCGGTGTCGGCGCCGGTGCGGCGACGGTGGACCTGCGTCATCTCGGACCCAAGCGCGTGCTGGTGCTGGTGGACGGCATCCGCTGGGTCAATGAATCCTCCGGCTCGGGCGTGGGCTCGTCGGTGGACTTGAACACCATTCCACTGGCAATCGTCGATCGCATCGAAGTGCTGGAAGACGGTGCCTCCTCGATCTACGGCTCCGACGCGATTGCCGGCGTGGTCAACATCATCACCAAGAAGGGCGCCGACGGCGGCCATGTCGAGGTGCAGTACGGCGACTACAACCTCAAGGGTGGCGACACCAGCAGCATCGACCTGAGCTTCGGCGGCAGCAGTGAACGCGCGCAGTGGATTGTTGGAGCGTCGTGGTTCAAGCAGAAAGAGATCAGCTCGTCCGAATACAAGTGGGCGACCGAGCCAGTACCAGGCACCGGCCTGGCCAACGGCAGCTCGGCCACGCCAGGCGGCCGCACGGTGTTTGCGCCGCCGGACGGCAACAATACGTACGGCGGGCTGTGTCCGCTTGGTCAGGACGCTGCCGGCAATCCCATCCCCGGTTCGGCGACCTGCAACATCACCTTGCCCAATGGCGCCAACTTCGCCAACGGGGCCGCGTTCCCCGGCGACTTCATCCGCTTCGGTACCGCCAACCGATTCAACTTCGCACCCTACAACCTGTTGCTGACTCCCAACGAGCGCAAATCGGTATTCGGCCAGGTGCGCTTTGAATTCACCCCGAATGTCAGCGGTTGGTTCCGCGGTTTGTACAGCGAGCGCGAGTCCGCCAACCAGGCCGCACCGGAGCCGATCTTCCTCGGCACTGATGCCGGCGTGTACAACGACTGGGCCGAAACCAAACTGGTCATCTCGGCCAACAATCCGTACAACCCCTTCGGCTTCGACCTGACCACGATGGGGGCCAATCCCAATTTGTTCCTGCTCGGTCGACGACCGGTGGAAGGCGGCCCGCGCCGCTACGAGCAGGACGTCAAGACCTGGTACGCCGCCGGCGGACTGGACGGCATCTTCGAGGTCAACCAGCGCACCTGGAACTGGGACGTCAATGTGATGTCCAGCGAGAGCAAGGCTACCCAGACCAATACCGGCAGCTACAACATCAAACACATCAACCAGGCACTGGGCGATCCAGCAGCATGTGCGGCCATCGCCGGTTGCGTGCCACTGAACCTGTTTGGCGGCCCCGGCACCATCACCCCCGAGATGCTGGCGTGGATCTCGCCGATCGTGCGTGATCGCAGCAAGAACACCTTGTCGCTGGGCTCGGCCAATATCACCGGCGAGTTGTTCGACATCTGGGCCGGGCCGGTGTCCTTCGCCGCCGGTGCCGAATGGCGTCGCTACAAGGGCGAATACCACCCCGACCCGATCACCGTCGCCGGCGAGTACAACGGCGTGCCGTCGGGTGTGACCATCGGCAGCTACTCGGTGAAGGAAGGCTATGTCGAGTTCGACGTGCCGCTGGCGCGCGAAGGCTTCTGGGGCAAGAGCCTGGACCTGAGCATTGCCGGCCGTTACTCGGACTACTCCACCTTCGGCGGCACCGGCACCGGCAAGATCGGGCTGCGCTGGCAGCCGGCCGATGAGCTGTTGCTGCGCATGTCATTCGCACAGGGCTTCCGTGCGCCGTCGATCGGTGAGTTGTACGGCACGCTGAGCCGCTTCGACGCCACCATCGTCGACCCCTGCAACAACGCCGCATCCACCACCCCCAAGTGCGTGGCCGATGGCGTACCGCCGGGCTATGAACAGGCCAATCCGCAGATCTCGGTGGTGACCTCCGGCAACCGCGACCTGCAGCCGGAAGAAAGCCGCTCGTTCATGGCCGGTGCGGTGTGGAGCCCAAGCTGGGCCGAAGACAGCAGCTGGGCCAGCAAGCTCGACCTGGGTGTGACCTTCTACCGCCACACCATCGACAAGGCCATCCAGGCACCGGACGCGCAGGCCATCATGGACCGCTGCATCGATACCCGCGATGCCGTGGCCTGTGCCAGCTATACCCGCAACGACCGCGGCCAGATCGTGCGCTTCGAGGACATCCTCGCCAACCTTGGCACCATCAACACCAGTGGCTGGGATTTCAACGCACATTGGTTGCTGCCGGAGAACGGCTGGGGCCAGCTCGGTTTCGACTGGAAGGCGACCTGGGTGACGCGCTACGAGCTGATCAACGAATCCGGGCAACCGGAGCCGAAGGGTCCGGGTATCGAAGTCAGTGACAGCTCGATCCCGGAATGGAGTTCGACCTTGGCCACCAACTGGGACTTCCACAACTGGAACGTGAACTGGACGATGCGTTACATCGACCGTCTGCGCGAAAGCTGTGCCGGTGCCAACGGCTTTGCGATCTGCACCGACAGCGTCGCCGATCAGCACTGGCTGGGCGCGACCACCTATCACGACGCACAGGTCAGCTGGCGTACCGATGCGTGGATGAAGGGCGTAAAGGTGAGCGTCGGTGTCAACAACGTGTTCGACAAGAACCCGCCGATCTGCCTGAGCTGCACGCTCAATGGCTATGACCCGGGAACCTACGACCTGCCCGGCCGCTACACCTACGCAAGGCTCAGCATGGATTTCTGAGTCGGAAAACGACCAAGGGAGCCGCGAGGCTCCCTTGGTCCAATGCCGTTGTTGTAGGAGCGGCGTAAGCCGCGAAGCCGGTGGGCTCGAGTGCCCAGTCCGCTGGAATTCCTGCTGACCCAACGCCGGGCTTGTCTCGATTGCAGATTGATCGACGGCGGTAGGCGGCCCTGCTTCGCGGCTTACGCCGCTCCTACAAGAGCTGGATTGCTCAGCGCAGGAACGCGCCAGCGAGCGCCATCAACAGCAGCACAAGCACCGGCAGCATCGACAGGCCGAAGCCCAGACCGCGGCTGGATGGGTTGCCGACATAGGCACGCCAGTAGATGAAGCGGCCGACCAGGTACACCGCACCAATGCCTGCCACCCATTCGGCCGGCCAGAAGCGTGCGGCGATCAGCATGCTTGGCAGCAGCGCGACCATCAGCTCCAGGGTGTTCATCTGCACGCGGTAGGCGCGCTCGAAGCCTTCGTGGCCGGTAACGGCGGGTGCCTTGACGCCGTAGCGGCCACGCGCGCGGCCGACCTGCACAATGAAGAACAAGTATTGCAGCACCACCAGGGCGGTGATGATTTCCACGTAATGCATGCTGATCTCCGTTGCGCGTGTATTGGGTTATGGGAGGGTAACAAGCGCAGCGCTGGCTTTGCTTTGGCGGTGCTCCCTCCCTTTGGCCGAAGGCCAAGGGGAGGGTTGGGGAGGGGTGCTTTGGCTTTGGCTTTGGCTTTGGCTTTGGCTTTGGCTCGATGCGCCAGCCAAAGCAACGTCAAAAACTCCCCCCATCCGCCCTTCGGGCACCTTCCCCCGTAAGCGGGAGAAGAAAAAGCCTGGCGGCCCTGACAATAGGGAAAATCGCGCTTCCCGACCGTCAGGCTGGAATATTCTTCTTCGTCGAAGCCTTCTTCGCAGCTTTCTTCACCGAAGGCTTGGCTTCCGCTTCCACTGCAGCTTCAGCAACCGGCGCTTCAAGCTCGGCATCAGCAGCTGCACTGGACGCAGCCGGTGCCTCAGCCGCAACCGGCACATCCACCGCATCTTCCGCATTGGCCTGCGCCATCGCACCACGTGCGCGCGCCGGCAGCTTCAGGCGATTGCCTGCGTCGTCGTACTCGATCAGCAGCACGCCTGAGTCATGGCGGCCGCTGATCTCGACGAAACAGGCGCCGCCGATGAACGGCTCCAGCGTCATCACCGACTTCAGCGGGGTGGCCACCACCATCTGGAAACCGAAGTTCTCGAAGATGTTCATCGCCAAGGCGGTGAATTCGTTGTCGGCCTTGTCGAAGGCTTCGTCCAATACCACCGCGGCGTAGCGCGGCAGCTCACCGTCTTCGCCACCCAGCTGGTAGCGCAGCGCGGCGGCAAGACAGGTCGTCGCCAGCTTCTGCCGCTGGCCACCGGACTTGCCGGCGCCACTGCGATAGATTTCCACCTGCTCGCGGGTATCAGCATCCAGCTCGACGCCGATGAACTCCACATGCTGGCGCACGTCGAGCACCTGCTCGCGCCAGCGGCGCAACTCAGGTTCCTGCGCGCCAAGGCGACGCACCAGGTCACGCAACACGTTGAACTGGGACTCGGCCAGCGAGCGGTCTTCGGTCTGCTGGTGGGTCAACACCGCACGCAGCTGCAGCTGGAAATCCTGCACTTCCGGCAGGCGCCGGTCGTGCACGTCGATGGCCAACACGGTGCCGCGGTTGAATGCGACCTGTTCCAGCGAGGCATTGACCTCGTCCATGCGCTGCTTGATCGCCTTGTGCGCTTCGGCGGTGTGCCGTTGCAGGGCCAGCAGGTTGTTCTTGCTCTGGGTCTGCAGCAGCTCGAAGAAGCGGCCTTCATGGCGCGGCAGACCGTCGCTCTCCAGGCGGGTCAAACGCGCAAGGAAATCGTCGGCACTGGTCAGCGACACCGTGAAGTCGCCAGAGTCTTCCGGCCACTGCTGGGTGTATTTGCGGAAGCAATCGAGCAGATGCTGGGTCAACTTGGCATCACGGCCCTGGCTGCTGCCCAACTCTTCGGCCAGACCACGCTCGATCACACGGAAGTGGCTTTCCAGGCTTTCCAGGTTCAAGCCCGGCAGGATGTTCAGGCGTTCTTCCAGACCTTCGCGCTGCAGCTCGGTCAACGGTGCGCTGGCGACGCGCGCCTGGCCGTTGTCACGCAGTTGCTCCAGGCGTGCGCGCTCACGCGAGAATTGACCGCGTTCCAGTCGCACGTCTTCATAGGTGCGCTTGCCCTGGTCACGCAGGCCGCGGGTCAATTCGATCTGCTGGCCGATACGCGCCAGTGCCGTGTCACCTTCGCGCAGGTCGACCAGCTGCTCATCGATATCGCTCAGTCGCTGCAGGCGCGGACCGACATCGATTTCGTCCCAGTCGCGCTCGATCAGCGAGTGCGCGGCCAACTGCTTTTCCTGCCCGCTCTCGCGCTGTTTGCGCAGCATTGCCACATCGGCCTCGCTGCGGGCGATGCGCTGGGCCAGCTCCTGGCCTTCGCGTTCGAACACGCGACGCTTGTCGCGGTTGTCGTGGCCCAGCATCCAGCGCTTGCGATCGTTGACCGCATGCCGGTCGTCCTTCTCGTAGCGGTCGCCCGGATGCTTGATCTGGCCTTCGCGGGTGATCGCGCGGTCTTCGTTGCGCAGCTGCCCAGCGTTCTCCACGCAGGTGTAATCAAAGCGGCGCTGCAGCTCGTTGTAGACCCAATCGCCGTAGGGATGATCACGCAACTGCAGCTTGTGTATCAGCGAACGCTTCTCCGGCTCGCGTGCGTGCAGCAGTTCGTTGTCACGGATGCGGAAATACACCAGCTTGGTACCCAGGTGGGTACGGTTGGCCCACTCGGCGACCTGCTGGTGATTCTTCTCGTCGACCAGCAGCGATTGCGCGAAGCCATGCAGCACGCGCTCGATCGCACCACGCCAACCGATCTGGTCCTCGCGTACCTGAATCAACTCGCCGACGAAGGGCAGCGCGGACTCGGACAGGCCGGTGTCGTCGCACAGACGTGCGCGCATCTGCTGCAGCGGCGCCGGGATCGAACTCGGCGCCGCCTTCAGCGATTCCAGCTCCACCCGCAGTGCGGCGAAACGCTTCTCGTCGTCGCGGCGCTCGGCCATGCGCTCGGCGATGGCATCGTCCACGGTGCCGGCGCCGGACTTGGTGCCATCGATCAAGGCACGCGCCTGCTCCACCTGTTCGGAGAAGCCGCTGGCGGTTTCAGCCAGCACCATGCCGAGCTGGCGGCAGGCGCCTTCCAGCTGCTTGCGGCGGCGGCTGCGTTCTTCGACCTCGCGTTCGATGCGAATACGCTCGCGTTCGAGTTCGTCGATGCGCTCACCGCCCTGCTCGCGCTGCTGGCGTTCCAGTTCGATCAGCTTCTGTTCGTGGTTGTCCAGCGACTGCCGCCGCTGCCCTTCCTCGCCCATCAGGCCGCGGTCGAGCATTTCCACTTCCTTCAGGCGCTCGTTGACCAGCTCCAGACGCTTTTCCTCGCGGAAACCGTCAATGCCGATCTGCAGGTCACGCAGCGTCGCCACGCCCTTGCGCAGCGTCATCAGGTCCTGGTGGAAATCACGCGCCGGGGTCAGCGTTTCAACCTGGCGGCGCGCGGTGACCACGGCGTGGTGGGCGCCATCAAGTTCGGCGAAGTCATCGACCAGGCGGTCGGCGGCTTCGAAGGTGCGCGGTTCTTCCAGCATGAAGCCACGCAGGAAGCCATTGAGGTCGCCAAGGTTCTTGGCCGACTGGGTCTTGTGCAGCAGACGCAGCGCCATGTCGTTGCCGATGCCGAGCAGGTGTCGGAAGCGCTCGGCATAACCGGTGAAGCTGTCGAAGTGGCCGACGTCTTCGCCCAGGCGGCCGCGCAGCTTGCGCAGGTCCAGGTCGAAGCCTTCCATCTCGGTGGCCAGGTCGAAGCGACGTGGGATCACCATGTAATGCTTGCGCACGTCATTGGCCGAGGTGCCGGCACCGGCAATCCAGAACAGCCGCACGATCGACACCGCGTCGCCGCGGGCGTTGTGGTATTCCAGCGCCAATGCGCTCCAGGTCGCGCCCTTGCGCAGGTACTGGGTGGCGATTTCACCGGACTCGCTGTCCTGCTGGTCGGCCCAGGCGCCACGCACATACGACACCAGCGAGCGGTCGCGGCCCGAACGCTCGGCTTCACGCGCGGCGGCGTTGAAGTCGACGATGCTAGGCGGCGTCAGCAGTGCGCTCATGCCATCGAGCAGGGTGGACTTGCCCGAGCCGGAGCGGCCGACGAACAGGAAGCCCCGTTCGGCGATCGGCACTTCGGTCAGGCCGGAGAACGTACCCCAGTTGAGCACCTGCAAACGGCGCATGCGGAACTGGTTCGCGCGGGCATCGCTGGCCGGGTCGTTGAACAACGCGGCATTGGGAAGCAGGGTGTGGGACGTGGTTTCCATACGGCTCATCCTTCAGCCGCCACGCAAGGCGCGGCGGTGGTCATTCTGGTCAGCGTGGCGTGGGTGCCAGGCATCATTCGGCGGCAGCGCCGTTGTTGTCTTCATCGTAGGCAACCGCGTCAGCGACGGCATCGCCGTCGCGCAACTGGCGGTAAGCCTCGACCAGCACCTGCACGTCCTCGGCCGAGAACAACAGCTTCAGTGCCGGCGACACTTCGTAGCGGTCCTCGCTGCCACGCAGCTTGGACAGCAGCTGGTTCTCGCGCATCTTGGCGATGGCAGCGGTGACCCGCTTGCCGTAGCCGGCCTGATCGGTGGAGACGTTCTTCTGGTAGATGCTCATCGCTTCCACCAGCTGGAACTCGGCCACCACCGCGCGTTCGCCGCGGGTATCGGCCTCGGCCAGCTGCTGGCGCAGGAACAGCAGCAGCACCGACTCGATGAAGGTCAGCGGTGCAGCGCGCAGCAGGTTGGGCGAGTCGAGTTCGGCAGTATCGAACTGGCGGGTGAAGGCGACGCCGCCATCACGGTCCAGCACCAGCTCCAGGAACAGTTCGCACAGCAGGCTGCGCACGTCGTCTTCATTGCGCAGCAGCGCCGCCCATTGCGCTGGCTGGCGCTGGGCATCAACGCTGGGGCCGGCCAGCAGCAGGCACAGCGCGCGGCGTGCATCGACCGGCAGGCGGCCGCTGTCGCCGACGAACAAGGCGCCACCGGTCAGCACCGGGGCGGCCGGCGCCGGGGCGGCTTCCATTTCAGTTTCGGTCTCAGACCAGTTCATCGCGTCTTTCCTTGAGGAACCAGATCAGCGGCACGCGGGCGCGTCGCACCACGCCGTCACCGCCGGTCCATTCCACGGTTTCGAGTTGGTCGGTCATCACCTTGCCATGGCGGGTGCCGATGGAGAGATAGCCGATCACGCTGCCCAGGCCCTGCCGCGCCGGCCGCTCGCGCAATACCTGCGAGATGCTCAGGCGCGGGCGTGAACCCAGCAGCATGAAGAGATTGTCTTTCAGCGTGCGCACGTCGATTTCCGACTGCGCGACCAGGTCACCGACGCTGTCGAGGGTGATCTCGGCAGCCTCGGCGTAATAGATGGAAGTGTCGACCTGATGCGTGCGCGGGTCGTGCAGGCGCCACTGGCCGATCGAGCGCACGCGCGCCGAGGACAGCGGCAGCACGAAGCCGGTAGGCGCGGTGGGACGCACTTCGTCGCGCAGCTGCAGGGCCTGGCCCTGCGCCTGTTTGAGCAGCTGGTTGAGGCGGCGCTGTTCCAGGTAACCGCGGCTCTGCACGAAGCCTCGCAGGCTGCGGGCGAAATGCTGCATCACCTCGTGCACCTGGCTGCCGCGTTCCAGCAAGGTGCTGGTGAAGTTGCGCAGGAAATTGCGCTCGTTGCGGTCCAGCTTGCGGGTGAAGCCACGGTTGAGCACGGTGTCCAGCGCAGCGTCGAGTTCGCCGCTGCGGCGCGGATCATTGAGCAGGTCCCAGAACGCCTGGAAGCTGCGCCCGGCATCGGATTCACCAATCACATCGACGCCGTTGAACAGGCGGTCGAGCACGTCGCCGCGTGCGCCTTCGTCGTCGATGATGCGTTCGCGGAAGCGGCGGTTGAGCTGCTCGAAGTCATCGCGCACGCGGCGGAAGTCCTCGGCCAGGTCATCGGCCAGGCGGATCACGTCGCGGGTGCGTTCCAGCGCGCGCTTGCCATCCAGCGCGCTGACCTTGCCGGTGGACACCTGCGCGATCTCGGCATCGATGCGGTCACGCTCGGCCTTCAGCGCGGCCAGGCGTGCTTCCGGATCGGCCTCGGTCTGCTGGGCCAGCTGCGAGATCTGCTGCATCACCATGGCCAAGCGGCTTTCGGTGGCCAGGCTGGCGTTGTGCTCGATGCCGGCGATGAAGCGGATCGCCTGCACGGCGTGCCGCGACAGCTCGTATTCCTCTTCGCTCGCGCCTTCAGGCAGGCGCCGCACCAGCCAGCCCTGGGCCAGCCAGTAAGCGATGTAGGCCGGCGCGGTACGCGGCAGCTCGACCTCGAGCTCCTCGCCATTGAGCGTGTCCAGCTGCTGCTGCAGGCGCTCGGCGAGGATGGAACCGGGGATACGACGATCGGCTTCCAGCAGCAGGCCCTGCAACAGGCCCACCAGCACCGGCGCACGGTCGGAGGCCAGCAGTTTCCATAGCGGCTGCTCGCGCAGACGCTGGTAGCCGGCGATACGTTGGCGGTACTTCATCGAGCGCGTGCGATCCCTGGGCTCAGCGTCGGGCGTGGCCGACTTCGATGAAACGCAGGAACTCGGCGCGGGTGCGCGCGTCGTCATGGAAGGTGCCGCGCATGCGCGACGTGACCATGCTGACACCACGCTTGTGGATGCCGCGGGTGGTCATGCACTCGTGTGCGCCTTCCACCACGATGCCCACGCCCATCGGCTGCAGCACGTCCTGGATGACGTCGGCGATCTGCGCGGTCATCTTCTCCTGCACCTGGAAGCGCCGCGCATAGGCCTCGACCACGCGCGCCAGCTTGGAGATACCGACCACGCGGCCATTGGGGATGTAGCCGACATGCACACGGCCGATGATCGGCGCCATGTGGTGCTCGCAGTGGCTTTCGTACTCGATGTCGCGCAGCACGATCATTTCGTCGTAGCCGGCCACTTCCTCGAAGGTACGGGCCAGATACTCGCGCGGGTCGTCGTTATAGCCCTTGAACCAGTCGCCATAGGCCTCGGCCACCCGGCGCGGGGTGTCGAGCAGGCCTTCGCGGGTGGGATCTTCACCGGCCCAGCGCAGCAGGGTGCGCACGGCGTCTTCGGCCTGGGCTTGGGTGACGGACGGGTTCTTGGGATCGGCCATTACAGAACTGCGCTTGGATTACGGGGTGGACATGCTACCAGCCGGGGCTGTGGAGGAGCATTTACGGCGCCTTGACCGGCTCCGGCGGGCCGGCCCCGGAGAATCTATTTCATTGTTTTACATGGTATTTTTAAAAGCCCGCCGATCCCCCGGTTCAATCTGCCTGCCCTGCAGCCCGCTTGGCCGTGGCGGTATCGCGCTCCAGCGCCTGCAACAGGCTGGGCGCACGCGCGTTGGCGATATCGGCGACACGCCAGCTGCTGCCCTGGCGCTGCAGGGTCAACTGCAGCTGCAAAGGGTGCTGGGGGTCGTCGAGCTGGGCGTTGGCGCGCAGCTGGCCGTCGGCCAGTGGCTGGATGTCGAAGCTGAGCTGGCGCAGGTCCTGGGCGGTGTCCTGGCAGTCACAGAGCGGATCGCCGTCCAGATAGCCGACTTCGCCGGCGTACGCGTCGCTATTGGCCTGCATCGCGGCGACAAGGATCGGCGTATAGACCTCTTCGTCGGGCAGGATCGCGTCCAACCCGGCATCCGGGTGGTAGCCGGCGTAGATGTGGCTGAGGAAGCTGCGGGCGCTGCTGATGTCCTGGGCGCTGGTGCTGGTCGTTGCTTGGCTTGGCTCGGGCGTGACGGTGGCCGGTGCCTCCTTGTTGCAGCCGGTCAGGGCCAGGAGCAGCAGTGCTGTGCTTGTCAGGGTTTTCATGGGCGTCCTTGCGTGTTCTGTGGCCAGGTTTCTTGTGCTGAATACGACAACGCATCAATCATCCAGAGTATCTGGCTTCTTCAGCGCCTTTTTCTCATCAGAAACCAGGCGGCGTTCCACTTTCTTAACGTCTTCAGCCGGAGGAATATCTTCCGGAGCGATTCCGCGAGCCAGCAGTGTCTGGCGTACCGCTTTGTTGTTGGTCACATGCTCGGTTGATATCTCGAGCTCGCTGACCATCTGCTTGCCTTTCGCGTTGTGGATGGTGATCTCCGTGGCAAAGTCCTTCGCCTTCAGCAACAACGTGGGAGCGAAGTCAGCAAGCGGCCTGTTCGCCGGAACACTCCAGCGAACCTTCATCTCCTGCGTGTTCCTGCCAAACAAGGCTGTGTCGCCCTTGCTGCGGATCAACGCGAAATCCTGATTGCCGCCAGTCTGTTGAAAGATCACGCTGGAGAGTTCTTTTTCCGTCTCGCTCAGCTTGCGCCGGGCTTCAACACGCTCATTTTCCAGTAGACGCTGCTCGATGAGCTCCGCGCGGCGGGTCTGCATTGCGAAGTAAGTCTGGGCGAAGGCAATCTGTTGCTTTCGCGAATCCCCATTCTGGGCAATCAGGTAACAGGCGTAGCGGGTCAACATCATGTCCTCGACATCCCGCTGGCTTCCGGAGCCCAGATCAACCATTTTGTTGACGTCAACAAAATGGTCTTCGATGGCATGTCCGGAGACCTCGCATGCCGTCTTCGCCTTGGATATGACCGTGCTCGAAAAGTTGCGCCATTCGGCGTAACCCAGCAGATGCTGGAGGTCTCTGGCCAACCAGAATTCCACACCACCGTCGGTCCGTTCCGCATGTGCTTCAAAGTCACGCGTGAGCGCCTGCACAAAATCCGTTTTCACTACCCGCCTCCTTTCCATCCGGAATCCACACTGGGGATCATAACGACCCGTTCAAACGTTGCGCCAAGCCTGACCAGCGACTGGCATGGCGGGCCAGCGCGGCTTCGATGACCTC
Source organism: Stenotrophomonas sp. 21LCFQ19 (assembly GCF_056861425.1). NCBI lineage: Bacteria > Pseudomonadati > Pseudomonadota > Gammaproteobacteria > Lysobacterales > Lysobacteraceae > Stenotrophomonas > Stenotrophomonas sp. 21LCFQ19. The sequence continues at coordinate 363,909 of NZ_JBSPUF010000003.1, read as the reverse complement.
GGCGCTGCCGGCCAGATGCAGGCCGTTACGGGTGCGGGTGATGCCGGTATAGAGCAGCTCGCGGCTGAGCACGCGGTTGTCGCGGCGTGGCAGCTGCAGCCAGACCTGGTCGAATTCCGAGCCCTGCGCCTTGTGCACGGTCATAGCAAACGCGCTTTCGTGCAGCGGCAAGGCCGCCGGGTGGAAGGCACGCGGGTTGGCGGGATCGTCGCCGGGGAACCAGGCACTGGTGCTGCGGCCGTCGCCATCACGCAGGCAGATGCCAACGTCGCCGTTGAACAGGCGGTGGCGGTAGCTGTTCTCACCAATGATCAGCAGGCGGCCGTGGAACCAGCCAGGGCCCAGCGCGCGGCCACGCGTGCCGGCCAGCAGGTCTTCGATGCGGGCGTTGAGTCCGCGCGCGCCCTGCGGGCCTTCGCGTACGGCGGTGAGCAGGCGCATGCGCCCGGCCAGGGCCAGCGCGTCGGCCGGCGTGGGCGCATCGGCCAGTGCCTGCCAGTACTGCTGCAGCGGCTCGCGCCAGGCCTGCAGTGGATCAATGTCGCCTTCGTGGAAGTGCACGCCGGTCAGTTCAGCGTCGCGCAGCAGCTGCAGCGTCTGCACTGCGTCGCCATCGCGCATGGCGCTGGCCAGTGGTGCCAGCTGCAGGGCTTCACTTTGCCGGTAGCCGCGTTGCAGCTGCACGCGGGCGCCGGCGAAGTCGGCAGATCTGGTTTCGATCGCATCGGTCGGCAGTTCGCCCAGCAACGGACGCAGCGCGTCGGCGTCCGTTGCGGTCGTGCGTTGGCCGTCGCCGGCGGCACGCAGGATGGCGCTGAGCACGTCGCCCGCTTCCACCGACGGCAGCTGATCGGGATCGCCGAGCAGCACCAGGCGGGTGCCGGCGGCAATGGCTTCGACCAGCTTGGTCATCAATGGCAGGTCGATCATCGAGGCTTCGTCGACCACGATGACGTCATAGGGCAATGGGTTGTCGGCGTGGTGGCGGAAGCGCGGCGAATCCGGGATCACGCCGAGCAGGCGGTGCAAGGTGGTGCCGGTGCTTGGCAGTTGTTCGCACAGGGCGCTGTCGATGCCTTCCACCGAGAGCTTCTGCAGCGCGTGACGCAGGCTTTCGGCCATGCGCTCGGCGGCGCGGCCGGTTGGCGCTGCCAGGGCGACACGCGGTGCTGGTTGGTTCGTGGCCTGCGCCTGTGCGGCCAGCAGCACCAGCAGGCGGGTGATGGTGGTGGTCTTGCCGGTGCCGGGGCCGCCGGTGACCAGCAGCAGGTTGTGGCGCAGGGCGGTGGCTGCGGCTCTTGCTTGGTGGTCTGGAGTCCTACCCTCATCCGCCCTGCGGGCATCCCCGCCTTCGCGGGGACAGGCCCTTTGATCTCCCGCAAGCGGGAGAAGGAAGAGGTCCGGCTGCGCTGAGGTCTGTGGGTCTTGCGGCGCTGCACGCTTCTGGCCCCCTCTCCCTCCGGGAGAGGGCTGGGGTGAGGGTGCGCCTAACAGATCTGTTTGCGGTGCAACGGCTTGCCCCGGAAATAGGCAAGCAAACACCCCCGCCAACCCAGCCACATCACCAGCAGCAACCGGCGCCTGCCCGATCCGCTGCAGACCCGCCGCCAAGCGGCGCTCGTACTCGCGGTACCGGCGCAGATACAGCAGCCCGTTCTCCCACACCAAGGGCGCCTGCTGCGACTCCACGCTGCTATCCACAGCTGTGGATATCCACTTCGACGCCTCCAGCTGCGCAATCCACGCTTCGGCAGTCGGCCATTCCACACCGGCATCCACCAGACGTTGCGGCTGGGTCGGATCAAAACCCGCATGCCCCTGTGATACCGCCAGCGATGCCAAGGCCGAAGCAGCCAGCACCGCGTCCGGAGTCTCCGTATCCAGCCGCCGCAGGCTTTGCGCCAGGGCATGATCCAGCGCGCGCAGCGCGCCGGCTTTGTTCAATGCGGCCAGCAGGCTCATGCCTCGCCTCCCAGTCGTGCCAACAACGCCGCATGGCCATCACGGCCACCGGCAAACAATTCATCCACCGCATGCACCAGCTCCGGGGCGAAGTTGTGCGCGTACAGGCCCGGCGACTGCGGACGGGTTGCATCCAGTCCGCGACAGAACAAATAGCGGATGCCACCGAAGTCACGCGCGTAGTCGTAGCCAGCACCAATGCGGAAGCGCAGCCAGCGATGCAGGGCCACGGTGTAGATCAGCGCCTGCAGGTCGTACTCGCTGTGGCGCATGGCCGCATCCAGCTGCGCCGGGGCGTAATCGGGCAGTCGGTTGGATTTGTAATCCAGCACATACCAGCGCCCATCGCGGACGTAGGTAAGGTCGATCTTGCCGGTCATCAGCCCTTCCAGCTGCCGGCGCAGGCCAAAGCCATTGCGGCCGCGCACAACCCCGTGGGCATGCAGCACGCGCAGCAGTGCCGGCACCGTGGTTGGCTGCATGGCGAAATGGAACTCGATTTCGGCGCGGCGCTCACCTTCGTCCAGCGAATGCAGGGCACCGCCTTCGGGCAGGGTGACGGTCAGGGTCTGGCCGATCAGCTCGGTCAGCAACGCCACGCCGTCTTCGATCTCTTCGTCGATGTAGCCATCTGCACGCATTGCTTTTTCGATGATCTCGGCCTGGCCATCCGGTGCGGCCAGGCCGGGCTGCCAGTCGCGCCAGACGCCGAAGTCGACGTTCTCCAGCGCCGCATGCAGCACGTTACCGAAGCGGCTGCCGGCGAAGCGCGGATCGAACACTTCCGCCAGTGCCACGGTGGCTTCCGTAGGCGACTCGGCATCGACGTCGACCTGCGCCGGTTCGTCAGCGGCGCCACCGCTGTCTTCAGTGGCGGCGGCGGCAGTGTCGTGGCCGCCTTCGGCATGGGCGAGCTGGGTGAAGCTGTAGACCCACCAGTCGTGCGGCACGCTGCGGCGCACCTCGCGTACCGGCGGCAAGGCCTGTTCGCGCTCGGGCGGCAGGCGCGTCGGCACCGGGCCGCTGTCGTCTTCGATCACCTGGATGTCGGCATGCTCGGGCAGGCCCTGCAACATCGGCCCGAGCCGCGAGGCGGCCAGGCCAGTCAAGGCACCGCCACTTATCCACAAGGCATGCTCGGCGCGGGTCAGGCCGACGTACAGCAGGCGCGCGGTTTCGGCCTCCTCATCGGCGTTGACCTGCTGGCCCACGGCCTTCCACTCGGGATCTTCCTTGTCGATCTTCCAGTGCAGCACGCGCTGTTCGCCGTCGTGCACGGTGCGGTGGTTGCTGCTGTCCGGCGCATTGGTGGCGATGCCGACGAAGGGCAGGTAGACCAGCGGGTATTCCAGGCCCTTGCTCTTGTGCAGGGTGATGATCTGCACGCGGCGGGCATCCGATTCCAGCCGCAGCAGCTGCGCTTCGTCGCCTTCGTCGGCGTGGGCGATCTGCGTCTGCAGCCAGTCCAGCAGGCCGTGCAGGCCGATGCTGCGGTTGCTGGCTTCCTGCAGGGCTTCGGCCAGCTGCAGGTAGTTGGTGAGGCGGCGCTCACCGTCGATCAACAGCAACAGGCGTTCGGCCTGTTCGGCGCACAGGTCCGATAGCAGGGCCAGCACGCCGCCACGCTGCCAGCGCTCGCGCCATTGCAGCAGGCGTTCCTGGTGCAGGCGCTGTTGTTCGCCTTCGTGTTCCATCGCGGCGATGGCTGCTGCGCTTTCGCCCAGCAGCACCGTCGCCAGCGCGGCACGCAGGCGGCCTTCGTCGGCCGGTTGCAGCAGGGCCAGCAACAGCAGGCGCAGTTCGTGCGCCTCGGCGCTGGCGAACAGGCTCTGCTTGCCAGCAGCGACCGCTGGGATGCCGAGCGCGGCCAAGGCCTGCTGCACGCGTGAAGCTTCCTTGTGCGAACGCACCAGCACGGCGATATCGCCCGGCTGCACTGGCTTGCCATCGACCAGTGCGCGTTCTTCGCGGGCGGCGCTGAGCACCTTGTGGATATCTGCCACGCAGGCAGCGGTGGCGGCGTCGCGCGAGGCATCGGCCTTCAAGGGTTTACCGTCGGCGTCGCCTGCGATCAGCTGCAGGGTCAATGCTGGTGCCGGCTTGCCATCGAACAGATAGTCGGCGTCGCTGCGCTTGCTGCCCGGCAAGACCGGTTCGAACTGGATGCGCTCGTCGAGGAAGGCCTCGGCACCGGCGTTGTCGTACAGCGCCTGGATCGCACGCAGCACGCCGGGCCGTGAGCGGAAGTTGCGATCCAACGCCGGTGCGGCTTCTGCCAGTGCCTTGGCCTGCAGATAGGTATGCACGTCACCGCCACGGAAGCCGTAGATGGCCTGCTTGGGGTCGCCGATCAGGAACAGCGCGGCATCGCCATCATCGGCTGCGAACACACGGCGGAAGATGTCCCACTGGCGCGGGTCGGTGTCCTGGAACTCGTCGACCAGGGCGAAGCGGTACTGCGCGCGCAGGCGTTCGGCCAGGTGTGCACCGTGCGGGCTATGCAAGGCATTGGCGACGTTGTCGATCAGGTCGTCGTAAGTCTGCTGGCGACGCAGCTGCTTGAGCTGGGCAAGCCGCTGACGAACCTCGTTGCGCAACTGGTGCAACAACACGATCGACTGCTGGCGCTGCCACTGCGTCACCTGTGCCAAGGCCTGCAGGTAATCGGCGATCAGCGGCTGCAGCGGCGATTGCGGGGTGCTGCCGGCCTTGGCCTTGTTGGTCTTGGCAGTGAGCACGTCCAGCGTCAGTCGCTCAAGACGTTCGTCCAGTTCGGCAGTCGGATCGGGGTGGCGGCTCCACTGCAGCAGTTGCTGGAACAGCGGTTCGATCCAGTCCGACTTGTAGCTGGACTTGTTGAGGATGCCGCCTTCCACCGCGCCACGCAGCTGCTGCAGATAGGTGTCGCCATGCTCGGCGATGCCAGCAGCAAGACGCTGCGCAGCGGCGTCGCGGAACGGGCGTGTGTCTTCGATCAGGGTCTGCGGTGGCTGTGGATAAAGTGGCAGCTCGGCAGCCAACGCAGGCAGGTCCCGGGCCAGTGCATCCGGACTTTTCCACAGGCCGAGCAGCGCTTCCAGATGCTCGCCCTGCCCTGCATGCAGCCGCCACAGGTCGGCGGCCAGTTCGGCGTGCAGTTCGCGGGTATTGGCCAACAGCTCGGGCGCGGCGAAGGTGTGGCCGCTTTCGAGGGCGTATTCGCCCAGAACGCGGGTGCAGAAGCCGTGGATGGTGAAGATCGAGGCCAGGTCGGTTTCTTCGGCGGCAATGCGCAGGCGCCGGCCCAGTTGTGCGGCACTTTCCGCACCCTGCTGCAGGTGGCGCTGCAGGATGTCGCGGGTGAGCGTGGTTTCCGGGCTGTCCTTGTCGTCTGGCGTGCTGTCGACCACACGTGCAGCCAGTTCCAGGCGTTCACGGATGCGCTTGCGCAGTTCCTGGGTTGCCGCGTCGGTGAAGGTCACCGCCAGGATCTGGCCCATGCGCAGGCCCTGCTCCACCACCAGACGGGTGAACAGCGTGGCCAGGGTGAAGGTCTTGCCGGTGCCGGCGCTGGCCTCGATCAGGCGCAGGCCGTCCAACGGCAGGTGCAGGTACGGGTCCTGCTGCAGCGCTTCGGTGCTCATGCGCCGGCTCCATTCATGACATCGTTTTCAGCGTCGAAATCGGGCAACACGCGGCCCTCGCGCAGCGCGGTAAATATCAACAAGGCGTTGTGGATAAATCTGTGAGTAGTGTTTGGCGATGCGAACGGATCGGTGCCGCGCAAGGCCAATTGCAGGGCTTCGCCGTTGCGCTCGCCCCAGCTGTGTTCGCTGCCGAACCAGCGCGCCTGCGCCGCGTTTTCGCGCTTGTCCTCATCGGCGTTGTAGATCTCCCAGCCAGTGTAGGGAGCGAACAACAGCGGCGCCTGCATTCCCTCGGAACGCAGGCGCAGCAAGGCTTTCAGGGCTGTTTGTGCGGCTTCCGGAGACAGCTCCGGCAAGCGGTGCGGGCCATGGCCAGCCTGCCCGTCGTCGTGGAACTGCAGCATCGATGACGGCACACCGGCAGCGTTCACCAACAGCCAATCCAGGCCACCGCGCAACACATAGGCCACCCCTGGCGCACCCGCCTGCAGGCGGATCAGGCCCTGTGGATGAATTTGATCGACACGCCCATGCAGGCGCACGCCATCAAGCTGAACTTCGTAGCGTTGCGAGGCCAGCGGCTGGCCGTCGTACCACTGCGAAAACGTTTCCGCGCAGGGCCGGATGCGGCTGAGCATGCGCTCGAACTGCTGCCGCCCAAGCGCACCGGAAGGCAATAAAGCCCGGGCACGCAGGCGCTGGTACAGGCCGGCTTCGCGGCCTTCCAGCAGGGCACTAAGTACGTGTTGCTGCAAGGACGAATGCAGGCGGCCACCACTGGGCACCAGCAGCGGCTCGATGTCTTCGCTGTCGTCGATGTCACCGGCCAGACGCAGGCCCAGGCGCTGGTTCAGGAACTGCCCGGCAGGGTCACTGATGAATCGGCGCAGGGTATCCAGCGAAAGAGTGTCGTCATTGAGTGCGGTGGGCAGCGGTGCGTTCAGCGGGCCGTCAAACCACGGCGCCAAGCGCTGTCGGCTGCCGCCCACCGCGTTGGCGGCCGGGTGCCACTGGCGCCGGTAACTGAAACGGCGCGGCTCGCCATCGCCGCCAAATGACGCCGGCGCGAATGGCTGCAACGGATGCCGCACCACCAGTTGCTTGCGCGTGGCAGCGCTGTCCTGGTGATACGCCGATGCCGCGTTGACCAGTTCGCTGACCAGCACCGAGGGTTCGCGCACGCTGCCATCGCGGGCATCGGCACCGAGGTAGCTCAGGTAGAACACGTCCTGGGCGGAGGCGAACAACTGCAGGAACAGGAAGCGGTCGTCCTCGCGCAGCGAGCGGTCGCCATAGCGGCGACGCTCGGTGCCCAGCTCGGCGGTGAGCCGACTCAGGCCGGCGGCCGGGTCGCGGCGCGGGAAATCACCGTCGTTCAAGCCCAGCACGCAGATCACACGGAACGGCAGCAAGCGCATCGGCACCATGCGGCCGAAGCTGATGCCGCCGGTGAGCAGCGGCGCACGGGTATCGGCTTCGGACAGCACCGAGGCGAAGTGCGCGCGCACGACTTCGGCCGGCACCGGCGCGTCGAAACCGGCGCTGGTGGCTTCTTCGGCAAACTCGTTGACCAGTTTGCGCAGACGCTCCAGTGCGCGCACGGCGGAGGCTTCGGTCGGGGTTTCCGGCAACAACGCCAGCAACAAGCCGAGCAGGCGCTCACGCCATTGCTTGGGCGTCAGTGCCTCGGCCAGGGTCTTCTGGTGGCGGGCGAGAACACGCAGCAGGCGGATCAGCGCATCCAGTGCAGCCAGGCCGCCGCCTTCCAGTTCCGGCCACGGCGCGACCCCGGCGATGTCCTCATCACTGCCGCTGGCATGGCCGAGCAGCAGCCGGTCCAACGCGAACTGCCAGGTGTAGGCATCGTCGGCCGGGGCCTGGTGCTGCTTGCGGTGGCCAGCATCCAGACCCCAGCGCGCACCCGCAGCCTGCAGCCAACCGTGCAGGCGTTCGAATGCAGCCGCGTCCAGACCGGAGGCGGACGCCAGCGGCGCGCTGGCCAGCAGGTCGAGGATTTCATTGAGGCCGAAGCGCGATACCGGCAGGCCCAGCAACTGCACGAACACCTCGGCCAGCGGCTCACCCTGCAGCGGACTGGCATCGGCCAGCGCCCACGGAATATGCGCATCGTTGCCGCCACGGCCGCCGAACACCGATTCCAGGTAGGGCACGTAGGGATCGATATCCGGCGCCAGCACCGCGATCTCGCGCGGCTGCAGTGGCGGGTCGAAGCGCGGGTCTTCCAGCAGCGCGCGCAGCTGGTCGTGCAGCACCTGCATTTCGCGCAGGCGGGTGTGGCAGGCGTGGATCTGGATGCTGGGGTCGTCCACCCGCAGCGCTTCGCGCAACGGTGACGAGGGCAGCGCGCGGCGGTGGAACAGGTCGGCCTGCAGGCGGTGCAGCAGGCTGTCACCAAGCCCGCCGTCATCCAGACCGGGCACGGCAATGCTTTCCGGGTCGACGTAGGCGGCGATTTCGCCGCTGGGATGCACCACTTCGTAATCGCCCAGCACCGCCATGAAGTCACGGCCGGCCTCGCCCCAGGCCTGCAGCAGCGGGTTCTCGCCGGCCTCGGTGCCGAATGGCTCGGCCAGGCCGCTGCGCAGCTTTTCCTTCAGCGTCTGCAGATCGCCCCAGTAAGAACGGGTCGGGGTCGGCATATAGAAGTGCAGCGTGCCGACCCGCGCCTGGGTGGCGATCACCCGCAACACGTCCGGCGAGACATTGAGCGTGGCGAAAGCGAACAGGCGTTGCGGCAGCCCCTGCGGCAAAGGCTGGTGCTCGCCTTCGAAACGGGCGAGGTAATCGTTGATGCGGCGTGCGCGGTAGTTCTGGCCACCGGCGATATGCCGCCACAGGATGGCCTGCGGGTCGTCCGGCTCGGCACCGTCCTCCCAGCGCAACAGCCAGTCGCGGCGCCAGGCCTGGTACTTCTCGAATACCCCGCCGAGCTCGGCGGCCAGCGCCCACGGGCGCAGCGGGTCGTTGCGGTCAAGGTAGGCACGCAGCCCGGCCATCGCCGGTTTCTGCATCAAACTGCTGTCGGTCAAGGCCCCATACAGACGCCAGTGCAGGCCGGTAGCACCAAGGTCATCGCGCTCACCCGGCACATTGGCCTTCAGCGCCTTGGCGACGAACTCGCCGGGCGTCAGGAATTCCAGATTGGCGGAGACGCCGTACTCGGCGGCCAGGGTCGACTGCAGCCAGCGGCGCATCGCCACCTGCGGGATCAGCACGATATCGGCGGCCAGCAAGGACTGGCCGGGCGCCGGCTCGCGCAATGCGTGGGCCAGCAACTGGGCCAGCACGTCCAGGGCATTGGAGTGGTACAGGCGGAAATCGGGGGCATTGCTCATCGCGCCATCTTGCCGCAGCAGCATCGCAGGGGGCGAGACATGAATGCATTGCGCACAATCCGGACCGGCTGACTCTCCCATCCCCTGCACACTGTGTTGCTGCCAACGCCTCAAGCTGTGCATGGCACTGTGCGCTGACAATGAGACAATACTGGACGGTCCAGTACGCTTATGTTCAGGCGCTGCTGGCAATCCTAGAACGTTGGTTTTCCGTTAAAGGTCGTCATGCCCTCAGCCCGGACTCCCTTGGTGCAGTTGTCCAACGTGCGAATCGATCGCGGCGGACGCACCATCCTGCGCGATGTTTCGCTGCAGGTACCGCGTGGCAGCATCACCGCGGTGCTCGGTCCTTCGGGCAGCGGCAAGTCGACCATGTTGGCGGCGCTGACCGGCGAGTTGCGGCCGGTATCCGGCACCGTGCAGCTGTTTGGTCAGGATATTCCGCACGGCAACCGTGACCTGCTGGAGATGCGCAAGAACGTCGGCGTGCTGCTGCAGGGCAACGGCCTGCTGACCGACCTGAGCGTGGCCGACAACGTGGCGCTGCCGCTGCGTGCGCATACCAAGCTGCCCGAGCCGGTGCTGCGCCGCCTGGTGCAGATGAAGCTGCATGCGGTTGGCCTGCTGGCTGCTGCCGATGCCTGGCCGCGCGAGCTCTCCGGCGGCATGGCGCGTCGCGTGGCGCTGGCCCGTGCATTGGCCCTGGACCCGCCATTGATGATCTACGACGAGCCGCTGACCGGGCTGGACCCGATCGCCTCGGGCGTGATCATGAGCCTGATCCAGCGTTTGAACGACAGCCTCGGCCTGACCAGCATCATCGTCAGCCACCATGTGCATGAAACCCTGCCGATCAGCGATCAGGCCGTGGTGATCGCCAATGGCGGCATCGTGTTCTCCGGCACACCGGACGAACTGCAGGCCAGCACCGACCCGCTGGTGCGGCAGTTCCTGCACGGGCAGCCAGACGGCCCGATCCCGTTCGATGCGCCGACACGCAACTACGGGCTGGAGAACGCGTGATGACGACGCTGCGCGAAATGCGTGATTCCTGCCCCCTCTCCCGCATGGCGGGAGAGGGCTGGGGTGAGGGCGCTTTTAAAGCACGTAGAGCAAAAGCTCCCCTCATCCGCCCTTCGGGCACCCCCGCCTTCGCGGGGGCAGGCCCTTCGTTCTCCCGCACGCGGGAGAAGGACGTGTCGTCCAGCGTGATCAGCGCTTCTGGAGCAGTTTCCTGATGCCCTTCACCTCCTCCATCCGCTCGCTGGGCCGTGCCGGGCTGTTCTCGCTGACGGTGCTGCGTGGCTCGCTGCCGACGCGTGACTTCCTGGCCGAACTGACCCGTGAGATCTACAAGATCGGTGCGCGTTCGCTGCCGATCATCGCCGTTGGCGGCGCCTTCGTCGGCCTGGTGCTGACCCTGCAGGGTTACCGCACGCTGACCACCTTTGGTGCCTCCGATGCGCTGTCCACCCTGCTCGGCCTGTCGCTGTACCGCGAGCTGGCGCCGGTGCTGACCGCACTGCTGTTCATCGGCCGTGCCGGCAGCTCGATCGCCGCCGAGCTCGGCCTGATGCGTGCCACCGACCAGATCAAGGCACTGGAGCTGATGGCCATCGACCCGATCGCCAAGGCGGTCGCGCCGCGCTTCTGGGCGGCGGTGCTGACCGTGCCGTTGCTGACCGGCATCTTCTGTTCGCTGGCCATTGCTGGCGGCTATTTCGAGGCCGTGCATGTGCTGGGCCAGGACAACGGCACCTTCTGGTCGGGGCTGCGCGGCAGCGTCGACTTCTGGGACGACTTCGCCGTGGCCCTGCTCAAGTCGGCGATCTTCGGCGGTACCGCGGCACTGGTGGCGGCGTATGTCGGCTTCCACGCCGAGCCGACCATCGAAGGCACCTCGGTGGCCACCACCCGTGCGGTGGTGAACGCCTCATTGCTGGTGCTGATGTTCAACTTCGTGCTGTCGGCGCTGCTGTTCCAATGATGCGAGTCGCTCGCAAGAGCCTGCACATCCACGTGCGGGAACCAAACAAAGAATCGAACAACCCGCTTCGCCTGGCGAAGCACCAGATGGATCAGGAGTGAGACACAACATGGCCATCCGTGGACCCAGACTCGAATTTTCCGTCGGCGCCTTCCTGCTGCTGGCCCTGGCCTCGCTGCTGGTGCTGGCCGTCGCCTCCACCAACCAGCGCTTCGGCACCGGCGGTGGCGGCTATGAACTGAAGGCCCGTTTCAGCCAGATCGGCCAGCTGCGCAAGCAGGCGCCAGTGAAGGTTGGCGGCGTGACCATCGGCCAAGTAGCTGACATTCAGCTGGACCCGATTAAATACGATTCCATCGTGACCCTGTCGCTGGACAGCAAGTTCAAGGACCTGCCTGCCGACACCTCGGCCGGCATCTTCACCAGCGGCCTGTTGGGCGAAAGCTATATCGGCCTGCAGCCAGGTGGTGATCCGGACGTATTGAAGTCCGGTGATGAAATCGTCTTCACCCAGCCGGCGGTAGACCTGCTGCAGCTGGTTGGCAAATACATGTTCAGCGGCGGCGGCAATGCCGGCGCTGCTGCAAACGAAACCCCCGGCGCAGACGCGCCCGCTACGGAACCGCAACCATGAAAGTGAAACTGCTTACCGTCGTGCTCGCCTCTGCCCTGCTGGCCGCCGCACCGTCGGTCACGCTGGCGCAGGCACGCCCGGCCGCCACTGCCGCGCAGCCCTCGGCCGCCGCCCGCACCGTGCTGGACTCCAGCACCCGCATCATCAATTCGCTGCAGACGCGTCGCGCTGAGTTCCGCGCCAATCCGGCAACGCTGCGCAGCTATATCGATGGCGAGCTGAGCCGCGCCTTCGACCGCGACTACGCCGCCCGCCTGGTGCTGGGCGTGCACGGCCGCGGAGCCGCCGATGCCGACGTCAAGCTGTTCGCCGATGCGATGGCCGACAACCTGATGTCGCGTTACGGTTCGGCCCTGCTCGATATCCAGGGCAAGCCCAGCTTCCGCTACAAGAGCGAGCAGCCCTTGCCGGGCAACCGCGGCGTCAAGGTCTCCACCGAGCTGGTGCGTGCCGGCAGCGAGCCGACCCCGGTCGAATACCTGATGCGCAATGTCGATGGCCAGTGGAAGATCTTCGACGTGATGATCGAAGGTATCTCCTACGTGCAGACCTTCAAGAACCAGTTCGACGCGCCGCTGCGACAGAAGTCGATCAAGCAGGTCGCCACCGAACTGCGCAGCGGCAGCATGCAGGCCAATGCGGGTCCGGCCGCTCCCCGTGGCAAATAACGCCACCTTCCGCACCGAGGGCGACACCCTGCTGCTGGCAGGCGTGATCAACCGCGAAGCGGTGGTTGCACTGTGGCCGCAGCTGACGCGGGCGCTGGCGCCTGTGCGTCAGCTCGACCTGGCGGCGGTTGAAGCCATCGACAGCGCCGGGCTGGCATTGCTGGGTGAACTGGCCGCAGGTCTGCGGGCCCACGGTGGCGGCAACGTCAGCGGCAGCCCGGCGGGTCTGGACGAACTGCGTGCAGCCTACCGGCTGTCACCGTCCCTCGATTTCAACGCCTCCTCGGCAGGAAGCTGACATGAAACTTTTCCGCACCCTCCTCCTCCTGCTCAGCGTGGCGATGCTTGCTGCCTGTGCTGGCAAGCCAGCGCGCGATGCACTGCCAGCGTCCACCGTGGTTGCACCGCAGGCCGCTGAGCAAACCGTCGACGCTGCAGCCGTCCCCGTGCAGGATGCCGCTGGCACGGCCACGGCCGACGGCACGCAGGGCACCGCAACTGCCAGCGACGACACCACGCCGACCGGGGCCGAAGACGACTTCGCTGCACTGTATGGCGGCCCGGCCCCCAGCGCTGAAGGCGAGACTGCCGGGGCCGCTGCAAGCGTGACCTACGACCCGTGGGAGAAGTACAACCGCGGCGTGCACCGCTTCAACAATGCGGTCGACCGCGGCGTTGCGCGCCCGCTGGCCACGGCATACACCAATGTCGTGCCGCAGTTCGCGCGTACTGGCGTCAGCAACTTCTTCAGCAACCTGCGCTCACCGCTGACCATGGTCAACCAGTTGCTGCAGGGCCACGCCGATGACGCCTGGGACACGCTGGGCCGCTTCCTGATGAACTCCACCTTCGGTATTGGTGGTCTGTTCGATCCGGCCAGCAAGGCAATGGTGCCCAAGCGCAGCGAAGACTTCGGTCAGACCCTGGGCACGTGGGGCTGGCGTCGTTCGCGTTACGTGGAGCTGCCGTTCTTCGGCCCGCGCACCGTGCGTGATGTGTTCGGCCTGGCTGGTGACATCCCGTTGTCGCCGATGCGCCAGATCGAGATGGACAAGGTCCGCATCGGCCTGCAGGGCCTGCAGCTGGTGGACATGCGTGCACAGCTGATGGCGGTGGATTCGCTGCGTGACACTGCGGTGGACGAATACGCATTGACCCGCGATGCCTGGCTGCAACGCCGCAACTACCAGATCGAGAAGGACCTGCGCCGCGACCGCAAGCATCAGGACGACGACCAGACCACGATTCCGGTCGACGCAATGCCGATGCCGAACTGGGGCGACTGATCCTGGTTGCTGCTGGCCAACAAAAAGCCCGGGGAAACCCGGGCTTTTTGCTTAGCTTTTTGTAGGAGCGGCGTAAGCCGCGAAGCTGATGGATCAACAGATCGCGGTTGGAACCGGTTGCCAAGCAATTCCAGCTTCGCGGCTTATGCCGCTCCCACAACACAGCGTTGGCTGGTTTACGCGGCCAACGCTGCATCGATGGCCTTGCGCAGGCCTTCGTCATCGGCAGTGGTGTCCGGGGCGAAGCGGGCGACGACGGTGCCGTCCTTGCCGACCAGGAACTTCTCGAAGTTCCACAGCACGGCCGGGGCCGGGTTGGCCTCGATGCCGAAACCGACCAGCTTCTCGCGCATCGGGCCTTCGCCGATGGCGACCGGCTGGGCAGCGGTCAGCTGCTGGTACAGCGGGTGGATGTCGGCACCGGCGACGCTGATCTTGGAGAACATCGGGAAGCTGATGTCATAGGTGAGCGCGCAGAACTGCTTGATCTCGTCTTCGCTGCCCGGCTCCTGGCCGTTGAAGTTGTTGGCCGGGAAACCCAGCACTTCAAGGCCGGCGTCCTTCTTTTCGCGGTAGAGCTTTTCCAGGCCTTCGTACTGCGGGGTGAGGCCGCACTTGGAAGCCGTGTTGACCAGCAGCAACACCTTGCCACGGTAGTCGGCCAGCGAAGTCGGGGCACCGTCGATGGTGGTCAGCGCGGTGTCGTATACGGAAGCGGTCATGCGGTTGCCTGCTGTGGGATTGGGGAGCACGCAATCATAAGCGGCGCGGGTGGCGCTGGCACGACAGTCGTGCTGCAACACTGTGGTGCCGAGCCATGCTCGGCTGGCTAGCTGTTGGTAGTGCCGAGCCATGCTCGGCTGGGGCGTTACCGCTGGAGCCTCTTGCCGAGCATGGCTCGGCACTACATGGGTGTTGCCTGCATCCTGTTGTGGGAGCGGCGTAAGCCGCGAAGTCGGTGCTGCATCAGCCTGCGAAGAGCCAAGCCCTCCCCAAACCCTCCCCTTGCCTGCGGCAAAGGGAGGGAGCAAAACCGGCGTTGCCCGCACTTAGTGGGAGCGGCGTGAGCCGCGAAGCTGGTACTGCAGCAACATGCGAAGAGCCAACCCCTCCCCAACCCTCCCCTTGCCTGCGGCAAAGGGAGGGAGCAGAAGCTGCGCTCGACGCTACGCTGTCGGGCTTTCGTCTTCGGCCTCGTCGGCGTCATCGTCTGTACCCAGCATTGCCTGCGAGGCATCGCTGGACAGTGACTCCACACCACGCAGCTTGCGCTCGATGGTGCGGGTCTTGCGGCTGGCGTCGCCCAGGCTCTTGCCGACGGTGTTGATCTGCTTCTCGGCCTTTTCGAGGATGCCGGCGAACTTGCCGAACTCGCTCTTGACCGCGCCCAGCAGACTCCACACTTCCGACGAGCGCTGCTCAATGGCCAGGGTACGGAAGCCCATCTGCAGGCTGTTCAACAGCGCCGTCACCGTGGTCGGGCCGGCGATCACCACGCGGTGCTCGCGCTGCAGGGCATCCACCAGCCCGGCGCGGCGGATCACCTCGGCATACAGGCCTTCGGTCGGCAGGAACATCACCGCGAAGTCGGTGCTGTGCGGCGGCACGATGTACTTCTCGCTGATCGACTTGGCCTGGATGCGGATCGCGCGCTCCAGCTGGTTGCCGCTGTTGCGCACCGCCTCCGCATCGCCGGCTTCCTGTGCGTCGAGCAGGCGTTCGTAGTCTTCGCGCGGGAACTTGGAATCGATCGGCAGCCAGACCGGCGACTCGGCATCGCCACGGCCGGGCAGGCGCACCGCGAAGTCGACCATCTCGCCGCTGTCGGCGCGCAGCTTCACCCCGCGTGTGTACTGCTCGGCGGTCAGGGTCTGCTCGAGGATGTTGTCCAGCTGCACTTCGCCCCAGCCGCCGCGGTTCTTGACGTTGCTCAGCACGCGCTTGAGGTCACCAACGCCGGTCGCCAGCTGCTGCATTTCGCCGAGCCCACGCTGCACCTGCTCCAGTCGTTCGGAGACCAGCTTGAACGAGGAATCCAGGCGCGTATTGAGGGTGCTCTGCAGCTTCTCGTCGACGGTCTGGCGCATCATTTCGAGCTTGGCGGCGTTGTCGCCCTGCAGGTCCTTCAATCGTGCTTCCAGGGTCTGCCGCATCTCGGTAATGCGCTGCTCGTTGCGCTGGGTCAGTTCGCCCAGCTTCTGGTTCAGTGTCTCACCGAAACGCAGCTGGACCTGCGCGCCTTCCTCACGGCCCTTGCGGGTTTCCTCGACCAGGCTTTGCTGCAGGCCGGCCAGCTGGCGGGCGAAGGCTTCCATGCGCGCTTCCTGCTGCTGGCCGAACACGTCGAGTTGGCCGCGCACATCCTGCAGGCGCGTGCCCAGCAACTGCGCCAGCAGCTGCTGGGCGTTGGCGGTCTCTTCGCGGCCCTTGCGGGCGTCGTCATTGAGGCTGTCACGCAACAGGTCCAGGCGCTGGTCGGTGCGGGTGGACAGGTCGGTGAGGTTGCGGCCGAAGCCATCGATGCGGATGTCCTGCTGCCGCGCCATGGTTTCCAGTTGTTCGCGCAGTTCGCCGCGGCCGCTGCGCTGTTCTTCGCGCAAGGTGCTTTCCAGCGCGGTGTTGTCATTACGGCGCAGCAACAGCAGCAGCTGCAGCACGAGGACGACGACCAGCAGGCCGCCAAGGATCAGGGTTTCGGTTTGCATGGGGAGAAGTGTAGCCCTGCCCGTCTCAGAAGCTGATCCTGCAAGCAGCCGACCGCTGGCGAAAACAGCCATCGGCGCCTATCTGCGATCATGTGCACCCCCACCCGCCGTAGCCCCACCATGAAGTTGCCCTCCCTGCTGTTGTCGAGCCTGTTGTGCCTGCTGCCGATGGCCGCCCTGGCCAGCGACTCGCAGACCATCACCTCGCCCCACGCCCTGCCCGCCAATGACGCGCGGCCCAAGGTGTTCCTGGCTGGCAGCATCGAGATGGGTAAGGCCGGTGATTGGCAGCAGCAGGTGCAGGCCGCGCTGGCCGACCAGGGCGTACTGATGCTCAATCCACGCCGCGCCGACTGGAACCCGGCCTGGCGTGCCGAGGCGGATGAACCCGAGTTCCGCCGTCAGGTGGAGTGGGAGCTGGCCGCACTGGAACAGGCCGACATCGTGCTGATGTACTTCGCCCCCGGCACCCAGAGCCCGATCACCCTGCTCGAATTCGGCCTGTATGCGCGCTCGGGCAAGCTGCTGGTTGCGGCACCAGCGGGTTATTGGCGCAAGGGCAACCTGGACATCACCGGTGACCGCTACGGTGTGCTGCGTTTTGATGACCTGCAAGCGTTGATCGACGCGGTGAAGCAGCGCATCGCCACGCAGCGCGCGCGCTGATCCCCACGGAGAACCACCATGCCGTGGATGGGTATCAACGACCTGGGTACCTTCGTGGTGGCCGTGATCCTGTTCCTGATGTTGCCGGGCCCGGGCACCTTCACCCTGCTCACCGCCACCGCGCGCGGCGGCGTGCGTGCCGGTTACGCCACCTTGGCCGGGCTGATGCTGGGCGACCAGATCCTGATCGCCATCGCCGCCACCGGTGTGGCCGCGCTGCTGCAGGCCCATCCGATGCTGTTCGCCGCGCTGCGCTACGTCGGCGCAGCCTACCTGATCTGGGTCGGCATCAACCTGCTGCGTGAACCGGCAGCCGCCGCTGGCGAGGCTGCGCCGGTACAGCACGGGCGACGCTGGTTCCGCCAGGCCTTGCTGGTCGGCGTGCTGAATCCCAAGGCGATCCTGTTCTACATGGCCTTCTTCCCGCTATTCATCGACCCGGTACGGCAGCGCGGTGCGCTGACCCTGGCGACGATGGCGGTGCTGATCGCCCTCCTCAGCATCGGCTGGTGCTCGGTGCTGATCTTCGGCGGCCAGTTCATCGCCCGTCGCCTGGCCGGCTATCCGCGTGTTGGCGTGTGGCTGCGACGCGGGGTTGGCGTCTGCCTGGTGGTGTTCGGGCTGCGGCTTGGCATAGCCGAGTGACGCTGCTGCAAGGCCGCGGCTGACCGCCAGCAGGCCACCACAGCGGCGTAAGCTCGTTTGGCGGGGCCGCAGCCCGGCCTGGATCGATGGTTTTTATGCCGAATTCGGCACGTTGACATCCATTCGCGGTAAAAGCGCGCCAAATGACGGGTTTTTCTAGCTTTGCTGCACTGCGTTACGCCAAACTCGGCCGCTTCCCCGAACCACCACGAACCGTGAGGTCCGCATGCAATCCTGGCTCCGGCGCAAGCCCATCGACCAACTCACCGAACACGAAGAAGGCCGTCGGCTTATTCCAACGCTGAGCTGGCCCCATCTGGTCGCGCTTGGCATCGGCGCCATCGTCGGCACCGGCATCTACACGCTGATCGGCGTGGGTGCGGACAAGGCCGGCCCTGCGGTGCTGCTGTCCTTCATCATCGCCGGCACCATCTGCGCCTGTGCGGCGCTGGCCTATGCCGAACTGTCGACGATGATGCCGGCCGCCGGCAGCGCCTATACCTACAGCTACAGCGCACTGGGCGAGACCATCGCCTGGGTGGTTGGCTGGAGCCTGATCCTGGAGTACTCGCTGGTGGTCAGCACGGTGGCGGTCGGCTGGTCCGGCTACTTCGTCGGCTTCCTGGAATGGCTGCACACCTCGTTCGGCTGGAACGTGGCCTTGCCGCAGGCCCTTGCTGCCGGTCCGCATGTTGAAGGCGGCTTCCTCAACGTACCGGCCATCGTCATCACCTTCCTGGTCGCCGGCATGCTGATGGTCGGTACCAAGGAGAGCGCCACCCTCAACGCCGTGCTGGTGGTGTTCAAGCTGATCGCGCTGGCGGTGTTCGTCGCGGTTGCGCTGCCGGCCTTCGACAGCGCCAACCTGCAGCCGTTCATGCCGTATGGCTTCCCCAAGTCGATCAGCGCCGATGGCGTCGAGCGCGGGGTGATGGCGGCAGCAGCAATCATCTTCTTCGCCTTCTACGGTTTCGATGCGATCTCCACCGCGGCCGAGGAAACCAAGAACCCCAAGCGTGACCTGTCGATCGGCATCATCGGTTCCATGGTCGGCTGCACCATCATCTACCTGCTGGTGGCGCTGGCCGCCGTCGGTGCGATGAGCTACACCGTGTTCGGCAAGAGCGCCGAGCCGCTGGCGCTGATCATGCGCGAACTCGGCCATGGCACCGCCGCGCTGGTGATCGGCATCGTCGCCATCATCGCGCTGCCGACCGTGCTGCTGGCGTTCTTCTACGGCCAGAGCCGCATCTTCTTCGTGATGTCGCGTGACGGCCTGCTGCCGCGTGGCCTGTCCAAGGTCAACCAGCGCACCGGTACGCCGGTGGTCATCACCCTGTTCACCGCGGTACTGGTGGCTGCGCTGGCCGGTGTGGCGCGCCTGGATGAAATCGCCGCGCTGGCCAATGCCGGCACCCTGGCGGCGTTCACCGCGGTCGGCCTGTGCCTGCTGGTGCTGCGCAAGCGCGAGCCCAACCGTCCGCGTACCTTCCGCACGCCGCTGGCGTGGGTGGTGGGGCCGCTGGCGATCGGCGGCTGCATCTACCTGTTCATCAGCCTGCCGATGCGTACCCAGTTATGGTTCCTGGCGTGGAACGTGTTTGGTTTGCTGGTCTATGCCGTATACAGCCGCCGCAATGCGGTGCTGGGGCGTAGCAAGTAATCCACAGGTTGTTGTGGATAAGGCGAAAAGCGGGCTTCGGCCCGCTTTTTGTTTTTGGGGAGTTGTTGGTTCTGCTTGAAGAGCACCCCTCCCCAGCCCTCCCCTTGCCTGCGGCAAAGGGAGGGAGCCGCTCTGCCCCCTCCCTTGCGCGTAGCGCAGGGGAGGGTTGGGGAGGGGTGCTTCTGCTTTAAGGCTTTGAAGCTCCCCCACCTGTGGACAACCCACTTATCCCCAACAACGTGTGGATAAAAGCAAAGCGGGCCTGAGCCCGCTTCGTCATTCCACGTATCAACAGCGCGCGATCAAGACTTCTTCTGCGCCGCCGCGTAGTCCTGCGCCTGGCGCATCACCCGCAGCACGTTGCCGCTCCAGATGTTGCCGATCTGCGCGTCGGTCAAACCACGGCGCTGCATCCAGGCGGTGATCTTGGGCAGGTCAGCCGCGTCTTCCATGCCGGTCACGCCGCCGCCGCCGTCCCAATCCATGCCGATGCCAACGTGATCCGGGCCGACCACGTCGAGCATGTGGCCGAAGTGCTGGAAGAAATCATCCAGCGTGGCCTTGCGCCGCGGGTATTTCTGGTCGAGCTCGGCCATTGCCTTGCGCAGTTCCACGCCCTTGGCCATGGTCATGTTCTCCCAGCCGCCGAGGCGCTTTTCCAGTTCCTCCTCGGCCTGCTTGCGCTCGGCGCTCTTGGTTTCATCCACCAGGTAACCGCCGTAGGCATTGGCCTGGATCACGCCGCCTTTGGCCGCCAGTTGGCGCAGGCGCGCGTCGTCCAGGTTGCGCGGATGGTTGAACACCGCCTTGGCCGAGCTATGCGAGAGGATGAAGGGCACCGGCATCATCTCGATCAGGTTGTCGAACACCGCATCCGAAGCGTGCGACTGGTCGATCACGATGCCCAGCTTCACCGCCTCGTTGACCAGCGCCTTGCCAGCCGGGCTCAGGCCATTCCATTCGGCGCCCTTGGGATCGGTGGCCGAATCGGCGAACTCGTTGTTGGCGAAGTGCACCGTCGACATCAGCCGCAGGCCAGCCTTGTAGTAGTAGCTCAGCAAGGTCGGGTCGGCGACCAGCGGGCTGCCGTTCTCCATGCTGATGTAGACCACGCGCTTGCCGGCGGCCTTGATCCTTGCAGCATCGTCAGCCGTCAGTGCCAGCTGGAACTTGTCCGGGTTGGCGGCCAGCATTTCGTGGATTTCCTGCATGCGCTGCAGGCCGTGGTCGCGCTCGGCGATATGCGCGGCCGGGCTGCGATCGCCCTGGTCGGTATAGATGGCGAAGAAGCCGCCATCCAGCGCGCCCTCGACCATGCGCGGGTAGTCCACCTGCGACAGCGCATTGTGGTCGTGGCGCTGCATGATGTTGAAGTCGGCACGACCGAAGTTGGCCGGCGTATCCAGATGCGAGTCCAGGGTCAGCAGCTTGTGCTGCAAGGCGCTGGCCTTGCTCAGCTCGGCCTGGCTGAACTCCACCGCCGAAGCTGCCAGTGGAACGCACAACGACAGGGATACCAGCAGGGACAGGGGACGCAGCGTCATGAGGCCTCACCGTGAAGGGAAAGGCCAGACCTTAGCGCCCAAGCGGAGCTGCGGGCCAGTGACTGACGGCATGGAGCGGTTTTTTGTAGAGCCGAGCCATGCTCGGCTGGAGCTTTACCGGGAAAGCCCCTGCCGAGCATGGCTCGGCACTACCTGTGCCGAGCCTTCCCTTTCGCGCAGCGAAGGGGGTGAAGAAGGCCTGCTTGCGCGCCATTGGCGCGCGGCCTGATGAACGACCGAAGGCTGCGCCTTCGGGCCGGACGGGTTGGGGAGGGGTCGCTTTCGCCTCAGTCCAGCACGCGGCAGAACACCGCCTTGAGGTAACGCGATTCCTGCACGTGCGCCATGAACGGGTGGTCCGGGCCAGCGCCGGCTACCTTCAGGATCTGGATGGTGCGGCCCGAGAAATAGGCGGCACGGCGCAGCATGTCGAGGAACTGGTCCTCGGCCACCAGGCCGGTGCAGGAGAAGGTGGCAAACAGACCGCCGGGCTTGACCACGCCCAAGGCCAGCTTGTTCATGTCCAGGTACTTCTTCAACGCGGTGATGACCTGGTCGCGGTCGCGGGTCATCTTGGCCGGGTCCAGGATCACCACGTCGTACTGGTCGCCACGGTTGGCCGCATCACGCAGCCACGGGAAGATGTCGGCCTGCACGAACTTGGGCTTGGCGTTGTTCAAACGCGCATTGCCCTTGGCGATCTGGATCACGTCCTGGTCGATGTCCACGCCCAGTACCTCGGCCGCACCGCGCGCTGCGGCGTACACCGCGAAGCCACCGGTGTTGCAGCACAGGTCGAGCACGGTCTTGCCTTCGACCTGTTGGCTCAGCCACTCACGGTTCTCGCGCTGGTCGGCGAAGAAACCGGTCTTGTGCGCGCCGGCCGGGTCAGCGCGGAACTTGATGCCGTACTCGGTGATCACTGCCGGTTCGGTGGTGGTGTTGCCGTGGAAGTCGAAGCTTTCCTGCTTCTGCACGTGCTCGTCGGCGAAGCTGTGGAAGCGGCAGCCCGGGAACAGGTCGCGCAGTGCCTCGTAGATCCATTCGCGGTGACGGAACATGCCAGCGGCGAAGAACTCCACCACCAGCAGGTCGTCATAGCGGTCCACCACCAGGCCGGACAGGCCGTCGCCTTCGCTGTGGACAACGCGCCAGGCATTGGAGGTGGCGTCCAGCTTCAGCACATCGCGGCGCAGCGCCACGGCCTGCGCCAGCTTCTCCGCGAACCAGGCCTGGTCCACCGCTACGTCCGGGTTGGTTTCCAGGATGCGCACGGCGATGCGCGAGTGGCCGTTGTAGAAGCCGCGGCCAATCCACTCGCCGTCCACGCCGACCACATCGACGATGGTGCCGGACTTGGGCTTGACGGTCGGCTTCTCGACCAGTTTCTGGAAAATCCACGGGTGGCTGGAGCGCCACGCGTTCTTCAGGCGTACGACGGGGAGTGGGGTATTCATGGGCGCTATTGTAGCCGGGCGCCGCCCCCTGCCTGCAGCGTATTCATTGACTGTAATAGGCCCACACGGCACTATTCGCCCCAGAAGGGGAGTAGCTCCCAGACGTTGTCGCCGTCAATTCGAGCCGCAAGGCTCCGGTGCAACGGCAGTTCCGACCATCGGGACTGTGAGCAAGACCTTCGCCGCAACGGCGAAGCTCTGTCCCCGGTCTCCTTATTCCGTGTCCAGTTCTTGGCCTTTGTGGTTCCGAGATATCCCCGTTCACGACCGGAATTTTTCCAATGATGCAGACAATCGGTAATCCTTGGCTGTGGGGCGGCTTCATCGTCGTCGTCATCGCCGCGCTGTTGATCGACCTGGTGCTGATGCGCCACGGTGGCCCGCACAAGGTCACCTTCAAGGAGGCCATTTACTGGTCGCTGGGCTGGGTGGCACTGGCCTTGGCCTTCAATGCCGGCCTCTGGTACTACCTGCACGAGACCGCAGGCGCGGCCGTCGCCAATGAAGTGGGCCTGCAGTTCCTGACCGGCTACCTGATCGAGAAGGCGCTGGCGGTCGACAACATCTTCGTCTTCCTGCTGATCATGGGCTACTTCGCGGTGCCCGAGACCCAGCGCCAGCGCGTGCTGATCATCGGCATCCTGGGCGCGATCGTGCTGCGTACGATCATGATCTTCGCCGGTTCCGTGCTGGTTACCCAGTTCCATTGGCTGCTCTACGTGTTCGGCGCCTTCCTGCTCTACACCGGCTGGAAGATGTGGTTCGCCGCCAGCGAGGAACCCAGCCTGGACAACAACCCGGCGCTGAAGTTCATGCGCAAGCACCTGCGCATCACCCACGAGTACAACGGCAACAACCTGGTCACCGAAAAGGATGGCGTGCGCTGGTTCACCCCGATGTTCGTGGTGCTGATCCTGATCGCCGTCACCGACGTGATCTTCGCGGTGGACTCGATCCCGGCCATCTTCGCCATCACCACCGACCCGTTCATCGTGCTGACCTCGAACGTGTTCGCGGTGCTGGGCCTGCGCGCGATGTTCTTCCTGCTGGCCGGCATGGCAGACCGCTTCCACCTGTTGCCCTACGGCCTGGCCGTCATCCTGGCCTTCATCGGTACCAAGATGCTGCTGATCGACATCTTCAAGATCCCGGTCCCGGTATCGCTGGGTGTGGTTGCCGCGGTCCTGGTGGCCACGGTGATCCTGAGCCTGAAGATCCCGCCGAAGGGCGGCCACAAGGCCTGACGTCCGTGCCACCGGCGGGATTGTCCCGCCGGTGGCATGCCAGATCCCATGCGCGGCGCCCTTGGCTTTCGCTGAAGGCGCCGCAATCCCTTGATCATGGACACGCCAACCCTGCCCGACACCGGCGACACGCCGGCCACCACCGCCCGCAACGACCGCAGCCGGGTGCTGCGCGCGTTCAACATCAGCCTGGGCTTTGTCCTGCTGCTGGTGGCGATGTTCGCCCTGCAGAGCAGCGGCTGGGATTGGCGGCCCTGGGCAGTAGCGCCGCTGGAAGCCAGCGGTCTGGCCGGCCTGCTTGGCGCGCCCCTGCTGCATGGGTCGATCGAACACCTGGGCGCCAACGCGGTCGCCCTGCTTATTCTCGGTACCTTGGCTGGCAGCGTTTATCCCAAAGCCACCCTACGTGCCCTGCCCCTGCTGTGGCTTGGTTCCGGTCTGGGCGCCTGGATGCTGGGTGATGCCGGCAGCCGCCACCTCGGCGCCAGCGGCCTGACCCACGGCCTGATGTTCCTGGTATTCGTGCTCGGCCTGCTGCGCCGCGACCGGCCGGCAATCGCCGCCAGCCTGATCGGCTTCCTGTTCTACGGCAGCATGCTGATCACCATCCTGCCGCACGAGCCGGGCGTGTCCTGGCAATCGCATATGGGCGGAGCTGCGGCAGGCGTGATCGCCGCACTGCTGTTCCGCAACGTCGACCCGCGCGCTGCACGCAAGCGCTACAGCTGGGAAGACGAGGAAGACGCCGAGCAGCTGGCCGAAGCCGACAACGAACTGGAACCGCCCGCACCGGGCCAGGTGCCGGTGCTGTGGCAGCCGCGCGAAGGGCGTGACTATGAGGTGGTGGTACCGCTGCGGCGGCGGGATTCAGACGAACGGCCCTAAGCGCCGCACGGTAGTGCCGAGCCATGCTCGGCAGAGGCTCTACCCGCGAACCATCAACCTGCAGGAGCGGCATAGGCCGCGAAGCTTGAAAGGCCTAAGAGCTAACCCCTCCCCAGCCCTCCCCTTGGCTACGCCAAAGGGAGGGGGCCGTTCTCGGCGATTTGCCAGTGAGCAGCTTAGCCGCTTGGCTCCCTCCCTTTGGCGTAGCCAAGGGGAGGGTTGGGGAGGGGTCGCTCTTCAGCTTTTAAGAACCACCATCCACCGCCCGTCGCCCCAGCGCCGGATCATCGGTGAAGAACGCATCGATGCCCGCCTGCAGATAGGTGCGGATCTCGGCCACCGAAGCCTCCGGATTGCGCGCATTCTCCGCACCTTGGCGCAAGGCCGGCGGCAGGAACGGGTTTTCCGGTCGGAAGCTGTAAGCCACTACCTGCAGGCCGGCCGCATGCGCGTCGCCGATCAAAGCGGTGGGCGCAGCCAACTTGCCCTGCGCGTCCAGCGGCACCAGCGCGCGCCGTTCCACACCGATCGCATCGGCATAGCTGGCGATTTCGCCCAAGCCAGCGGGAGTCATCATCTGTGCATACGTCAGCTTACCGCCGGCCAAGGCTACGTCGGCCGGCTTTTCTTCACCACTGCCCAGCAACTGCAGCAGACGGATATTGCTGTCCTTGCCGAGCTTGCCGCGGATCTGCCGCAGGTTGGCGGTCTCGAAGGACTGCAGCAGGATCGGCGCGACCTTGGTGTAGCTGTTGCCCTGCAAGGTGCTCAACAGCTTGTCTTCCATCGGCAGGCCGATGCTCTGGAAGTAGCTGCCGTGCTTGATCTCCGGCGCCAGGCCGATGCCACGGTTGGCGCGACCGGCCTGCTGCACCAGGAAGCTGATGATCTCGTCCAGGGTGGCAATGCGGAACTGGCCATCGAAGGCGGTGCCACGTATCTGCGGCAGGCGCTCGCGCGCGTACAGCGTCTTCAGCTCGGCGACGGTGAAGTCTTCGGTGAACCAGCCCTCGACCTGCTGGCCGTCGATCAGCTTGCGGGTGCGACGGCTGGCGAACTCGGGATGGCTGGCGACATCGGTGGTCGAGCCGATCTCGTTCTCGTGCCGGGCCAGCATCACCCCGTCCTTGCTCATCACCAGGTCCGGCTCGATGTAATCGGCGCCGTCGCTGATGGCCTGTGCATAAGCGGCCAGGGTGTGCTCGGGCAGCAGCGCGCTGGCACCACGGTGCGCGTACACCGAAACCTGGGGATAAGTCTGCGCGGCTGAGCTGTCCATTGCCCAACAGCATGCCACGCCAACCCCCACCGCCATCAACCAGGCCCAGCTTCGCACCGTCACTACTCCAATTCGAAAACAAGGCGCGCAGCATGACGGCCGCATGTGACGTGCGGAAGAACATCGCCTCACTGATTGCGTTGCCACTCCCAGCCATCGGCGCTGGCATGCAGGCGCGCGCTGATGCCGATGGCCTGTAGCAGCGCCTCGTCATGCGAAACCAGCAACAGGCTGCCCTGGTATTGCCGCAGCAGATCTTCCAGAGCCGACAGCGCATCCAGGTCCAGGTGATTACCGGGCTCGTCCAGCAACAGCAGCTGTGCTGGTGGATCGGCGTACAGCGCGCAGGCCAGGCCGGCCTTCAGGCGTTGCCCGCCACTGAGCTGGGCCGAGGGCAGCTGTACCTGGTCTGCATCCAGACCAAGCAAGGCCAACCGGCTGCGCAACTCACCTTCGGCCATGCCCGGATTACGCAGGCGCAGGGCCTCCAGCACGCTGCTGTGCTCGGGTAGCAACTGCAGTTGCTGATCCAGTAGGGCCACTGGCACCTGCACACTCACTTCGCCAGCCAGCGCTGGCAGTTGCCCCGCCAACACCTTCAACAAGGTCGACTTGCCCAGACCGTTGCCGCCGGTGATGGCGACGCGCTCACCCCGGCGCAGGTTGAAGTCCAGCGCGCGCAACGCCGGTGCCACATGCGGCAGCTGCAGTCCGGTGGAACGCACTACCCACTTCGGTCCGCTGATTTGCACGTTCGGGACCAGCAACACCGGGGCGGCGGCTTCGCTGTCGGCCTGCGCCTCGCGCACCGCATCGTGCAACTGCAGCTGCCGTTGATCCAGTTGCGCGCGCGCCTTGCCCAGGCTGGCTTCGGCGCGTTGCCGCTGCAGGCCAAGCAGGATCGGCGCTTGATTGGCGTTGGCGGCCTCGCGGTTGCCGCGCGCGCTGCGTTGTTCCAGCCGCTGGCGTTGTTCGCGCAGTGCCTGCTCGCCCTTGCGACGCTCGTGCCGACGTTGCTGCAGCAAAGCCTCGGCCGCTGCGCGTTCGCCAGCGCGCGCCTGTGCATAAAGCGTATGGTTGCCGCCGTAGCTGCGCAGCCCCTGCGGCGACAGTTCGACGATGCGTTCCACCTGTTGCAGCAACAGGCGATCGTGGCTGACCAGGATCAGGCCCTGTTTCCTCGCCTGCAGTTGCTCGGCCAACCAATGCCGGCCGGCGTGATCGAGATGATTGCTGGGTTCGTCGAGGATCAGCCACTCCACCGGCTGCAGCAATGCACCCACCAAGGCGACGCGCATGCATTGCCCGCCACTGAGCTTATCCACAGGTGTATCCGCATCAACGCCGCACAGGCCCGCATCAGCCAAGGCCTGCTGCAGGGTTTCACACAGGCTCCATTGCTCGCCAATCGCGTCGAAATCCGCTTGCAGCGTGCTTCCTGCTTCAATCCTGCGCAATGCATCCACACGCTTATCCACAGCTGCGAGTTCGGCTACGCGCTGTCCTGTTTGTGGCCGTACCTGTTGTGCAAGGTAGTAGGCCTCACCGATGCGACGGCAGTGCCCGGCACTGGGTTGGCGCAGCCCAGCCAGTATCTGCGCGAGCACGGATTTGCCCACGCCGTTGCGGCCGACCAGACCGGTGGGCCGGTCATCGAACTGTGCGTTGAGGTTGGAGAACAGGCTGCGCCCATCAGGCGTGTGCCACGCGACGCCATCCAGCGTCACGGAAATTGAGTTTGTCATGCGGTATTCCATCGATGCCCGAAGCACCCGGCCGCCAGCGGCAGCAGGGACTGGTAGGGACCGTCATCAAGACGGTGGCATCAATGGCGCATTGGACTGACTCCGTTGGCGGGGGAATCCCGTAACAGGGCCTAGCCTAACGGCGGCAAACAGAACTGTCAGTAACTGGCGGCGCGCTCTTGGCCACGCCGCTGTAGTCGGGAAAGCCGATGCTCAGGCCTGCGCCGCACGGTGCGTGGCACACAGCTTGTTGCCGGCCGGATCACGCAGATACGCCAGGTAGAGCGGGCCGAACGGGCTTTGCCGCGGCCCCGGCGGGTCTTCCACGCTCATGCCACCGTTGCCAACACCTGCCGCGTGCCAGGCTTCGACCACTTCAGGAGAGGCGCAACTGAAGCCGATGGTGCCGCCATTGGCATGCGTGGCCGGCTCGCCGTTGCGCGGATGGCCGACGATCAGCAAGGCGCCGCCGTGGAGATAGATCACATTGCCCTTGGGATCGACGAAGCCCGGCTTCGCGCCGAGCGTGGACAACAGTGCGTCATAGAACGCCTTGGATGCCTCGATGTCATTTGCCCCAACCACGATGTGCGAAAACATCAACTACCTCCTGACTTTTGGGTTGTCTGGCCGCTGCCGGCCGGTGGCTCAACGCCGGCATCATTTGCCGATGCAGAAGCTCGAAAAAATCCTGCCGAGCAGGTCGTCGGCGGTCATGCGGCCGGTGATTTCGCCGAGGGCATCATGCGCAAGCCGCAGCTCCTCGGCAGCCAGTTCCAGCTGGTCGTAATGCAGCTGACCATCGGCGGCATCGAGGTGTTCGCTGGCCAGGGCAAGCGCTTCGACGTGGCGCAGGCGCGCGGAGAACTCACCCTGCATGCCCTCGCCGGCACCGTGGCTGGCGATCTCGCGCAGGCGCGTGTGCAGCTGCTCCAGGCCCTGGCCATTGGCAGCGGACAGGGCAATGCTGTCTTCGCCCAACTCCTGCGGCCACTGCGGGAGCAGGTCGGACTTGTTGTGTATCCACAGTTGGCGGGCGGCTTGTGCGGCGGCATCGCCGATCGCTGCCCTGCCCGCCTCCGGGTCACGGGCATCGAGCACGACGATGGCCAGATCGGCGCGCTGCATCTCGGCGCGGGCGCGGCGCATGCCTTCGCGTTCGATGGCATCGCCACCTTCGCGCAGGCCGGCGGTATCGACCAGTTCCAGCTCCAGGCCGTCGATGCGGATGATCTCGCGCAAGGTGTCGCGGGTGGTGCCAGCGATATCGGTGACGATGGCCCGCTCGCTGCCAGCCAATGCATTGAGCAGCGAGCTCTTGCCGGCATTGGGCGGACCGATCAGCACCGCATGCAGGCCATCGCGCAGCTTGCGGCCGCGTTCGGCGTCGATACGCAGCTGGGCGAGCAAGGCCTTGGCCTGCTCGATGCCGG
Organism: Stenotrophomonas sp. 21LCFQ19; assembly: GCF_056861425.1. Classification (NCBI taxonomy): domain Bacteria; kingdom Pseudomonadati; phylum Pseudomonadota; class Gammaproteobacteria; order Lysobacterales; family Lysobacteraceae; genus Stenotrophomonas; species Stenotrophomonas sp. 21LCFQ19. The sequence goes on along the minus strand of NZ_JBSPUF010000003.1, from coordinate 335,124 downwards.
CGCGTACCTGCGCGCCACCCAGCGTATCCAGCGGCTCGTCGGCGAAGTCGATGGCCGCTTCAACATGGATGCGCAGCCGCACCAGTTGCTCGCCCACCTCTTCCACGCGTCGCGAGAACACACCATCGAGCGAGCGACGCGCGGCACGCGCGGCGCGCACATCACCGGCAGCGATCAGGTCAGCGATGGCCTCGGCCTGAGCCAGATCGAGCTTGCCGTTGAGGAATGCGCGTTCACTGAACTCACCAGCGCGGGCCTGGCGCGCGCCTAGTTCGATGCAGCGGGCCAGCAGCTGGCGCAGCACCACCGGGCTACCGTGGCCCTGCAGTTCCACCACGTCCTCGCCGGTAAAGCTGCGCGGGCCGGGGAAGTACAGGGCGATGCCGTCGTCGATGACCTCGCCTGCGTCATCGCGGAATTTCGCGTAATGCGCGTGGCGTGGCTTGAGCTGCGGGCAACCCAGTGCAACCGCGATCCGCAGTGACTGCGGGCCGGAGACACGCAGCATCCCGACACCGCCGGCAGCAGCACCGCTGGCGATGGCAACAATGGTCTGGCCTGTGGACACGTCGCTCATGGCTTACAGCTTCTGCAGTTGTGCGCGGGCCTGGGCAGCGCCGCTGCCCTGCGGCTGCAACTCCAGGTAAGTCGTATAGGCCAGCTTGGCCTTGGCCTTGTCGCCGGCATTGAAGTAAGCGTCGCCAAGATTCAGATAAGCCACCGCGCGCGAGGGATCGATCTTCAAGGTGTTCTCCAACCAGCGCGCAGCTTCGGCATAGCGCTGCTGGCGGTAATAGACGAAGCCGAGGTTGTTCGCCGCCTGGGCGAAATCGGGACGCAGCTTCAAGGCTTCGGTGAACTGCGCCACCGCCTCGTCGTAACGTTTTTCGCGGTACAGCTGCAGACCGCGGTCGTTGGCCTGCTGCGCCCGCTGGCGATCTGAAGTTGGTACGGCGGCCGGCACAACCAGGGTGCTCTTGCCGCCCTGCAGATCGGCAACCGTTACCGGCGCTTCGGTCCTGCCTGCAGGCTTGGCGTCCTGCACGGCATCGACACGGCTGTTGAGGGCAATGGCGTCAGCCGAAAGCTGGCGGGTATCGGCATTGAGGAATTCCTGGCTGTCCGGCACCTGGAACACGAACTCGCCGCCCTGCGAACCGGGCAGGCTGCCAAAGGCCGGTGTCTGCCGCGATACCGCCGACACCGCAGGCGCCACATACGCGGCCAACTCGGTGCCGGTAATCAGGCCATCGCCATTGAGATCACCCTTGCCGGCCAAGGCCTGCAGCAGCACCCAGGTGAATACCGAATGCCCGTTCGGGCCGCTGTCAGCGACCTGCTGGTCGGCACCGCCGGCTGTCAGCATCTGCCGCGCACTGCGGCGCGCGTTCTCGCGCAGGAACGATGACGAACTGCCGCCGCGGGTCAAACCCAGGCCGCTGTAGCAGGCATCCATCACGAACAGCACGTGCTTGGCCTGCATGCTCTCGGCGATGTTCTGGATGTCGGTCATCGCGATGGCATCGGTGGCGAATTCGTTCGGGTCCGAATCCACCGGAATGATGTAGCCGAGGTCGCGGCCGGAGGCGAGCTGGCGGGTCGCACCATGACCGGCGAAGAACACGAACACGCGGTCGTTCTTGCCGGTGCGCTCATCGGCCAGGCGGTCGTGGAAGGCAGCGAGGATGTTGTTGCGGGTGGCCTGCTGGTTCTTCAGCACGATCACCTGCGAAGACGGGAAGCCGAACTGGCCGGTCAGCGTGTCGGCGATGGACTGCGCGTCGCGGCTGGCGTATTCGAGTTTGGGCCACTTGGCGTAGTCATCGATGCCAATGACGATCGCCCAGGATTTTTCGTAGCCGGTGGTGACCGTGGTGTCGGCGACCGCGCCCTTGCGCGCACGGCTGACGCTGAAATCACGGCCATTCCAGCCAGCGAACTGGTAGCCATCGGCGATCAGCTTGTCGAGGATCTGCGGCAGCGCCTTCACCGCGCGGTCGTGGATGTCATGGAACAGGATGATGCCGCGCTGTTCCTTCTGCACCTGGTCGACCACGCGCTGCACGATGGACTCGGGCACCGGGTCGGCCCAGTCCATCGAGTCGATGTTCCACATGATGGATTTCAGGCCGGCTTCGTTGAGCAGCTGCAGGCCTTCGGCATTGCGCGCGCCATACGGGAAACGGAACAGCGGCGCGCGCTTGGCATCCACGCCCTTGAGCAAGGTATCGGTATCGAGCACCTGCTGGCGCAGCGCATCGCCGGTGGTGCGCGACAGCTGCGCGTGGGTCAGGCTGTGGTTGCCGACCGCATAGCCGTGCTCCATCAGGCTGCGGCTGATGCCAGCCATCGGCCCGAGCTTGACCTTGCCATCGGCCTCGACCGCACCGAGGTTGCGGCCCACTTCAAAGAACACACCCGGCACGTCGTAGCGCTGCAGGATGGCGACAACCTCATCGGTGTACGCCTTGTGCGGGCCATCGTCGAACGTAAGCACGACGGTCTTGGCCGGCAGGTCACGACCGAAGATCTCGCGGTCGCTGTCCTGCATCGACATCGGGTAGGGCTCGATCACACCGAAGTCGCGCAGGATGGCGTCGCGCTTGTACAGCGTGTTGAGGTGGGCAACATAGTCATCCCACTTCTCGCGCTTGAGCTCGATGGCGCGGGTGCGCTCGAAGCGGCTGAAGATGCGGGTCAGTTCCTGGTTGTAGTTGCGCTCGATCTCATCGAGCGCGTCCAGGTCCTCGCCGATGCGCTGGTGCAGCTTTACGGCTGGCAGCGAGGAATCCGCGCCCACGCGCTGATGCAGTTCGCGCAGTATTTCGCGGAAAGCCAGACGATCTGCGTCGTAGAGCTCGGGCGAGGATTCGATGTAATCCAGTACCGTGCCCAAGGTAGCGAAGCGTTGCGGATTGGGGTCACGCAGCAAGGCATCGAACTGCGCGGCGATGGCCTGACGCTGCTCCAGCCCGTCGTGGAACAGCTGCTGGCCGATACGGCTGGAGGTCTGGCGGTCGACTGGCGATTGCTGCGCCTCGTCAGCCAGCAACACGACGATGCGGCGGTGCCCGTCCAACTGTTTCTGCAATGCGGTCAACAGCGGTGCGGCCGCTGGATTGGCTGCGGCGGCAGCCTGCGCGCTGGCCTGGGTTGGCGTTGCGGTACCGGCCTCGTCCTTTTTCGAACAGCCGGCGACCGTCAACGCGGCAAGCAACACGGCAGGCAGGATCAGACGGCGCAACGGCGAACGGGGCATGGCGGGCTCAGGGAAAGGGTGAAACAGATGTGGTGATTCTAACGCCACAGGTGAAGAGGCCGGCTTGCGACGAAATGCCGCCCCCTTTGTAGGAGCGGCGTAAGCCGCGAAGCCGACACTGCTTAAACCCCTCGCAGCTGTTTGATCTGAAGGTGTCCCTGCTTCGCGGCTTACGCCGCTCCTACAAACAGCCGAACGATCTGTCTTGGTGTGGCCTGCCCCCACATGCGAAAAGCCCGCCTTGCGGCGGGCTTTTGCTTACTTGGCTTCGATCACCTTGCTCGGCGCGTCTTCGCCGTGCTTCTTGATCATCCACCACTGCTGCAGCAGGCTCAGGCCGCCGTTGACCACCCAGTACAGGACCAGGCCGGACGGCATGAAGGCCATCATCACGCCGAATACCAGCGGCATGAACTGCATCATCTTCTGCTGCATCGGGTCCATGCCCACAGCCGGGGTCAGCTTCTGGGTGAACCACATCACCGCGATGTTGATGATCGGCAGGATGAAGTACGGGTCACGCGCGGTCAGATCCTGGATCCAGCCCAGCCACGGTGCCTGACGCAGTTCCACCGACTCCACCAGCACCCAGTACAGGGCGAAGAAGATCGGCATCTGGATCAGCAGCGGCAGGCAGCCACCCAGCGGATTGATCTTCTCCTTCTTGTACAGCTCCATCATTGCGGTCTGGAACTTCTGCTTGTCGTCGCCGTAGCGCTCCTTCAGCTGCGCGATGCGCGGCTGGAACTTGCGCATCTTGGCCTGCGACTTGAACTGCGCGTTGGCCAGCGGGAACAACGCCATCTTCAACAGGATCACAAGGCCGATGATGGCCCAGCCCCAGTTGCCGACCAGCTTGTGCACCTGGTTCATCACCCAGAACAAGCCCTGGCCGATGATGGCCATGATCGAGAAGCGGCTGTAATCGACCACGCGGTCCAGGCCCTTCACGTCTTCCTTGGCAATCTGGTTGACCAGCTTCGGGCCCACCCACAGGCGCGCCTCGGTGCTGACCTTCTGGCCCGGTGCCACGGTGAAGCCGGGGCCACGGGTTTCGATCACGTTGCGCGGACCGTTCTGCGACAGCAGGTACAGCGCGGACTGGTCAGCCTGCGGAATCCAGGCGGTGAAGAAATGGTGCTGCAGCATCGCCACCCAGCCACCACTGATGGTCTGGTTGATGGTGCCATCTTCCAGGTAATCCTTGAACGCACGACGCTGGTAGCCATCAGCCGGGCTGAACCAGGTGGCGCCGTTGAAGCTGAAGGAGTCCGGGTTGGTCATGCCCTTGGTGATCACCGGCGGCACGCGGTCCAGCTTGCGGAACACATAGCCCTGCCACGGTGCGGCACCGGTGTTGACCACTTCGTCCTTCACGCTGATGGCGTAATCGCCACGCTTGAAGGTGTAGGTGCGATGGATGCTGACGCCGTTCGGGCCATTCCACACGAACGGTACCTGCACTTCGCTCTGGCCGTCAGCCAGGGCCACGGTGGTGACACCCTGCACCGGCTGGAAGCCATTGGCGCCGGGCACCGGCGAGTTGTTCTGGCTGGCCCAGCCAGCGGTGGCGCTGTACGGGTGTGCCTTGTCTTCGGTCAGCAGCTGCACCGGCGGGCTGCCGGCGGCCTTGGTCTGCGGGAAGTGCAGCAGGTCGGCGTCAAGCACGCTGCGGCCGTCGAGCACCAGCTTCAGTACGTCGGTGGTGACGGTCACGCGCTGGGCGCTGGCGGCGGCTTCCATGCCTGCAGGTGCGGCAGCGACAGGAGGCTGGCCCGGCACGGTGGCCTGCGGCACGTCGGCGGTGGCCGGTGCATGCAGATCGACGTCATTGGCGCCCGGCACGGCCGGCTGGGTGGTGGCCACGGTTGCCGGATCCGGTGCGGCCTTTTCGCGACCCCATTCCATCCACAGCAGCACGGCTACCATCAGCCAGGCAAAAATCAGGAATACACGGGTCTGGTTCATCAGCAGGCAGGCTCGGCTCGACCGGAGGAAGTGTCCGGTACGTTCAAAGGAAGAGGGGCGGGTGCACCCTCGTGCGGCGGCATTGTGCCGCCCGCAGCCACAACGGGCAATGCGCCGGCACGGCGCAGCAGGCGCTCGAACGCCTCACGGATCTGTTGATTACTGGCGGTCTTGGCCGCGGATCGGGCGACGATGACGTAATCGCCACCGCTCAGGCACGACCGTAGATGGCGTGTTGCATCCCGCAACACACGCTTGATACGGTTACGACCGACCGCACGCGTATCCACCTTGCGTGACACAGCCAAGCCGAGTCGAGCAGGGGAATCCCCTTTCAACCAGTGGAGTGTCATCAAGGGTTCGGATACACGGCGGGCGCCGTTGAAGACCGTTGTATATTCGGCACGCGTACGAACCCGCGCAGAGCGAGGGAATCGCTTGCGCGGGCAAGTACTGATCACGATCGGTGTTGCGATTGCCGCTTCACGCGGCAACGCAATCAAGCGCTGAGGACTTTGCGGCCCTTGGCGCGGCGACGCGACAGGATCTTGCGGCCGTCGGCGGTCTTCATACGAGCACGGAAACCGTGATCGCGCTTGCGCTTGAGGTTGCTGGGCTGGAACGTGCGCTTGGTGGCCATTGGGGCACCTGTATGAAGTGGACGGAAAGAACCGGAAATTCTATAGACCCTACCGGGGTCACGTCAAGTCTCGCTTGACAAAGCTATCCACAGCCCGGTGTACATCTTGTGGATGAGCCTGTGAATAAAACCGGGACAAGCATTCCCGCATCGGGCCTGCGGTGGTAGTCTGAGCCATCCACTTTCCCCCTTCCGGCCTGTGGCCCGGCGGCTTTCTGCGCCCGGCTGGCAAGCCTTTGACGACTATTGCTGATGGATGCCTGGACACGTTGTCTCGAACGTCTGGAGGCGGAATTTCCGCCCGAAGATGTCCACACCTGGTTGAAGCCGCTGCAGGCCGACCAACGCGCTGACAGCCTTGTGCTGTACGCGCCCAATGCCTTTATCGTCGACCAGGTGCGCGAACGCTACCTGCCGCGCATCGGCGAATTGCTGACCCATTTCGCCGGTTTCGGTGAAGTGATCCTGGAAATCGGCTCGCGTCCGCGGGCGCCGGAACCGGCCCCGCTGGTCGCCCCGAGTGCCACTTCCGTGCCGGCTGCGCCGGTGGTGCCGTTCAACGGCAACCTCGACGCCCACTACACTTTCACCAATTTCGTCGAAGGCCGCAGCAACCAACTCGGTTTGGCCGCGGCCTTCCAGGCGGCGCAGAAGCCGGGCGATCGTGCGCATAACCCCTTGCTGCTGTACGGCGGCACCGGTCTGGGTAAGACCCACCTGATGCTGGCTGCTGGCAATGCCATGCGCCAGGCCAATCCGGCGGCAAAAGTGCTGTATCTGCGTTCGGAACAGTTCTTCAGCGCGATGATCCGTGCGCTGCAGGAAAAGTCCATGGACCAGTTCAAGCGTCAGTTCCAGCAGGTCGATGCGCTGCTGATCGATGACATCCAGTTCTTCGCCGGCAAGGACCGCACCCAGGAAGAGTTTTTCCACACCTTCAATGCCTTGTTTGACGGAAAGCAGCAGATCATCCTGACCTGCGACCGCTACCCGCGCGAAGTGGAAGGCCTGGAAGCCCGCCTGAAGTCACGTCTGGCCTGGGGTTTGTCGGTAGCCATCGAGCCGCCGGACTTTGAAACCCGTGCTGCCATCGTGCTGGCCAAGGCTCGCGAACGCGGCGCCGAGATTCCGGATGACGTGGCGTTCCTGATCGCCAAGAAGATGCGCTCCAACGTGCGCGATCTGGAAGGTGCACTCAATACGCTGACCGCCCGCGCCAATTTCACCGGCCGCGCGATCACCACCGAGTTTGCCCAGGAAACCCTGCGCGATCTGCTGCGTGCCCAGCAACAAGCCATCAGCATCCCCAATATCCAGAAAACGGTTGCCGACTACTACGGTCTGCAGATCAAGGATCTGCTGTCCAAGCGGCGCACGCGTTCACTGGCCCGTCCGCGCCAGGTCGCCATGGCGCTGACCAAGGAACTGACCGAACACAGCCTGCCGGAAATCGGCGATGCGTTTGCCGGCCGCGACCACACCACGGTGCTGCACGCCTGCCGCCAGATCCGCACGTTGATGGAAACCGACGGCAAGCTGCGCGAGGACTGGGAAAAGCTGATCCGCAAGCTCAGCGAGTAAGCCCCGGCGCTGCCCTGTGGGAACGCTCATCGATGAAACAGGTGGGAAAACCATTGGGGCAGCGAGGTCTGGGCCGGAAGTGGAGCGAATGATGCACCGACGCCACTGCGGCGTCATCGCACAAAACGGTGCATGATTCGGGGGCAGGTTTTGGAGAAGTTGTGGATAAAATTGGTCAGCAAATCCGCGGCAAAATTATCCACAGGTTCCCCCACCTGCTCAGCGTCAGTAATACATGGGTTTCAGCTTCAAATAAACATTTAAAAACAAACACTTAGGTGTGTTTTAAGCCAAATCTGGCTCTACCAGCACCACCAAGCTTTTGATTTAATCCACATCTTTTAAAAGCATAGGGGCACGAAACCACATGCGTTTCACACTGCAGCGCGAAGCCTTTCTCAAGCCGTTGGCCCAGGTCGTCAACGTGGTTGAACGCCGCCAGACCCTGCCGGTTCTGGCCAATTTCCTCGTCCAGGTTCAAGGCGGCCAGCTTTCGCTGACCGGCACCGACCTGGAAGTCGAAATGGTCTCCCGCATCGCGGTCGAGGATGCCCAGGACGGCGAAACCACGATCCCGGCGCGTAAGTTGTTCGAAATCATCCGTGCCCTGCCCGACGGCAGCCGCATCACGGTTTCGCAGACCGGCGACAAGATCACCGTCCAGGCCGGACGCAGCCGTTTCACTCTGGCGACCCTGCCGGCAAATGACTTCCCGTCGGTTGATGAAGTTGAAGCCACCGAGCGCGTCGTCGTGCCGGAAGCGGCGTTGAAGGAATTGATCGAGCGCACTGCGTTCGCAATGGCGCAGCAGGACGTGCGCTATTACCTCAACGGTCTGCTGTTTGACCTGCGCGACAGCATCCTGCGCTGCGTTGCAACCGACGGCCACCGACTGGCCCTTTGCGAAACCGCGCTGGAAAACGATAACGGCGCCAAGCGCCAGATCATCGTGCCGCGCAAGGGCGTGACCGAATTGCAACGTTTGCTGGAAGGCGGCGAACGCGAAGTTGAACTGGAAGTCGGTCGTAGCCATGTACGCATGAAGCGCGACGATGTCACCTTCACCTCGAAGCTGATCGATGGCCGTTTCCCGGATTACGAAGCAGTGATTCCGATCGGCGCCGACCGCGAAGTAAAGGTTGAGCGCGAAACCCTGCGTGCTTCGCTGCAGCGTGCGGCAATTCTTTCCAACGAGAAGTACCGCGGCGTTCGCGTCGAAGTGACCCCGGGCCAGCTGAAGATCAGCGCGCACAACCCGGAGCAGGAAGAAGCCCAGGAAGAAATCGAAGCCGATACCGTGGTCAGCGATCTGGCCATCGGCTTCAACGTGAACTACCTGCTCGATGCCCTCTCGGCACTGCGCGATGAGCACGTTGTCATCCAGCTGCGCGATTCCAACTCCTCGGCACTGGTGCGTGAAGCCAGCAGCGAGAAGTCGCGTCACGTGGTGATGCCGCTGCGTCTCTGACGGGCAGGTTCCACGTGGAACACGAGGAAGCCCGGCCTGATGCCGGGCTTTTTTGTGGGCCGTGGTTCTGACTGAGGTTCCACGTGGAACAGCCAGGATAGAACCACGGGATTCACTGATTCCTGGATGCTTGGCATCCCTAGCCGCCTGCTTCCCGCGGTGGAGCAGCAAAGAGCCGCCAGATCTCTGGCCAATATGAATCCCGACGATTCCTCCAGCTACCAGGACCGGCAACCATTCGACAGTAGAGCCCAGAGACCTGGTTCCAGTTCATGCCGCTCGGCCTCGCCATTGCCTTCGAAGCACATCGAGGTTCCTGCACTGGATTTCCTGTCTGGTCCGACCGCATCAGCGCTTACCTGAAGGCTTTTACCTACAGAACCTCCTCCTTGCCCGGTTGCACCAACGCCCATGGCCGAGCACGGTTTCGCTGATTCTTCGTGTTGCCTAACGAGATCAAAGATCAGCAGTTCGACGTTCTCCGTGTTTCCGAGCGTCATGTCCGATCGGAAGAGCCAGGCAAGCAGCCAAATCCGTTAAATCCGGGAGCTGGGACCCTGCCCCGTTTCTCAGAATTCAAGAAATCAGCCCCCATTCCGGAGCTGGCTCCAGGAGTTGTCGAGGCGGAGGTGGTTACCGCCTCAGCTCAGCCTCGAATTTCTTGAAATCTGAAACCAGCAGCGTGATCCCAGTGGCCAGAATTCAAAGATTCACAGCTCTGGTTTTTAGCTCTTCCTGGCGACCTGTTTTCTCAGCTCTATGCTTTAAATCTGAGAATAAATCAAAAGCTTGGTGGTGATGGTAGGAGCAGATTTTATGTAAAACTACCTTAAGTGCTTGTTTTACATTGCCTTATTGGCCTTGAAACCCCCTGTAAAACAGGGCTTCAAGCCTGTGGATATCTGTGGATAAGGTCGAGGTGGGCTTATAGGGCCAATCTTATCCACAGATTGCCCCACTTATACACAGGGTTTGTGCCCGAACCTATACATGCCAAAAAACAGACCGTGTTTTCGTGAAATCTGCAGAGCTGGTGCCCAGAGCACTACTCAGATTTGAAGAAATCCGGTTATGTTCCACGTGGCACCTTTCGATGTTGGAGCAGCGATCGCGCAGATTCGCGAACCGGGCTGCTCGAACCTGGTGGATGCTTTAAGCTGCGCATGGCCAGCCACGGCCCCCGTGCTGGCGTCGTGCTTTCTTTCGAGCGTCAATGCATATCGTCCGTGTTGCCTTGAACCGCGTGCGTCGGTTCGATTCGGTGGAACTGGCTCCCCGTCCTGGAATCAACCTGATTACCGGCGCCAATGGCGCGGGCAAGACCAGCGTGCTCGAAGCCCTGCACCTGATGGCGTATGGCCGTAGCTTCCGAGGCCGGGTCAGGGACGGCCTGGTGCAGAAAGGCGCTGAGAATCTGGACGTTTTTGTCGAGTGGCAGGAGCGTAGCGAAGCAGAACTCGGCGTCTCAACGCGTCGGGCAGGGTTGCGACACAGTGGACAGGTCTGGAAAGGCCGCTTGGACGGCGAAGACGTGGCGCAACTGGGCAATCTCTGCGCCGCGCTGGCTGTTGTCACCTTTGAACCGGGCAGCCATGCCCTGGTCAGCGGCGGCAGTGAACCCCGTCGGCGTTTCATCGATTGGGGATTGTTCCACGTGGAACCTGACTTTCTCCCGCTATGGCGGCGCTACACGCGGGCCTTGAAACAGCGGAATGCGCTGTTGAAGATGGGCGCCCCTGGCAAACAGCTGGATGCCTGGGATTGGGAGCTGGCCGAGGCGGGGGCTCCCCTGACCTCTCGCCGCCAGCACTACCTGGAGCGTTTGCAGGATCGAGCGGTCGCAATCGCTGCAGATCTGGCTCCAGGGCTGCAAATGAGTACCTTGGAACTGCAGCCAGGCTGGCGCCGGCACGAAATGTCGTTGGGCGATGCCCTGTTGTTGGCCCGCGAGCGCGACCGTAGCGCTGGCTATACCTCGGTTGGGCCGCATCGGGCCGACTGGAGCGTTGGTTTCACGCAGATTCCTGGCCGTGACGCGCTATCGCGTGGGCAAGCGAAGCTCACCGCTCTGGCCTGCTTGTTGGGGCAGGCCGACGATTACGCCAGCCAACGTGGCGAATGGCCGGTAATCGCCCTGGATGACCTGGGTTCGGAGCTGGACCGCAATCACCAACACCGCGTTCTGCAGTATCTGGCGGCAACGCCTGCGCAGATATTCATCACCGCAACCGAAACGCCCACTGCGCTGCAAGCAGAACTGCGTCCGGCGGCTGTGTTCCACGTGGAACATGGCACCATCAATGCCGTGAGTTGAGCCTTCAGAGCGGAAATTCCCCCGGCAGGTATAATCGGAACGTCATCCCCTATCTCTCATGCCCGTTCCACGGAATGGCGCATGACCTGCGGAGCCTACGGCAAGCGCAATGAGCGAAGAACAGAACACCCCGGTCAACAACGGCAATTACGACGCCAACAGCATCACCGCATTGGAAGGCTTGGAGGCTGTTCGCAAGCGTCCCGGTATGTACATCGGCGACGTCCATGACGGCACTGGCCTGCACCACATGGTGTTCGAGGTTGTCGACAACTCCATCGACGAAGCCCTCGCGGGTCATGCCGACAATGTGCTGGTTACCATCCATGCCGATGGCTCGGTTTCTGTGGCCGATAACGGCCGCGGTATTCCAGTCGGCAAGCATGCGCAGATGAGCCAGAAGCTCGATCGCGAAGTCTCCGCTGCCGAAGTGGTGATGACGGTCCTGCATGCAGGCGGCAAGTTCGACGACAACAGCTACAAGGTTTCTGGCGGCCTGCACGGCGTCGGCGTCAGCGTGGTCAATGCGCTGTCGCAGAAACTGCTGCTGGATATCTACCAGGGTGGCTTCCACTACCAGCAGGAATACGCCGACGGCGCCGCGGTCACCCCGCTCAAGCAGCTGGAAACCAGCGATCGCCGCGGCACCATGCTGCGCTTCTGGCCGTCGGTGACGGCATTCCACGGTAATGTCGAATTCCACTACGAGATTCTGGCCCGTCGCCTGCGCGAACTGTCCTTCCTGAATTCCGGCGTCAACATCACCCTGGTGGATGAGCGCGGCGAAGGCCGTCGCGACGATTACCACTACGAAGGCGGTATCAAGAGCTTCGTGGAGCATCTGGCGCAGGTGAAAACCCCGCTGCATCCGAACGTGATCGCGGTAACCGGCGAAGCCAATGGCATCGTGGTCGAGGTTGCGCTGCAGTGGACCGACTCCTACCAAGAAACGATGTACTGCTTCACCAACAACATCCCGCAGAAGGACGGCGGTACCCACCTTGCCGGCTTCCGCGCCGCGTTGACCCGCACGCTCAACAACTACATCGAGCAGAGCGGCATCGCCAAACAAGCCAAGATCAGCTTCACCGGCGACGATATGCGTGAAGGCATGATCGCCGTGTTGTCGGTGAAGGTGCCGGACCCGAGCTTCTCCAGCCAGACCAAGGAAAAGCTGGTCAGCTCCGACGTCAAGCCGGCGGTGGAAAGCACCTTCGGCGCCAAGCTCGAAGAGTTCCTGCAGGAAAACCCGAACGAAGCCAAGGCCATTGCTGGCAAGATCGTCGATGCCGCGCGTGCCCGTGAAGCCGCGCGCAAGGCCCGCGACCTGACCCGCCGCAAGGGCGCACTAGATATCGCTGGCCTGCCGGGCAAGCTGGCCGACTGTCAGGAAAAGGATCCTGCGCTGTCCGAACTGTTCATCGTCGAGGGTGACTCGGCAGGTGGCTCGGCCAAGCAGGGCCGCAACCGCAAGAACCAGGCGGTGCTGCCCTTGCGCGGCAAGATCCTCAACGTGGAACGTGCCCGCTTCGACCGCATGCTGTCCTCCGACCAGGTCGGTACCCTGATCACCGCACTGGGCACCGGCATCGGTCGCGATGAGTACAACCCGGACAAGCTGCGTTACCACAAGATCATCATCATGACCGACGCCGACGTCGACGGTGCGCACATCCGTACGCTGCTGTTGACGTTCTTCTATCGGCAGATGCCGGAGCTGATCGAGCGTGGTTTTGTGTATATCGGCCTGCCGCCGCTGTACAAGATCAAGCAGGGCAAGACCGAGTTGTACCTGAAGGATGACCCGGCGCTGGATGCTTATCTGGCCAATAACGCAGTGGAAAACGCGGCGCTGATCCCGGCTGCTGGCGAACCGCCGATCGAGGGCGTGGCCCTGGAAAAGCTGTTGATGACCTACGCTGCTGCGCAGGAAACCATCAACCGCAACGCGCACCGCTATGACCGCAGCCTGCTGGAAACGCTGGTCGATTTCACTCCGATGGATCTTGAGCACCTGCGCAGCGCCGGCGAGAACGAAGGCCTGGCTGCATTGGCCAAGCGCCTGAACCAGGGCAGCCTGGGCACGCCGCGTTTCAGCCTGGTCCTGCAGGAACCGAATGAGCAGCGTCCGGCTGCGGTGCTGGTCACCCGTCGTCACATGGGCGAGGAACACACCCAGGTGCTGCCGCTGGCTGCTTTTGAATCTGGCGAACTGCGTCAGCTGCACGTGGCATCGCAGTTGCTGCATGGGCTGGTACGCGAAGGCGCCACCATCAACCGCGGTAACAAGTCTGCCGAGATCACCGGTTTCGCGCAGGCCCAGGCCTGGTTGATGGAAGAGGCCAAGAAGGGACGCCAGATCCAGCGCTTCAAGGGCCTGGGTGAAATGAACCCCGAGCAGCTGTGGGACACCACGGTGAACCCGGATACGCGCCGTCTATTGCAGGTCCGCATCGAAGACGCTGTTGAAGCTGATCAGATCTTCAGCACCTTGATGGGCGATGTGGTGGAACCGCGTCGTGATTTTATCGAGAGCAATGCGCTGAAGGTAACCAACCTGGATATCTGATCCAGCGCAACCGTCAGTGTGGGCGCCGGTAACGGCGCCCACTTTTCATCGAGCCACTGCAAGGTCCGCGATGTCCACTCTTCCCGACGTACCGCTCTCCTCGTCTTCCCCTGCCCTCTCCAAACCTGGTTCGCCGCTGCTCGGCTTTGCCCTGGATCTGTTGATCGGCATTGCCACGCTGTTGTTCCTGAGTGTGCTGGGCGGTCTGGTGTGGGCGTTGTGGCGTGGCGTCGAAGTTGGCATGCAGGCTGCGCGCGATGGTGCTGCGCCGGCAGCAGCAGAGCTGGCAACCGCTTTGGGCACGCCCGGTGCCTTGCCGCAGATGCTGATTGCACTGGTATCCACCGGTGGTGCGGCATTGCTGCTTTACTTCCTGCGCCGTCGCGCCACTCCGGCTGAGCGTGCGCAATCACATCAGGCCATGCGCCGTGCATCGACCTGGGGTTGGATCGCAGTTGTCGCTACCGGTGTTTTTCTCGGTAGCAGCGGGATTGGCTGGATCGCCAAACAGATGGGCGTGGAGCCGGTGCCAACCAACCTGTTGCTGATGCAGCAGGCGTGGGCGCAATACCCACTATTCCTGATCGTCTTCGCGGTGGTGTTGGCGCCGGCTTACGAAGAATTATTGTTCCGTCGCGTGTTGTTCGGACGCCTGTGGGCGGCGAACCGTCCCCTGCTGGGCATCGTGCTCAGCAGCTTGGCATTTGCCCTGGTGCACGAGATCCCCGGCACCAGCCCCAACAGCTTCCCGGCGATGCTGCAGCTGTGGTTGATATACGGCGGCATGGGCGCTGCGTTTGCATGGGTTTATCGCAGGACAGGAACGCTGTGGGCGGCGGTAATCGCCCATGCGCTGAACAATGCGGTTGCCTTGGCGGCGATGGTGCTGTTCGGCACGCAATAAAGCTGCCGGCGATTGACGAAAAATTAAGCAAGACACTCGCACACTGCAGATGTGAACGAGGGGATCCCGGATGAAAGCTGTCGGACTAGCCGTTGTTGCCGCGCTGTTGCTCAGCGCATGCGCCACCACCACCTCGCCTACCGGGCGACGTCAGGTCATAGGTGGCGTTTCCCAGCAGCAGCTGGATCAGCTCGGCGCGCAGGCCTTTGCTGAAACCAAGGCCAAGCAAACCCTCAACCGCGACGCCAAACAGAACGCCTACGTGCAATGCGTGGTCAATGCCCTGGTGGCGAAGTTGCCACAGCAATACCATGGCGTACGGTGGGAGACCGCCGTATTCGTCGACAAGGAACCCAACGCCTTCGCCCTGCCCGGCGGCAAGGTTGGCGTGAACACCGGCATTTTCACCGTGGCCAAGAACCAGGATCAGCTGGCTGCGGTGATCGGTCATGAAATCGGCCACGTTATCTCGCGCCACCACGAAGAGCGGTTGACCCGGCAACAGGGTACGCAGGTGGGCTTGGGGATTCTGGGCGCACTGGCTGGCGCAGCCTACGGCGATACCGCCGCAAGTGCGGTCAATCAATTCGGCGGAATGGGCGCGCAAGGTCTGATCCTGCTGCCTGGTTCTCGCACCCAGGAAAGTGAGGCTGACGTGGTGGGGCAACGGCTGATGGCACAGGCCGGGTTTGACCCCTCACAAGCTGTGAATCTATGGCAGAACATGATGGCAGCCAGCGGAAATCGCTCTCCGCAATGGCTTTCCACCCATCCGGACCCGGCCAATCGAATCCGTGAGTTGCAACGTGATACACCTGCGCTTGAGCCTGTATTTCAGCAGGCTAGGCGCTCTGGTGTAGTCCCACGCTGTGGTTAGTTGTAGGAAAATGCTGCAGTACACCATCAGAAGTGATTTCTCCGTCAAATAATTTCTGATACGTTTGCGTGCTCGGTCCCGTTCCGAGAGTTTGAATTTCTACCGCCCCGGCGGCCCCTTCGAGGTGAAACATGATCTTCCGCAGCCAAAAGCACGCCGTGCTCTCCATCCTCATCGCCACTGCATTGGGCGGTGTTGTCGTCGCTGACGCTGCGGCGCAGTCGCGCTCCTCCGAGCGTCGGGGCAACAAGGACAGTGCCAAGGCTGAAGTGTTGTACCCGGAAGCTACCCGCGTGGACCCCAAGGGCAAGGCCTCCTCGAAGATGGGCAGCAAGCTCAACAAGCTGTTCGCCGCCTACAACAAGCAGGAATTCGCGGAAACCCGCACCCTGGCCGATGAGATCATCGCTTCGCCGGATGCCAACGATTACGACAAGGCCGTTGCCAACCAGCTGGCCTCGCAGGGCGCTTACAACCTCGACGACAATGCCGCTGCCAAGCAATATCTGCAGCAGGCAATCGCGCTGAACCAGCTGGACAACAACGGCCACTACCAGGCGATGTTGATGCTGGCCCAGTTGCAGCTGCAGGATGATCAGCTCCCGGAAGGCCTGGCCAACCTGGACAAGTACTTCGCCGAATCGAAGTCGAACAAGCCGGAAGAACTGATCATCAAGGGTCAGGCGCTGTACCAGAGCGAAAAGTATGCCGAGGCTATTCCGGTGCTGAAGGCGGCCATCGCTGCCGCGCCCGAGCCGAAGGACAACTGGAACCAGCTGCTGATGGCGGCCTACTCCGAAGCCGGCCAGACCGGTGAGGCAGTGAAGGAAGCCGAGGCACTGGCCGCCAAGAACCCGGCCGACAAGAAGGCCCAGCTCAACCTGGCCAGCATGTACATGCAGGCAGACCAGATGGACAAGGCTGCCGCAGTGATGGACAAGCTGCGTGCGGCCGGGCAGCTCACCGAAGAGCGCGAATACAAGCAGTTGTATTCGATCTACGCCAACACCGACAACAAGGAACGGGACGTCATTGCGGTGATCAACGAGGGTATCTCCAAGGGCATCCTCAAGCCGGATTACCAGACTTACCTGGCGCTGGCACAGTCGTACTACTACACCGAGCAGGTGCCGCAGGCGATCGAAGCCTGGAAGAGCGCGGCCCCGCTGTCCAAGGATGGTGAAACCTACCTGAATCTGGCCAAGGTTCTGCACTCGGAAGGGCGCATTCCGGAAGCCAAGCAGGCAGCGCGTGACGCATTGGCCAAGGGTGTCAAAAACCCGGCAGATGCAAACAAAATCATCAACCTGAAGTAAGCAGGAATAACGCCTGAACGGCTGCAATTTAGATGCGCAGCTGGTCAGGATTGGTATAAGCTTGGAGGTTCCTGCGGTGTCATGCACCGCTGAATCAGGGGCGGCTTCACACCACCGCCCCGACCCCACTAAAGAGTTCTTGGCGCATGACGGAACAACTGGTCTTCCACCACAGGTATGACACCCAGAAAGAGACGGGCCTCAGCTGGCCCCGCATCGCGGGTATCGCATTTGTAATCGCACTGCATCTCGCAGCCCTGATGATGCTCCTGATCCCGGCCGTTGCCCCCAAGGCAGCTGCGGAGAAGGAACGCAACGTCATGGTGACGTTGGTCGACGCTCCGCCGCCGCCACCGCCGCCGCCGCCGCCGCCGCCGCCGCAGGACACCCCGCCGCCGCCGGTAAAGAACCTGGCGCCGCCGAAGCAATCGCCGCTGCCGCCGCCGCCGGAAGCACCGGTGATCGACGTGCCGGAACCGCGTCCGAACGACGTGGTCACGCCGCCGTCGCCGCCGACGCCACCGTCACCGCCGGTTGATATCCAGGCCAGCGTCGACATCTCGTCCAAGGCCATGAACCCGCCGCGTTACCCGCCGGCTGCATTCCGTGCCGGTATCCAGGGCGAGGTCATCCTGATCATTGATGTCGATGCCAGCGGCAACGTCACCAATGTGTCTGTCGAGAAGTCCAGCCGCAACCGCGACCTCGACCGAGCTGCAATGGAAGCGGCGCGCAAGTGGAAGTTCAACCCCGCCCAGAGCGGTGGATCGAAGGCAGCTGGTCGCGTCCGCGTCCCGGTCAACTTTGCGCTGAGCTGATCCAGGGGGCGGCTTTGATAGCCGCCACCAGGTCAGGTCAACATTAGCTACACCCTTTAACACCACACACAACAAAGGTAAGCGTCATGCTGCAGGAAATTTTCATCGCCGCTGCTGCCGGGGGCAACGCAAACAACGCTCTCTCGCAGATGGGCTTCGAGCATCTGATCCACGAAATGACCACCAAGCCGGGCGACTTCGCCGTCTCCTGGGTTGTTCTGTTGACCCTGGTGATCATGTCGGCCATGTCCTGGTACTGGACCGTCATCAACATCTTCCGCACCGCTCGCCTGAAGTCGGCTGCTGATCGCGTGCCGTCGCAGTTCTGGGATGCCCCGAACGCACAGGACGCCATCCGCGCCATGGAAGAGCAGCCGGCTTCGGAGCCGTTCTCCAAGATCGCTCTGGACGCAGCCCAGGCTGCTGCCCACCACCAGCAGGCTGGTGCTTCGGAAACCCTGAGCCGTTCGGAATTCGTTGACCGCGCCCTGCGTCAGGCCGTGACCCGCGAATCCAACAAGCTGCAGGGCGGCATGATCCTGCTGGCCACCGTCGGTGCAACCGCTCCGTTCGTGGGTCTGCTGGGTACCGTGTGGGGCATCTACGGCGCGCTGATCAAGATCGGTGCAACCGGTTCGGCCTCGATCGACGCCGTTGCCGGCCCGGTGGGTGAAGCACTGATCATGACCGCCATCGGTCTGTTCGTGGCTATCCCGGCCGTGTTCGCCTTCAACTTCTTCAGCAAGATCAACAGCGCGACTGTCAGCAAGTTCGACACCTTCGCTCACGATCTGCACGACTTCTTCGCCACCGGTTCGCGCGTTCGCTAATCCGGCAGCTTTAGTAAGTCTTCGCAACGATATAGACGGAGCCCGTTATGGCTTTCAGTAGTGGTAACAGCAGCGGCCCAATGGCCGACATCAACGTCACTCCCCTCGTGGACGTGATGCTGGTGCTGCTGATCATCTTCATCATCACGGCTCCCCTGATGTCCCACAAGGTCAAGGTGGAGTTGCCGGAAGCCAACCTGATCCAGAACCCGGAAGATGCGCCTGATCGCAAGAATCCGATTACGGTGGCGGTCAAGGAAGACGGCAAGCTCTACTGGAACGACGAAGAGGTCTCGAAGGAGACCTTGGAGTCGCGTTTCGCGACTGCTGCCCAGCAGACGCCGCAGCCGCCGCTGAATCTGCGTGGTGACAAGACCACCAAGATGAAGGTGATCAACGAGGTCACCAAGATCGCGCAGGGCCAGGGCATGCTGGACGTCGGTTTCGTTGCCACCAAAGAAAAGGGGCAATAAGCCATGGCATTCAGTAGTGGTGGAAACAGGGGCCCAATGGCCGACATCAACGTCACGCCCCTCGTGGACGTGATGCTGGTTCTGCTGATCATCTTCATTGTGACCGCGCCGATCATGACGTACCCGATCGCCGTGGATCTGCCGCAGCGGGTCATCAACCCGCCGCCGCAGCTGCGTGAGCCGCCGCCGCCGATCGACCTCCGCGTCGACGCCAGCAACCAGGTTTACTGGAACAACAGTCCGGTGAACGTGGGCGACCTGCAGCAGAAGATGGAAGAAGAAGTACAGAAGGATCCGACCAACCAGCCGGAACTTCGCATCGAAGCAAGCCCGGATTCGGAGTACGACGTCATGGCCAAGATCCTGGCCCAGGCGAAGAACGCTCAGATGAAGAAAATTGGCTTCGTGCAGTAAGCAATACTG
Source organism: Stenotrophomonas sp. 21LCFQ19 (assembly GCF_056861425.1). NCBI lineage: Bacteria > Pseudomonadati > Pseudomonadota > Gammaproteobacteria > Lysobacterales > Lysobacteraceae > Stenotrophomonas > Stenotrophomonas sp. 21LCFQ19. The sequence goes on along the minus strand of NZ_JBSPUF010000003.1, from coordinate 315,684 downwards.
CAACACCAAGTCATGACGCGACTGGAAAACGCCCTCCTTGCGGGGGCGTTTTTTTTGTCGTTTTTCCGCGCGCGCATCGCGGCGAATGATCAGATCGAGCCTCCTTCCGTTCTTCCGTTTACGGGCTGAGAGGGCTGCGTGCGAAGCACCGATTTGCTGCCCCGCCCGTTCTTGCGCCAGATTGGACAAGCGGCGGGACGCAGAGCGCGGATCGTCATCGGTCTATTGGCTGATCGATGGTTTTCCGAAGTCAGAAGGACAGGGTCACGAGGGGGCCCAGCGGCGCTCTGCGAAACGCCGCTTGTGTCCGAAGAAATCGCGCTTGCAGTCCTGGGTCTCCGCCGTGGAGGAGGCACGCGTTCCCGTGCGCTCGTCATCGCAGCGGATTATCCACAGCAGCCTGTGGATAGCGCCTTGCTGCAGTCCAGAACTTGAAGGAAGTCCCCCTCGCCTGTGGATTACTTCGAAGTGATCCACGTGGAGACGGATTGCCCTTGATTGCAAGGTGATCGCGAAAGACTGCCTGGCACTGTGGATAACTCGGATTGGAAGGGCCTCTTTCCGCACGAAGCCCTGCCCTGACTTTTTCACAAAGCATGTGGATAACCATTACCACTGACCGCTTGGGCAGGACGACTGGCGTGTTTGCATCATCCTTTGCATGCGACTGTCACGCCGTGTCTCATTCCCAGTGATCGCCGCGTGGGCATCGAGCTGTTGTCAGGTAGGGTTTGGAGACCGCCGCCGCCGTGATTTTCCGGCAAATAGCGGATAAATATCGCTAATTCCAGCTAAAAGAGCTGTTTCGGTCGTGGTCGAGCAGAGTCAGATCGGCGAAGAAAATCGCCAATCAGCACCGGCGACTGGCCTATCCGCAATCAAGACTCGACCATTCCGGCTGAGAGGGGCAACTACGACGCAGCGCGCGAGGGACTTTTCATCGGCCAAAAGCCTGTGGATAAGCTATCAGGCGGCCGCGTCCGGGAGTCAGCACACACCAGGTTCCGGGTTGCTTGCAAGCGGCGTTTTCTGCCTATCCACAATGCTGAGCGGTTCAGTCATATCCCTACGAAACGTTGTGGAAACGTATGTGGATAAGTGTGTGGATGCAATTTCACCCAACTCACGTAAGAGGAGGTCCGGTGCATTGCAGGCGCGCTGCCAGATGGGCCGGTACCGCTTGTCAGTTCTGAAGCAGCGCGGCGACGGATGCCAGCCGCCGCGCTTTGGAGTGGCCCCAGCCACGCTTAGCCGTGCAGGTCTTCGGCTTCGGCAATGGCTGCGAGATAGCCCGCCACGCTTGCTTCCAGCCCGGTATACAAGGCTTCACTGATCAGGGCGTGGCCGATGGACACTTCCAGCACGTTCGGAACGTGGGCCAGAAACGCGGTCAGATTCGTCTGCGACAGGTCATGGCCGGCATTGACACCCAAGCCTGCGGCCTGGGCGCGGCGGGCGGCATCGGCGAACAGCGCCAAGGATTCCCAAGGGTCTCCTGCTGCATGCGCTTCGGCGTAGGGACCTGTGTATAACTCGACGCGATCGGCCCCGAGCACGGCGGCCTGGGCAATGTCAGGGTTGCCGGCATCCACGAACAGGCTGACCCGGCAGCCATAGGACTTCAGGGTGGCAATCAGCGGGCGCAGGCGCTCACCATCACGGCCGAAGTCGAAACCGTGATCGGAGGTCAGCTGGCCATCGCTATCGGGTACCAACGTCGCCTGCGCCGGGCGGGTCTGTTCGCACAGCTCAAGCAGGCCGGGGTAGCCCTCGCGTGCCGGTGCGAACGGATTGCCTTCGATATTGAACTCCACCCCGTGCTGCTGGGTGAGCGCGGACAGCAGCAGCACGTCTGCAGCGCGGATGTGGCGCTGGTCGGGACGCGGGTGCACGGTGATGCCATGGGCGCCCGCGCGCAGGCAGGTCATTGCTGCCCGCACCACATCCGGATCATTGCCACCGCGCGAATTGCGCAGCACCGCGATCTTGTTGACGTTGACGCTGAGCACGGTCATGGCTGCGGCAGCTCGCGGTCGCCAGCTGCGGGACTTGCGGGTGCCTGCACAGGCGGGGTGACTGCTGCGTCAGCGCCGGGATCGGCTTTGGGCTGAAGCTGGGCGCGCAGCGCCTGCAGTTCAGCAGCATGCAGGGCGCGCGGTGCCGAGCTCACACCGCTGAAGCGGGAGACGTACAGACCCTTTGCCCACAACACCAGGAACACCAATGCAGCCAGCAGGGCCAACACCAGCAGCCCGCTATGGGTGGTGGAAAAGGCAAGCAGGAACGCGCCAAGCGCGAGCAATAGAAACAGCCAGTACATGACGATCTCCCTGTCAGAGGCGTGCAGTGTAACGGCGCTGGCAGCACTGATTCCATGCATGGACAGGGGTTTGGCCGCTGTACCGGACAGCCGGTAGGTTCAGCGAAACAAGCGGACTTCGTTCAGGGCATTTCGGCCGGAATCAAGCAAGTGCAGCGCCTTGCCGGCGGCCCTGGCCTATAGCAATGGCGATGCCAGGCGCGCGAAGGCTTCTGGCAGGCGCTTGCGCCACAATGAGCGGTCGCGGAGCAACTGCACTTCCTCGGCACTGTCGAATTCGGCCCGCAGGATGGCTTCCAGTTCGCCGGTGAGTTTAAGGTCGGTGTACATCATCGACAGCTCGAAATTGAGCCGGAAGCTGCGGTGGTCGAAGTTGGCGGTGCCGACGATGCAGGTGTCGTCATCGGCGATGAAGGCCTTGCTGTGCAGCATGCGCGGGCCGTACTCGAAGATGCGCACGCCGGCTTCCAGCAATTCATCGAAATAGGAGCGCGCAGCCAGGGTGACGAACCTGGAATCGCTTTGTTTCGGAACCATCAGGCGCACGTCCAGGCCACCGAGTGCAGCCGAGGTCAGCGCCATGCGCGCCGCTTCGCCGGGGACGAAGTACGGCGTCACCAACCAGACACGGCGCTTGGCCTCCTGGATGGCCGCCACATGCAGGCGATGGATGGGCTCCCAGGCCGAATCCGGGCCGGACACCAGCACCTGCGCATCGATGCTGCCCTGCGCGCGGGTAGGCACATCGGCCGGGAACAGGTCGCCGCGCTCGAACAGCTCCGGACCCTGTTCGGTGGCGTAGATCCAGTCTTCGAGGAACACCAGCTGCAGGCTGTGGACAACCTGGCCGCGGATGCGCATGTGCAGGTCGCGATACGCATTCGGGTTACGGCTGTCGTCTTCCTCGTCGGTGACGTTGATGCCGCCGGTGAAGGCGACCTCGCCGTCCACCACCACCAGCTTGCGGTGGGTGCGCATGTTCAGCCAAGGTCGCTTCAGTGGCTTGAGCAGCTGGCGTGGATGGAACCAGGAAACCTCGGCGCCGGCATCGAGCAGCGGCCGCAGGAACTTCCGGCCGACTTTTGACGAACCCACCGCATCCAGCAGCAAGCGCACCTTGATGCCGGCGCGGGCGCGCTCAACCAGCGCGTCACGCATGGCGGTGCCGGCATGGTCCGGTTCGAAGATGTAGTACTCCAGGTTGACGTGGCGGCGTGCCTTGCCAATGGCGTCGATGATGGCGGTATAGGTCGCCGCACCATCCAGCAGCCAGTCGACATCGGTTGCGGTGCTCGGCGACAGCCCGGTGGTGGCCTGCCCCACCCGCGCCAGCTCGGTGCAGTTGGCATCGGGTGGACACACTGCATCATAGGTGCTCATTCCCTCGCGCGAACGACCGCGGCGCAGGCGCTGGCGCACGATCTTCTGCGGCCCGAACAGGTAGAACACGAACAGGCCGATATACGGCAGCGCCGCCAGCGACAGGATCCAGCTCAGCGTCGCGACCGGCTCGCGCTTCTGCAGCACGATGTAGCAAGCCAGCACCAGCAGATAGGTGACATAGGCGGCGGCCAGGATCTGGGCGACGTGGGGAATGCTGGACAGACTTGTCCACAGGTCTTGGAGGGCTTCGCGCATCCTCCGATTCTAGCCATGGCTGATGACGCCAGGGGCCGCTGCGCACCTGCCGGGCGGCGGCACCCCTCGCCTCATTGTTGTGGGAGCGGCGTCAGCCGCGAAGCCACCGCTGGATCCGGCGCCGAAAGCGCAAAGCGGCCATGGAATCGGGTATGCGCTCTGCGCGGTGGGATGGTCAGCTTCGCGGCTGACGCCGCTCCGACAAAAACTGCGATGTGGTCGCCGATGAAGTAACCCGCGCTGTTGTGGGAGCGGCGTGAGCCGCGAAGCCACTGCTGGATCCGGCGTCAAAAGCGTTTGGCTGCCATGGGATTGGGTGTGTGTGTCGTGTGGATGCAAGGTCAGTTTCGCGGCTGACGCCGCTCCCACAAAGGCGAGCTTCAATTTGTGCATTGCATCATTTAATACATAAATGTAATATACCGGGATGGATAAACCCATTCCCGCCGCCGGGGGCTACGCCAGCATCGACCAGAAGCTGGCGATCAGCAGTGCCCGCCACCCCGGTTTCCCGCGCGACCAGGCCATGCTGGCGCGGTTGATCAAGCTGGTGCACAAGCTGTTCTGCGACCACGGCAACCAGCTGATGCGCGAGTACGGCATCTCCCATCCGGAATACAACGTGCTGATGATGCTGGACGGCTCCGAGCAGGGCCTGAGCCCGTCGGAGATCAGCGAGGCCGCCAGCGAGAAGTCCTCCAACGTCACCCGCCTGATCGACCAGCTGCTGGCCAAGGGTCTGGTCAGCCGTGAGCCCAGCGACGAGGACCGGCGCAAGCTGGTGGTGCGCTTGAGCCCGGCCGGTGAGCAGCTGATCGAGCAGGTGATGCCGGCGGTGGTCCAGCAGCTGCAGCGCTTCTTCAGCGGCGTCGAGCCGGCCGAACTGCGCCACACCGAAACCGTGCTGACCCGCATCCTGATGGGCCTGGAACAACAACCATGAGCACCCGACCGGCTGAGTACGCGCCGGGCGCGCCCAGCTCCCACGGCAACACCTGGCTGCACGCCTTCGCCCAGGCCATGAGCGGCGAACGCGCGGTGTGGGCCTATATCGGCAAGGTGCTGGTGGCCTTGTACCTGTCTGGCTGGATCGCGATGCGGCTGGGCATGAGTTCGCCTGGCACGGCGATGATCACCGTGCTGGTGGTGATGAACCGCAATACCGGCATGGTGCTGGCCAAGGCCTTCTACCGCGGCGTTGGTACCGTGGTGGGCTGTGCGATGGCGGTGCTGATGGTGTCGCTGTTCCCGCAAAGCCCGGTTGCCCTGGTGACGGTGATGGCGGTGTGGGCCGGCTTCTGTGCCGGTGGCTCGGTGTGGAGCCGCGGCATGGCGTCCTATGGCTTCGTGCTGTCCGGCTACACCGTGGCGATGATCGTGTTCCCGGTGCTCAACCACCCGCAGAACATCCTCAACAGCGCGCTGGAGCGCACCGGCGAGGTGCTGCTCGGCATGGCGGTAAGCAGTGTGGTGTTCGACGTGCTGTGGCCCAACCGCCTGCGTGCCGGCTTGCGCGCGGCCGATGACGGCAACCTCAACGACTTCCTTGGCTTCGTCGCCGATGCGATCGGCGGCCGCCTGCACGGCTTTGAAGTGATCGAGCGCACCCAGAGCCGGGTGGTGCAAGGCGCGATCAACTTCGAAGACCTGCGTGCCATGGCCTGGTTCGACGACCCGATCCTGCGCAGCAACAACGGCCAGCTGAAGCTGATCAACCAGCACTTCATGGCGGCCACCTCGCGCTTCCAGGCACTGCACCACCATATTGATCGCCTGCGCCGCAGCAAGGACGAAGCCCTGCTCGAGGCGATACGGGCAAGCCTGAAGCCGCTGTCGCAGCTGCTGGACGACAGCGCGCTGCGCGATGACGTGCCGGCCCTGGCCAAGGCCTTGCAGCATTGGTGTGGACAACTCGACGGCGTGTTTGCCCGCGAAAGGCGCGCATTGCCGATGGACCTGCAAGCCGGTTTCGACGCCAGCACCTTGCTGGTGCGTCGTTTCGCCGAAGAGCTGCAGGCCTATCTGGGCGCCAAGGCACGGATGGAAACCGGCAACGGCCGCCTGCGCGCACGCGCGCCGCGCTTGAGCAAAGTGCGCTTCACCCGCGCCAACGACTGGTATGCGATTGCCCTGGCCGGCGTGCGCTGCTTCGTGGTGATGCTGGCCTTGTCGCTGCTGTGGTTGAGCAGCAGCTGGAACCAGGGCGGCCTGGCGGTGTTCGGCATGGCGGCGCTGGTGGCGATGTCTTCGGCTGCACCAGACCCGTTGTGGGTAGTGCGGCGCGCCACCATCGGCCACGTGATCGCTCCCTTCTTCGCACTACCTGGCTTCATCGCCATGGCGCTGGCATCGAACTTCCCGATGCTGGTGCTGCTGACCCTGCCATCGATGATCGCCTCGCTGTACATCTCCACCCGGCCGCGTTTCGCGGTGACCGGCATGGCCTTGAACGTCGGCATCCTGGTCTCGTGGAACATGGGCCCGCATTTCCACCCCAGCGCACAGACCTATCTGGACAACTCGCTGACGCTGGCAGTTGGCGCCTTCATCGCCACCGGTGTGTTCATGCTGGTGCCGGGCCTGCCCGGCAGCAAACAACGCCAGCGACGCCTGCTGGAACGCCTGCGTACGCAGGTGCAGTTGGCGGTAAGCGCGCCCTTGCCCGGCCTGCTGCCGAAGTTCGAAAGCGTCAGCCGCGAATTGTTCCAGCAGGTGGCCAGCCGCACCGCACCGGGCAGCCGGCCGTCACGGCAATTGTTCGAATGGGCCTTGCTGGTGCATGAAGCCGGCCATTGTGCGATCGACCTTCGCCACGATCTGGCCGAGCAACAACTGCCAGCCACGCTACACGCACAGATTGAGAAGGCGCTGGCGCTGCTCGGCCAGCTTTACCGCCAACCACAAGCGCGCACCCTGCGCGATGCCAAGGCCAGCGTGGATGCCGCACTGGATGAACTGGTGGGCCCACAACCGCAGGCGCTGCGCGCCGTGCGTGATCACCTGTATCTGCTGCGGATGAGCCTGGACGACAGCGCCTCGGTGCTGGCTGCCTATGTGCAGCGCTCGCGCCGCCAGCAACGCCTGAAGGAGGCCCGCCATGCCGTTTGAAGTATCCATCGGCGACATCTATTTCCCCGGCGCGCTGGTGCTGGTGGTGCTGTTGTTGCCGGTGTTCGGCCTGCTGGATTACGGCCTGGGCCGGGTTGGCCTGTACCGCCGCGCGCTGCACCCCTCGCTGGTGCGCGTTGCCCTGTTTGCCAGTGTTTACTGCCTGGCCTTGTTGTTGTTCCTGCCACACTTTTCCTGATCGAGGATGTACCGATGAAAACCGCCAGCCTGATACGAGGCGGTGTCACCACGATGGTGGTACTGCTTGCCGCAGTGCTTGCCTACGTGGTCTGGCACCAATACATGCTTAGCCCGTGGACGCGCGATGCGCGCCTGCGCGCCGAGGTGGTGCGCATAGCGCCGGATGTGTCTGGCCTGGTCACCGAAGTCGCCGTGCACGACAACCAGCTGGTCAAGCAAGGCGAGCTGCTGTTTGTCATCGACCGTGACCGTTATGCGCTGGCGGTGGCCAAGGCCGAAGCCGATCTGCAGGCTGCCGAAGCTGCTGCGCGCGCGGCCGGCGCATCGATCTCAGCCGCGAGCGCCGGTGCCAGTGCCAGCCAGGCCGAGTTCCGTATGCGGCAGGAACAGGCACAGCGCCGCGCCCAGCTCGACGGCATCGTCTCGCGTGAATCGCAGGCTGATGCACGCGCCGTGGCGCAGGCTGCTCAGGCCAGCTGGAAGCAGGCACAGGCCAGTGCGCATGCCGCAAGCGCCAGCAGCCAACAGGCCAGTGCCGCCCTGCAACAGGCGCGGGTGACGCTGCAGCAGGCGCAGCTTGAACTGGCCCGCACCGAAGTGCGCGCAAGCGCCGACGGCACCATCACCAACCTCGATGTGCGCGTAGGCGACTACGCCGCTGCCGGCCAGGCACGGATGGCGCTGGTCGCCAGCGAAGGCATGTGGGTGTATGGCTACTTCGAGGAAACCAAGCTGCCGAAAATCCACCGCGGTGATGCCGTGGATATCCGCCTGATGGCGGGTGGCGTGCACCTGCAGGGCAAGGTCGAAGGCATCGCCACCGGCATCGCCGATGCCGCCGGACCGACCAGCAGCAACCTGCTGGCCGAGGTCGAGCCCACCTTCAACTGGGTGCGGCTGGCGCAACGCGTGCCGGTTCGGGTCAGCATCGATCCGCAGTCGGTACCGGCCGATGCCGTGCTCAGCGCCGGCATGAGCGCCACCCTGGTGATCAAGCCCAAGGCTGGCTGAAGCAGGCGTCAGGTGAATACGGCTTGTCGCACATCCTGCGACAAGCCGGCGTTAGGGTAGGCGCATGCCTACCCCGATCAAGGGCCGCGGTGCCAGCACCTACCTGCCCGGCCGTTTCGAAACCCAGACCAGCGAAGCCGTCGATGACGGCTGGGCAGTCGATGAAAGCGAGGAATTCGCTGCCGCGAGGCTGCGTACCGACGTGCGCCCGGAAACCGCGCGCAGCATCATCAGCCGTAACAACTCGCCGGACGTGGGTTTCAGCCAATCGGTCAATCCGTATCGCGGTTGTGAGCACGGCTGTTCCTACTGTTTCGCGCGGCCGACGCACGCCTATCTGAACCTGTCGCCGGGGCTGGATTTCGAAACCAAGATTTTCGCCAAGACCAACGCTGCCGAGGTGTTGCGGCGCGAGCTGTCCAAGCCAGGCTATGTACCGCAGCCGATTGCCTTGGGTATCAACACAGATGCGTATCAGCCAATCGAGCGCAAGCTCGGCATCACCCGCCAGCTGATCGAGGTGATGCAGGAAACCCGGCATCCGTTCTCGCTGATCACCAAGAACGCCCTGGTCGAGCGCGACATGGATCTGCTCGCGCCTTTGGCCGAGCAGCAACTGGTCAGTGTGCATTTCTCGGTGACCTCACTGGACCCGCATCTGTCAGCCAAGCTCGAGCCGCGTGCGTCGGCACCGCATGCACGGCTACGTGCGATGCGGAGGTTGAGTGATGCCGGTATTCCGGTCGGCGTGATGGTTGCGCCGGTCATTCCGTGGATCAACGACGCCGAACTGGAATCGGTGCTGGAAGCCTCACGCGATGCCGGCGCCAGCAGCGCCGGTTACGTGTTGCTGCGCCTGCCCTACGAAGTTGCGCCGCTGTTCCGCGATTGGCTGGATGCGCACTATCCACAGCGCGCGGAGCACGTGATGAGCACCATCAACCAGTTGCGCGGCGGCAAGGATTACGACAGCCAGTTCGGCAAGCGCATGCGCGGCGATGGCGTGTATGCGGACCTTTTGGCAAACCGCTTCAAGCTGGCCAGCAAGCGCCTGGGCTTCAACGCATCGCGCCAGCAATGGCCGTGGCTGGACTGCAGTAAGTTCATTGCACCGCTGCCGCCGAAAAAGCCGTCGCTGCAGGGCGAATTGTTCTAAGCCCCACCTGTAGTGCCGAGCCATGCTCGGCAGAGCGTCGCATCGGTTGTGGGAGCGGCGTAAGCCGCGAAGCCAGCTGCAATGAAACCGCCTGCATCTCCATCTAGACCGGATCACCAGCTTCGCGGCTGACGCCGCTCCTACAGGGGTTGGCCAGCCGGTAAAGCTCCAGCCGAGCGTGATGCAGCTTGTAGGAGCGGCGTGAGCCGCGAAGCCGATAGCAATGAAGTTGCCAGTATCTCCAGCTTGGATTGATCACCAGCTTCGCGGCTGACGCCGCTCCCACATTGGTCACTCCTAACGTCCCAGCGGAGCATGGCTCCGGTCTACCAAAACGCACTGCTCAGGACGCAGGTCGTACCTGCACAACGCAGAGACTGCCTGGCCATTTATCCAAATGACCTCCTGTTTTTTTTGTGTAGACACCTGTTAGAAGTACATGAGTTTCCGGGTCGGCTTGGAGAGGTGAAAGGCCATCAATCCAAATGCCTTTGGTGTAATCACGCGCGTAAATATCAACGCCTGCATCCGAATACAGCGCGGAATATTCGAAGCCATGTGAGTAATACCCCGAAACAGAGACCGCACGCCCTTCGTACTCATGGCCGTTTGTGAGGAGCTCGCCGAGGGAAACGGGTTGAGGAACACCGATGTGACGCTCGCAAAAGCTGTTGACCGTAGGTAAGGCTTGTTTCATCGCTGGCGGCGGTGGACAAGCGCAGGCCGACAGCAACAGAGAAGTCAGAGCGAGCGGGAGGAATCTCATGTCCCACCGGTTCCTGTCGGCTCGCCATATAAACGCTGCGCTGACTGGAACAAGATCCAACTCGTGGCGATGAACTTGTCCCCACCCTGCGGGCGATTGCCGCGATGGGTATGGGTGAATGCGGTAGGCGCAATCAACAGGCTGCCGGTGCGCGGCACAACCTTGCGTTGCTGGAACAGGAATTCGGTTTCGCCTTCTGCGAATCCATCGTTGAGGTACAGCGTCCACAACAGATGTCGGTGCAGGGTTTCGCCGCCGGGGTCGCGTGGGAACAGCTCACAGTGCCAATAGGGGTAGCCGCCCTCGCCCGCCGTATACCACTGCAGGTTGATCGCACCCGGACGCAAACAGGTGCGCGCGAGTTCGGATAGCGCGGCATCGTCCATGGCAGGGAAATCATCTGCGCTCAGGCGGCGCGTCTGTCCCTCCACATCAGGTACCTGCAGCATCAACGGTGAAATCAGAACCTGTGGATAACGCCGCAGGTAATGCAGCATGCCGTTGAACACCGCCTGCTGCAGGCGCTGTTCGACATCGCGCCAGCCTTCGTTACCGCTGATGCGCAGATCGTGGCTGCGCTTGAGTTCGGGGAACACGCCGCTGCCAACCTGGCCCGGTTTGAGCTGGGTGCTGTGGCGCAGACGTTCGACGATGACCGCGCAGTCGTCGGCGGACAGGGCGTTGTCGTAGACCTCAATGAAATCAACAGCAGTCATCGGCAGCCTCGCAGTGCGTGTCTGCCGATGGTGGCCTGAAGTGCCCCGCATGTGTAGTGCCGAGCCGTGCTCGGCAGCGGGGCTTTGCCGGTAATGCTCCTGCCGAGCATGGCTCGGCACTACAGGAGAGGCAGAAGCTCAGCCCTGCAGGTCGTGCTCGCGGTGGTAGCGGGTGGCTTCGGCCACTTCGTTCTTCGAGCCGAGGAACACCGGTACGCGCTGGTGCAGCTGGGTCGGGGCGATGTCGAGGATGCGCTCGCGGCCGTTGGTAGCGGCACCGCCGGCCTGCTCCACCAGCAGCGACATCGGGTTGGCCTCGTACATCAGGCGCAGCTTGCCGGCCTTGGACGGGTCCTTCTTGTCCCATGGGTAGATGAAGATGCCACCGCGGGTCAGGATGCGATGCACGTCGGCCACCATCGAGGCGATCCAGCGCATGTTGAAGTCCTTGCCGCGCACGCCGTCCTTGCCGGCGAGCAGGTCGGCCACATAGCCCTGCATCGGCGCTTCCCAGTGGCGCTGGTTGGACATGTTGATGGCGAACTCCTTGGTATCCGCCGGTACCTGCATGCCGCGCTGGGTCAGCACGAACTCGCCGGTTTCGCGGTCCAGGGTGAAGGCGTGGGTGCCATGGCCGACGGTCAGGACCAGCATGGTGCTGGGCCCGTAGATGCAGTAACCAGCCGCGACCTGCTGGGTGCCCGGCTGCAGGAAGTGCTCGTCGCCCGGCTTATCCACACCCTTGGGGGAGCGCAGCACCGAGAAGATGGTGCCGACCGAGACGTTCACATCGATGTTGGAGCTGCCATCCAGCGGATCGAACAGCAGCAGGAAGTCGCCCAGCGGGTATTCCGACGGCACTGGCTGGCTGTGGTCCATTTCCTCGGAGGCGCAGGCGGCCAGGTGGCCACCCCAGGCATTGGCTTCGAGCAGGATCTCGTTGGAGATCACGTCCAGCTTCTTCTGCGCCTCACCCTGCACGTTGCCGGTGCCGGCATCGCCCAGCACGCCGCCCAGGGCGCCCTTGCTGACGGCGATCGAGATGCTGGTGCAGGCGCGGGCGACCACGGCCACCAGCTGGCGCAGGTCGGCGTTGATGCGCTTGGCATGCTGTTCTTCGATCAGGAAACGGGTCAGCGACGTACGGGACATGGACGGCAACTACCTTCAGACGAAAGGGGCGCTATTGTCGCGGCTGGCTCCACTTTTAGCGAGTCGCAGCCAGATTTTGTCTTCCTGTGGACAAATCTGGATAGCGACAGCCGGCCAGAGCGGCGTGTACTGGTTCCGGCGATGAAAAGGCCGCCATGGCGGGCGCCTCGGGGTTATCCACAAACGTTTGGGGATAACTCCAGATTGGAATGAGATGTGGATAAGTCCGTGGGTATTGGTTTTATCCACAGGCCTCGTACCATTCAGGGCCTTGCTGGAGAACACGATGGATTGGAACCAGGCCACACATGGTTTGCTGACCGCCCTGGGCATCGGCCTGCTGATCGGCGCGGTGCGCGAGCGTCAGCACGGCGGGCGCAAGAGCCTGCAGGCCGGGGTTCGCACGCATGCGCTGTCGGCCTTGTTGGGTGCGGCAGCGTTGATGTTGGGCCAGGCGGTATTCGTGGTCGCACTGCTGGCGGTGGCGGCGCTGGCCTGGACCAGTTATCGCGTCACCTCGCGTGAAGATCCGGGCCTGACCGGCGAGATCGCCCTGTTGATAACTGTGTTGCTGGGTGGGCTGGGCATGCAGCAGCAGGCGCTGGCTGCCGCGCTGGGTGTGGTGGTGGCGATCCTGCTGTGGGCGAAGGCGCCATTGGCGCGGCTGAGCCGGGAAGTCATCAGCGACCAGGAGGTGCGTGACGCGCTGTTGCTGGCCGCCTGTGCGCTGGTGGTGCTGCCGATGCTGCCGGATAGCGCAGTCGATCCCTGGGGCGTGCTGGTGCCGTCCAAGCTGTGGCAGATCGTGGTGCTGGTGATGGGCGTGGGCATGCTCGGCCATATCGCGCTGCGGGCGGTGGGCGCGCGTTGGGGGCTGCCGGTAGCCGGGTTCTTTTCCGGCTTTGCTTCCTCGACTGCGGCAGTGGCCGGGTTTGGCCGCAGCAGCCGCGCCGCGCCGGCCCTGGTGATGCCGTCGGTGGCGGCTGCGTTGTTGGCGAATCTCGCTTCGTTGCTGTTGTTTGCCGCCGTTATCGGTACGAGTTCGGCGACGTTGTTGAAGGCCACGGCTTGGCCATTGGCGGCAGCGTGCCTGGTTCTGTTGTTGTGCTCGGTGCTGGGGCTGCGCCATGTGGCCGATGAAGCGGTGCCGCAGGGGCCGGCCAGCAAGGCCTTCCAGCTGAAACATGCCCTGCTGATCGCACTGGTGATTGCGGTGGTGCTGTTGTTGTCCGAAGGGTTGCGGCAGTTGTTCGGACAGGCCGGTGCCCTGGCTGGGGCGACGATTGCCGCATTGGGTGAACTGCACGCGGCGGCAGCGAGTATTGCCGGGCTTACGGCTTCTGGTGGCCTGGAGTTGGCACAGGCGCGCTGGGGTGTGGTGGCGCTGTTGGCCTCGGCGTCATTGGCCAAGTCGGTGCTCGCGTTCGCCAGTGGTGGCGGGCGCTATGGCGCTGGCGTGGCGATTGGGCTGGGGGCGATGGTGGTGACTGCGGTGGTGGTGACCTGGGTGGTGCCGGGGTAGCTGCTGGATATCCACACGGGCTTGTGGATAAGACTGGGGGTAATGGCAACGGCAAGAGCTGGAGCAACGGCACCCCTCCCCAACCCTCCCCTGCGCTTCGCGCAAGGGAGGGGGCTAAGCTGCAGTTTGCGAAATGGCGAGGGCAGCAGTCATTGCCCCCTCCCTTTGCCGCAGGCAAGGGGAGGGTTGGGGAGGGGGGCTTTAAAGCTCCAAAGCCTTTATTCCACAACCTTATCCACAACCCCAAGCCACAAAAAAGCCCGGGTGTCCCCGGGCTTTTCATTACATCAGCAGCAACGATGCATCAGCCGCGGCTGACTTCGTAGACTGCCTTTGCCACGTAGTCCAGGTTGTTCTGGCTCAGCGCGGCAACGCAGATGCGGCCGGTGCCGACGGCGTAGATGCCGTAGTCGTCACGCAGCTTGTCTACCTGCGCCTTGCTCAGGCCCGAGTAGGAGAACATGCCGGCCTGCTGCTGGATGAAGCCGAATTCCGGCGCGCCCAGGGCGGCCAGCTTCTGCACCATGCCGGCACGCAGGGCGTGGATGCGCTCGCGCATTTCGGTCAGCTCGGCTTCCCACACGCCACGCAGTTCGCCACTGTTCAACACGCCGGCGACAAGCGCGGCGCCGTGGGTGGACGGGCTGGAGTAGATGGTGCGGATGATGCGCTTGACCTGCGACTGCACGGCCTTGGTCGAGGTCGCGTCCGGACCCACCACCGACAACGCACCGACGCGCTCGCCGTACAGCGAGAACGACTTGGAGTACGAGTTGGCGACGATGAAGCTGTCGATGCCGGCATCGGCGACGATGCGCACGGCCTGGCCGTCCTGGGTGATGCCCTTGTCGAAGCCCTGGTAGGCCATGTCGATGAAGGGGAACAGCTGGCGGTCCTTCATCAACGCGGCAACCTGCTTCCACTGCTCGGTGCTCAGGTCGGCACCGGTCGGGTTGTGGCAGCAGGCGTGCAGCAGCACCACGGTGCCCGGCTGCAGCTTCTGCAGGTCGGCCAGCATGCCGGCGAAGTCCAGACCGTGCGCGGCGTTGTCGTAATAGGTGTAATCGACCACGTCGAAACCAGCGGCACCGAACACAGCGCGGTGGTTTTCCCAGCTTGGGTTGCTGATGGCGATGGTGGCGTGCGGCAGCAGGCGCTTCAGCAGGTCGGCACCGACGCGCAGTGCTCCGCTGCCGCCAACGGTCTGCGAGGTCGCGACGCGGCCAGCGGCCAGCAGGTCCGACGCTTCGCCGAACACCAGCTTCTGGGTGGCCTGGGTGTAGGCCGGCAGGCCGTCGATGGGCAGGTAACCGCGCGGTTTGGCCTCGGCGGCCAGCGTCTGCTCGATCTGCTTGACGGCGCGCAGCAGCGGAATGCGGCCGCTCTCGTCGTAGTAGATGCCCACGCCAAGATTGACCTTGGTGGTGCGGCTGTCAGCGTTGTAAGCCTCGGTCAGACCCAGAATCGGGTCACCAGGTACCTGTTCCACGTTTGCAAAGAAGGACACGGCGATACTCGTATCAGTGGCGGGGAGTGGGGGTGCTCGGCGCGGGATGCAGCAAAAACGCGCTCAGAACCGCATCATCGTAACAGGGCTGGAGCCCCGTGGCCGTAGGGTTTCAGCTGGAACTTCAGCGCGCGGGGCAATGACGCTGCCTGCGTGGATCGGAGATGATGGCCGGATGCGTACTTGTAATCGGTTTTTCGTGTTCTCGGGGCTGTTGGCAGCATGGCCGGCCATGGCCGATGGGCTGCCCGCCACCACCCTGGATCGGGTGCAGGTCCAGGCCGCCAAGGTCCACGCGGTGGACGATTTCGACCTGCCCGCCGCCAGCACCACGTTGGCGTTGGACGCCGACGGCAATGGCCGTGGCGCGCAGGTCTCCGAAGTGCTGGGCGCGGTGCCCGGGCTGCTGGCACGTGATCGGCAGAACTACGCACAGGACACCCAGCTTTCGCTGCGTGGCTTTGGCGCGCGCTCCACCTTCGGCGTGCGCGGTGTGCGGCTGCTGGTCGACGGGGTGCCGGCGACCATGCCCGATGGCCAGGGCCAGCTCTCCCACTTCAACGTGTTCGGCGCCGACCGGGTGGAGGTGCTGCGCGGGCCGTTCTCAGTGCTGTATGGCAATTCCTCCGGCGGCGTGCTGCAGCTGTGGAGCGCGGATGGGCAGGACGGCGATCCGTGGCGGCTGCGCAGCAGCCTTGGCAGCAACAACACCTCCAGCACCGGCGTGCAGCTCAAGGGCCTGGCTGGGGCTATGCACTACAACGTGGCGGCGAGCCATTTCCGTACCGATGGCTGGCGCGCACACAGCGCTGCCCGGCGTGAATCGGTGAATGCGCGGCTGGGTTTTGATCTGGCGGCAGGCCAGCGGCTGGAGCTGCTGTTCAACGGCTTCGATGCACCGCACGCGCAGGACCCGCTGGGGCTGAGCCGGGAGCAGGTGCGCGAGAACCCACGTCAGGCCACCGCCGTGGCCACCCAGTACAACACCCGCAAGTCCGTGCGGCAGACACAGTTGGGGGCTGTCTACAGCGTCGAGCGTGATCAACAGACCTGGCGGCTGATGGGCTATGCGGGGCAGCGCGCGGTGGAGCAGTTTCTGGCGATCCCGCCGGGGCCGCAGAACAGTCCCCTGCATTCGGGCGGGGTGATCGACCTGGACAGCGATTACGGCGGCGTGGACGCGCGCTGGGCCTGGCACGGGCAGCTCGCCGGCAAGCCGCTGGAGCTGGTGATTGGTGCAAACGCAGACCGACAGCAGCAGCACCGGACCGGCTACGAGAACTTCATTGGTAGCACCTTGGGCATAAAGGGCCGGCTGCGCCGTGACCAGAACGACCGTGTGCAGAACATCGACCAGTTCGCGCAGGCCTGGTGGCAGTTCAGCCCGCGCTGGTCGGCATTGCTGGGCGCGCGCCATAGCGAGCTGCAGTTCCGTTCGCGCGACCGTTACATCACCGCCAGCAACCCCGACGACAGCGGCCGCCGCGAATACTCGGCGACCACGCCAGTGGCGGGCCTGGTGTTCCGCGCCAGCGACGAGCTGCGTCTGTACGCCTCGGCTGGCCGCGGTTTTGAAACGCCGACCTTCAACGAGCTGGGTTATCGCGCCGATGGCGGCGCAGGTCTGGCGCTGGATCTGGCCGCCGGCAGCACCCGCAACTACGAGATCGGCAGCAAATGGCGCGCGCAGAGCGGTGCGCGGCTGGAGCTGGCGCTGTTCCGTGCCGATAGCGAGGATGAGTTGGCGGTAGCCACCAACAGCGGTGGCCGCAGCAGTTACCGCAACATCGGCGCGACCCGGCGGCAAGGTGTTGAGCTGAGCTGGCAGCAGCCGATTGCCGGCGACCAGCAACTGCAGCTGGCCTATACCTGGTTGCAGGCCAGCGTGCGCGAGGCCTACAGGACGTGTACCGGCCTGCCCTCGCCCTGCACCCAACCCAGCAATCTGGTGGCGACGAGTACCCGGTTGCCGGGCGTGCCGCGCCAGCAGCTGTTCGCGCGCTGGCAATGGCAGCCGGGGCCATGGCAGTGGGCGGCTGAAGTGGTGGCTGCCAGCGACATCGGCGTGAACGATCTGGGCAGCGCCAACGCAGCCGGCTATGGCGTGTTGAACCTGGAGATGGCGCGGCAATGGCGCACATCACGCGGGCCACTGCGCGCCTTCGCCCGTGTGGATAACCTGCTGGACCAGCGTTATATCGGCTCGGTGATCGTCAACGACGGCAACCAGCGCTATTACGAACCGGGCCCGGACCGTGCCTTTACCGTGGGCCTGCAATGGCAATGGGCGCGGTGAGCGGCTTCACCGCAAGCTGAGCGCGCGCCCTTGCCCCCTCCCTTTGCCGCAGGCAAGGGGAGGGCTGGGGAGGGGGGCTTTTGCTTTTGCTTTTGCTTCCGCCTCTGCTTTTGCCGTCGCACCCAGCCCAACAACCATCTAAACACCCCGCTCACCCCCACCTAACAGCCCCGGGCGTAACTGTTAGCGCCCAACAGGGAGGGTTGTGCCATGTACCGCCCCGATCGCATCGAGCATCCCGCCGCGCCAACCTTGTTTGCTGCCGATCCCAAGCTGATGCGGCGTGGCCGGCTCAGGCGCAGCCAGCACGCTGCTGACGAAGTGGCGCAGGATTTCGTCCAGTACAGCCTCGACGACTATGCGCGGCGTCGGCGTGGCGCGCGCGGTTGGCTGGATCTGCAGCCGGCTTATGCATTTGCGCTGGCCACGCATGCAGCGGATTGGCCGCGTGGCAGCGGTGATACCGACGTGGAACTGGCCGAGCATTGGGAACAGGCACGCGGCGGCTCACGGCTGCGCTGGGAACAGGTACGGGATCTGGTCGAAGACGCATGGTTGGCGCTGGACCGCATGCCGGTGGCTGCGGTGCACGTACGCTGACCAATGTGGGGCCGGGATGTAGTGCCGAGCCATGCTCGGCAGGGGCTTTCCCAGCAACATCAATTTTTGTGAGCGATGATCTGCCAGCCCATCAGCTTCGCGGCTGACGCCGCTCCCACAAAGCCGGTATTGCTGATGTAGTGCCGAGCCATGCTCGGCAGAACTTGCTTGATCAGAAAAAAAAAGCAACTCGACCAGCACACCCCGGGGGAGGTGCGGATGTGCTGGCCGGTCGCGGTCAGGCGTTGAAGTCCAGCACCACGCGACCTTCAATCGCACCTGCATGCATGCGCTTGAACACGTCGTTGATGTTCTCCAGCTTGTCGGTGCTCACCGTCGCGGCGACCTTGCCATCGGCGGCGAACTGCAGCGACTCCTGCAGGTCCAGGCGGGTGCCGACGATGGAGCCACGCACGGTGATGCCATTGAGCACCATGCCGAAGATGTCCAGCGGGAAGTCACCCGGCGGCAGGCCATTGAGCGAGACCGTGCCGCCACGCCGCACCATGCCCAGCGCCTGTTCGAAGGCCTTGGGCGAGACCGCCGTCACCAGGGCGCCATGCGCGCCGCCGATCTCCTTCTTCAGGAAGGCTGCCGGATCGGTATTGCGGGCATTGACGGTGATGCTGGCGCCCAGGCGCTTGGCCAGGGCCAGCTTGTTGTCGTCGATATCCACCGCTGCCACGTTCAAGCCCATCGCCTTGGCGTACTGCACCGCCATGTGGCCGAGGCCGCCGATACCTGAGATCGCCACCCAGTCGCCAGGCTTGGTGTCGGTGACCTTCAAGCCCTTGTAGACGGTGACGCCGGCGCACAGGATCGGCGCGATCTCGACAAAGCCGACTTCCTTGGGCAGCAGGCCGACGTAGTTGGCATTGGCCAGCGCGTATTCGGCGAAGCCACCGTTCACCGAATAGCCGCTGTTCTGCTGCGCTTCGCACAGGGTTTCCCAGCCGCCCAGACAGTGCTCGCAATAGCCGCAGGCCGAATACAGCCACGGAATGCCGACGCGGTCGCCTTCCTTGATGTGGGTGACGCCTGCGCCCACTGCGACCACGTGGCCGACGCCTTCATGGCCGGGAATGAACGGGGGATTGGGCTTCACCGGCCAGTCGCCTTCGGCGGCGTGCAGGTCGGTGTGGCAGACGCCACAGGCCTCGATCTTGACCAGGATGTCGCCCGCAGCCGGACGTGGCACGGTTACTTCTTCAATCACCAGCGGCTTGCCGAATTCGCGGACCACGGCCGCTTTCATCGTCTTGTCCATCAATCGATCTCCTTTGCGGGGATAAGTCCAGCATGGCGCCAAGCGTGGCCTGGCGCCTTGATCCAGATCACGCCCGGCCAGTGCCGACCGGGCGGATCCGGGCTTGGTTCAGAAGAAGCCCAGTTTTTTCGGCGAATAGCTGACCAGCAGGTTCTTGGTCTGCTGGTAATGGTCGAGCATCATCTTGTGGTTCTCGCGGCCGATGCCAGACTGCTTGTAGCCACCGAACGCCGCGTGCGCGGGGTAGGCGTGGTAGCAGTTGGTCCACACCCGCCCTGCCTGTATCGCACGGCCCATGCGGTACAGGCGTGAAGCGTCGCGGCTCCACAGGCCGGCACCGAGGCCGTACAGGGTGTCGTTGGCGATCTCCAAGGCTTCTTCTTCGGTCTTGAAGGTGGTCACCGATACCACCGGCCCGAAGATCTCCTCCTGGAACACGCGCATCTTGTTGTGGCCCTTGAACACCGTCGGCTTCACGTAGAAGCCATCGGCCAGGTCGCCGCCGAGCTGGTTCTGCTCGCCGCCGATCAGCACCTCGGCACCCTCGGCCTTGCCGATCTCGATGTAGGACAGGATCTTCTGCAGCTGTTCCTGCGAGGCCTGTGCACCCACCATGGTGTTGGGATCCAGCGGGTTGCCCTGCTTGATAGCCGCCACCCGTGCCAGTGCGCGCTCGATGAACTTCTCGTAGATCGACTCCTGGATCAGCACCCGCGACGGGCAGGTGCAGACCTCACCCTGGTTGAAGGCGAACATCACGAAGCCTTCCACCGCCTTGTCGAGGAAATCATCGTCCTCGGCCATCACGTCGGCGAAGAAGATGTTCGGCGATTTGCCGCCCAGTTCCAGCGTCACCGGGATCAGGTTCTGGCTGGCGTACTGCATGATCAGCCGGCCGGTGCTGGTCTCGCCGGTGAAGGCGATCTTGGAGATGCGCGGGCTGCTGGCCAGCGGCTTGCCCGCTTCCAGGCCGAAGCCGTTGACGATGTTGAGCACGCCCGGCGGCAGCAGGTCGCCGATCACTTCCATCAACACAAGGATCGAGGCCGGGGTCTGCTCGGCTGGCTTCAGCACCACGCAGTTGCCGGCGGCCAGTGCCGGTGCCAGCTTCCACGCCGCCATCAGCAGCGGGAAGTTCCACGGGATGATCTGCCCGACCACGCCCAGCGGCTCGTGGAAGTGATAGGCCACGGTGTCGTTGTCGATCTGCGACAGGCTGCCTTCCTGCGCACGCAAGGCACCGGCGAAGTAGCGGAAATGGTCGGCCATCAACGGCACGTCGGCGTTGAGGGTCTCGCGGATCGGCTTGCCGTTGTCCCAGGTTTCGGCATGGGCAATCAGCTCAAGGTTTTCCTCGATGCGATCAGCAATGCGGTTGAGGATGTTGGCGCGCTCGGTGGTCGAACGCTTGCCCCAGGCGTCTTTGGCGGCGTGGGCGGCATCCAGCGCCAGCTCCACGTCCTCGGCGTTGGAGCGTGCCACCTGGGTGAACACCTTGCCGGTGACTGGCGTGGTGTTGTCGAAATACTGGCCACTGCGCGGGGCCACCCATTCACCGCCGATGTAGTTGCCGTAGCGGGCTTTGAACAGGGACTGCGGGTCGGTGGCATGCGGTTTGGCGGACAGGACTGCGTTCATCTGTGGAATCTCCGGTTCAGCGGTGTGTGGGCCGCGTGTGTGGCGGTGGCTACAACAGGCGCAAGAGCGATGCCAAGTTCCGCCTGTTGCGTTGCGGCACGATGAAACGCCATTGACTACGGAGGCGTGGCGGCAGATTTGCTGCACTGCGAAATCGCAGGTGATTGCAGCGCACGCTCCGGTGTGGTGTTAATCGGAACAGTGGTTTGAACAGCTGTCGCAAAATGCGACACAGGAGCGCTCATGGCACTGGCACTGCAGCATCGCGTGGGCAACGCCCGCCGCTCGTTCTTCGAGCGCGGCACCACGCCCGTGGGCACCGTGCCCGACACCATCCTGCAGTCCTGGCGGCGTTGCCAGCGCAGCGGCCTGCTGGTGGATGCCGAGCCTGCGCTGGAACCCCTGCCCGGCCACAATCTGCGCGAACTGCGCGAGCGCCATGAACGCTTGTGGCGGCTGGCGCGCGCCGAGCTGGATGGGCTGGCTGCACACACTGCCAGCACCGGCAGCATCGTGCTGCTGACCGACGAGAGCGGCTGGATCCTCAATGCCGAGGGCAGCGCCGGCTTCCTCGACAAGGCCGGCCGCGTGGCCTTGATGCCGGGTGTGTGCTGGAGCGAATCGGCGGTGGGCACCAATGCCATCGGCACCGCGATCGTGGAAGGCCGCGCGGTGGAAGTCCGTGGCGGCGAACACTTCTACGCCCCGCACGGCATCCTCAGCTGCTCGGCCATGCCGATCCACGATCCGCATGGGCAATTGGCCGGCGTGCTCGACATCAGCGGCCCAGCCAGCGTGCAGCAGATGCACGCGATGGGCCTGGCACGGCTGGCTGCCAATCGCATCGAGCACCGCTTCTTCGAAAACGGTATTGGCGACTGCGAACTATTGCGTCTGCACCACGATCGCACCTTGCTGGGCACCGCAGGCGAAGCCCTGCTCGGCTTCCGCAATGGCCGCCTGGTCGCAGCCAATGGCGTCGGCCTGCATCTGTTTGGCCTGGAGCGCGGTGATATCGGCCGCGCATCGTATGAGGCCTTGTTCGAGATGCCGCTGTCGCGGATGCGCGATGAAGGCATGTTGCAGGATCGCAGTGGTCGCGTGCTGCATGGTCAGTTGGATGCACCAGCATCGGCAGTCCGTACGCGGACGACCAGCGTCGCGTCACCGCTGGCGCGACCGATGCCAAGCACGGTCGCCGCGCCCGCCGTGGTATTCGACGCAGGCCAGCGCGAACAGCTGTTGCGTGCCGGCCGCGTGCTGGAAGCGGGCCTGCCGGTACTGCTGCAGGGCGAAACCGGTACCGGCAAGGAAGTGGCGGCGCGCGCGCTGCATGCGCAAGGCAGTCGCAGCGGCAAACCCTTCGTCGCGGTGAACTGTGCAGCCCTGCCCGAAGGCCTGATCGAATCGGAATTGTTTGGTTACGAAGAAGGCGCCTTCACCGGTGCGCGTCGACAAGGTAGCCAGGGCCTGCTGCGGCAGGCGCAGGGTGGCGTGTTGTTCCTCGATGAAATCGGCGACATGCCGCTGGCCCTGCAGCCGCGCCTGCTGCGCGTGCTGCAGGACCGCGAGCTGTCACCGTTGGGTGGCGGTAAGCCGGTCAAGCTGGATTTCATGCTGATCTGCGCCACCCACTGCGATCTGCAGCAGGCGATGGATGACGGCCGGTTCCGTTCGGATTTGTACTATCGCATCGCCGATCACGTGATGCGGCTGTCGCCGCTGCGCGACGCACAGGACCGCGCGCAGCTGCTGCAGGCGATGTGGCAGCCCTTGGCGCAAGGCCGTGTGTTGAGCGTGGAGGCGGAGCTTGCGCTGGTGGCGTATGACTGGCCGGGCAACCTGCGCCAGCTTGCGGCCTGCCTGCGCACCCTGGTGGCGTTGACCGAGCCGGGTGCGGTGATTGATAGGGGATTGCTGCCGGAGTACCTGCATCAGGCTGTGCGACGCGGTGCTGCTGCTCCGGTGGTGGATGGCAGCCTGCAGGAGCTGGCCCTGGATGTGATGCGGCAGACCTTGGCGGCCTGCGATGGCAATGTGAGCCTGGCAGCGAAAAGGCTGGGGGTTAACCGCAGTACCTTGTATCGGCGGTTGAAGCTTTAGAGCCGAGCAACAGCAACAGCAACAGCAACAGCAACAGCAACAGCAACAGCACCCCTCCCCGGCCCTCCCCTTCGCTGCGCGAAAGGGAGGGGGTGGTTCCGGCGGCCTGCAGCATCCTGCGTCTGCCCCCTCCCTTTGCCGAAGGCAAGGGGAGGGTTGGGGAGGGGTCAGCTTTTGACTTTGACTTTGATTTTGACTTCGATCTAGACCCAACCCAAAGGCCATATCAACCCGGCAACACCGCCGCAGCCCTTGCCAACGCCTCAATCCCCGCCCAATCACGCGCCTGCAACAACTCGCGCGTGGTCAACCACGAGCCGCCCACGCACAGCACATTCGGCAGATGCAGGAACTGCGATGCGGTCTGCGCGCTGATACCGCCGGTGGGGCAGAAGCGCACATCACCGAAGGGGCCATTCCAAGCCGACAACATGCCTACGCCGCCAGCCTGCACAGCCGGGAAGAACTTGAACGTATCCAACCCCTGCTCCAGGCCGCGCATCAGTTCGGATGAAGTCGCAACGCCGGGCAGGAACGGCAAGTCGGTATCGCGCGCCGCCGCATACAGCGTGTCGGTGGCGCCCGGCGATACCGCAAAACGACCGCCAACCGATTTCAGCTTCTCCATCTGCGCCGGGGTCAGCACGGTGCCGGCACCGACGACTGCATCCGGCACGGCCTCGACCATGGCCTTGATCGCATCCATCGCGTTTGCGGTGCGCAGGGTGACTTCGATCACCGGCAGACCGCCATTGAACAGGGCCTGCGCGACCTGCACCGCATCGTCGACATTGTCGGGAGTGAACACCGGAATCACCGGGGCCAGTTTGAGCACTGCGCGTACGCGCGGATCAGCGCCGGACATCGAACTTTCCTTCGCCCATCAGGGCCATGACGTCGGCCACGCCGACTGGGTTGAAATCACCGGGAATGGAATGCTTCAGGCAGCCTGCGGCCAGGCCGAAACGGATCGTGGTTTCCGCATCCATGCCTTCGATCAGGCCGTGCAGCACGCCGGCCGCGAATGCGTCACCACCGCCGATGCGATCGACGATATCGGTCAGCTCTTCGGCTGGCGCCAATGCACGGGTGCCATCACGGCCGAGCAGCATCGCGCCCAGCGAATGGTGGCCGACGCTGTGCGCTGTGCGCTGCGTGCAGGCCATGTACTGCAGGCGCGGGAACGCTGCGAACGCCATTGCCGCCGCCGCATCCACGCGTGCCTGTGGTTCGGGCTGGTTGAACTCGCCGCCCAGCACCACCCCGATGTCGCGGTAGTCGGCAAACACGATGTGCGCGCAGTCGAACAGGTCGCGCAGGATCGCCTTGGCGTCGCCGCCCCAGCGTTCCCACAACTTGGGCCGGAAATTGCCGTCGAAGGAGACCTTGATGCCGCGTTCGTTTGCAGCGCGTGCGGCGGCCAGGGTGGCCTGCGCGGCTTCCATGCCCAGGGCAGGGCTGACCCCGGACAGGTGCAGCCACTGCGCGCCCTGCAGCAGTGCCGGCCAGTCGTAGCTGTCGGCGCGGGCGCTGGCGAAGGCCGAGTCCGCGCGGTCATAGACCACTTCGCTGGGCCGGTGGCCGGCGCCGGTGGTGAGGAAGTACAGGCCCATGCGGCCATCGCTGCGGCGCACGCGCGAGGTGTCCACGCCATGGCGGCGCAGTTCGCCAGCCACCGCCGCACCCAGCGGGTTGTCGGCGACCACGCTGATCATCGCCACATCGTGGCCGAAGTGGGCCAACGACACGCCGACATTGGCCTCGGCACCGCCGGCATGCACGTCCAGCGTGGGCGACTGCAACAACAGCTGGTTACCAGGCGCGCCCAGGCGGAGCAGCAGCTCACCAAAACAGACAACACGGGGGGAAATCATCGCCATTCCTGTCTCCTCGTCGATCGGCGCGCATCATGGCATGGTTGATTGGCTATCGGTGTCATTTGCCTGCGACTGTCCCTCCGACTGCCCGTGTTACCGTCCCCCGATGTCCTTCAGACAATGGTTTCCGCCCTGTTTGAGTCCTGCTGCACTGCAAGATGCTCCCTCTTCACGCAGCTGCTACTTTCCGTTTTGACCAGCGGTGTCATCCGGCGCAAAGCACAAGCCGGAGCCACTGCATCGCATGCAAACCTTGGAGAGGGGAAGCACATGAATCCACGTAACTCGCAGAAAAAGACACCGGTTACCTTGCTCGCGTTGGGGATCAGTTTGGCCCTGCAGGCAGGCGCTGCCATGGCCCAGGACGCCGCTGCGCCGGCTGCCGGCACCGCCGCCACCGAACTGGATGCAGTCACCGTCACCGGTTACCGCGCCAGCGTGGAGAAGGCGCTGGACATCAAGCGCGGCGAAGCCGGCGTGGTCGATGCCATCGTCGCCGAGGACATCGGCAAGTTCCCCGACAGCAACCTGGCCGAATCGCTGCAGCGCATTCCCGGCGTGGTGATCACCCGTGATGGCGGCGAAGGCCGCAACATCTCGGTACGCGGCCTGGGCCCGGACTTCACCCGCGTGCGAATCAACGGCCTGGAAGCTCTGAGCACGGTCGGCAGCACCGACGGTCAGGGCGGTACCAACCGCGGCCGTGGCTTCGATTTCAACGTGTTCGCCGCCGACCTTTTCACCCAGCTGATCGCGCGCAAGACCGCATCGGCCGATGTGGACGAGGGCTCGCTGGGTGCCACCGTGGACCTGCGTACCGGTCGCCCGTTCGACTATGACGGCCTGACCATCGTCAGCAACGTGCAGGCGTCCTACAACGATGCCTCGCAGTCGGCGATGCCGCGCTTTGCCGGTTTGATCGCCAACAGCTGGGCCGATGGCAAGTTCGGTGCGTTGTTCTCGGTGGCCTACTCCGAACGTGAAACCGTTGAAGAAGGCAGTGGCACCGTGCGCTGGGCCAATGCGCTGGCCAACACGCCCACCAACACCGCCAACCCGAACGGTGTCGGCTTCGCCGGTTGCTCTACCGGCACCGCGCCCTTCCCCGGCGTCTGCAGCGACAAGGTCTATACGCCTCGCTTCCCGCGTTACACGCTGGTCGAGCATGACCAGAAGCGACTGGGCATCACCGGCGCGCTGCAGTTCAAGCCCAGTGACCGCACCAGCTTCAACCTGGACATGCTGTACTCCAAGATCGACGCCAAGCGCGACGAGAAGTACATCGAAGCCAATGGCTTGAGCAAGACTGGTACGGCTGGCAAGGCGCAGGCCGTGGTCACCGATGGCGTGATCGAGAACGGCGCGCTGGTCTACGCAAAGATGGACAACGTGGACATCCGTGCGGAGAACCGCCACGACGAATGGACCACCGATTTCTACCAGCTCAGCCTCGATGGTGAGCACCGACTGACCGACAACTTCACCATCACCGGCAAGATCGGCACGTCCAAGTCCAAGCATGAGAACCCCATCCAAGCGACCATCATGATGGACAAGCTGGATGTGGATGGTTACAGCTACGACTACCGTGGCAATGCCAACAAGCCGGTGTTCAACTACGGTGTGAGCCCGACCGACCCCAATGGTTGGACGCTGTCCACCATTCGCCTGCGCCAGAACTACGTGACCAACGAGTTCAACAATGGCCAGCTGGAGTTCTCCTGGGTGATGGGACCGTCCTTCACCCTGGACGGCGGCATCCAGGCCAAGAACTACAGCTTCGATTCGATGGAACGTCGCCGCGCAGACACCGAATCGAACGTCCCGAATTTCAGCACCGGCAACAAGCTGGTACCTGCTGACATGACGGAGCTCGCCAGTCTCGGCGGCATGTCGGGCTCGCCCGGCAAGTGGGTGGTTCCGAACTTCGGTGCGATTGCCGACCAGTTTGGCATCTTCAGCAACCAGGGCACCTTTGCCGTTGCCGACTACGCACCCAGCATCCGTGGTGTTGAGGAGCAGGATCGCAGTGGCTGGTTGATGGGTCGCTTCTCCACCGAACTGGGTTCGATTCCGGTGTCCGGCAACATCGGTGCCCGTTACGTCAAGACCAAGCAGACGTCGCACGGCATCGCCACCGGTTCCGGTACGCCCGTCGTGGCCACTGCAACGCGTGAATACAACGATTTCCTGCCGTCGCTGAACCTGGTTGCGGAAATCACGCCTGACTTCCTGATCCGCTTCGGTGCGGCCAAGGTGATGTCACGTCCGGGTCTTGGCAGCCTGACCCCGGGTGTCACCGTCAGCGTCAGCGGCAGTGCCAAGACGGTTAGTGCTGGTAACCCCGACCTGGAGCCGATCCGCGCCAAGACCGCGGACCTGGGCTTCGAGTGGTACTTCAACGAAGGTGCCATGCTCGGTGTCGGCGTGTTCTACAAGGATATCGGCAGCTTCATCCAGAACACCCGTGAGAGCCGCATCTATTCGGAAAGCGGCCTGCCGGCCAGCTTGCTGGCAGGCACCGATGCCAGCCCGGATGACACCTTCGTGTTCTCGCTGCCGGTCAACACCCCGGGCGGTGACCTGACCGGGGTCGAGTTCAACTATACGCAGCCCTTCACCTTCCTGCCGGGCAAGTGGTCCAACCTGGGTGCGCAGTTCAACTACACCTATGTGGAATCGAAGGTGCAGTACATCACCAGCAGCGGCGCGCTTGCACAGAAGACTGATCTGACGGGCCTGTCGCGCAATTCCTGGAACGCCACCCTGTTCTACGAAGGGACCAACTGGTCGGGCCGCGTGTCGGCGACCAACCGCGATGATTACCTGATCCAGGTGCCGGGCACCGAGAAGGGCTTCGACAGCGCAGGCCTCGGCGTGCACGGCCAGAGCGGCACCACCTTCCTCGATGCGTCGATCCACTACCGCATCAGCGACCAGCTGGAAATCAGCCTGGAAGGCGCCAACCTGACCAACGAAGCACAGGAGTCGTGGGTGTCCAACCCGTCGGTATCGCTGCCGCTGGAATACAGCGAGACCGGTCGCCAGTTCACCCTGGGTCTGCGTTACAAGTTCTGATAGCCGCCGTTTGGCAGGGACCGGAGCGCACTCTCTCCGCAGCTCCGGCCCTGCCCTTTCATCCTCCGCAGGCCATGGTCATGCCATGGCCTGACGGCTGTCCACGCGCGGCCGCAACGGCCCGACAGCACCTCTGAAGTACTCGCCAGGGACAACCCCACACCCTTCCCAGTCCGCTTGATTCCCCGCCCGGGGAAGGAGCCAACCGCATGGATCGTAAGCGCCGTTTTGGAAAGACACCGGTTACCTTGTTGGCAACCGCCATTGCTTCGGTATTGACCGCTCCCCTTGCCTTCGCCCAGTCCGCACCTGCGGCCGCCGAGGCCACCCAGCTGGATGCAGTGAACGTCACTGGCTACCGCCAGAGCCTGCAGAAATCGCTGGAAGAAAAGCGTTACACCACCGAACAGGTGGACGCGATCTTCGCCGAGGACATCGGCAAATTCCCCGACCAGAATCTTGCCGAGTCGCTGCAGCGAATCGCCGGCGTATCGATTGATCGCGAAGGAGGCGAAGGCCAGCGCATCTCGATCCGAGGCTTGGGCGCGGACTTCACCCGCGTGCGCCTCAACGGCCTGGAAGCATTGGCTACCGCCGGCAACGGCAGCAGCGGCGTCAACCGCAGTCGCGGCTTCGATTTCAATACCTTCGCCTCCGAACTCTTCAGCCAGGTCAAGGTCAACAAGACCCAGTCAGCGCAGATGGATGAAGGCTCGCTGGGTTCCACCGTCGACCTGCGTGGTTCGCGGCCGTTCGATTTTGCCGGTTTCCAGGCCTCGGCATCGGCACAGGCCGGCTATGGCGAGCTGGCGGAGAAGTATGACCCGCGTTTCTCCGGCCTGATCAGCAACACCTGGGCCGATGGCCGCTTTGGTGCCTTGTTGTCTGGCTCGTACAGCAAGCGCAACGTGTACGAGGAAGGCTACAACCCGGTGCGTTGGGAGCACGGCAACCACCGCAACTCGAACCAGTCCAACGCCGCCAACAACGGCACCTACGGCTTCTGCTCGCCGGTGGGTTATGACCCGCAGACGCCGCGCAACCCGGCATCGAACGAAACCCCGGCTGGCAGCGGCAGCCAGGCCAACCAGGACCGCAACAACGGCTGGGGCAGCTACGGCATCAGCGCCACCCATTGCGGTACCGACCTGCCGCGCCCGGACAATACGCCGGAAAACATCGCCGCCTACGAGACCGCGACCAATGCCTGGATCCCGCGCTACCCGCGCTACATCCGCACCGCGCATGAGATCGAGCGGCTGGGTGTAACCGGTGCGCTCCAGTTCCGCGTCTCCGACGACACCCTGCTCAGTTTCGATGCGATGTACTCGAAGCTGGACAAGGAACAACGCGAAGACTCCATTGGCGCCAACCTGCATCGCGCCGCCAACCTCGGCGGCAAGACCCAGATCGTGGTACGCGAGGCCGAGGTGGACGCGCAGAACCGGCTGATCTACGGCGTGTTCGACAACGTTGACTTCCGCACCGAGTCCAGCCTGATCGAGGAATCGACCACCTTCCAGCAGTACAGCCTGAACCTGGAACATCACTTCAACGATGCGGTGAAGATGGAGGCCGTGCTCGGCCATTCCAGTTCGGACTACGAGCGCCCGGTGTTCTCGCTGGTGAGCTTCGACAACAGCAATGTCGATGGCTTCGTGATGGACATGCGCAACGGCGGCGACATGCCCAACATGACCCTGCCCTTCGCCTTGAACGACCCGGCGGCTTGGTCGTGGCTGGGTTACGGTGCGGTGCCGGTCAACAGCAACGGCACCGCGCGCGGCAGCAACATCAGCGAAGTGCGCTTGAACCCGAGTTACGTCAACAACGCTTTCGACACTGCCAAGGTCGACCTGCAGTTCAACATCAATCCAACCTTCACCCTGCGTACCGGCCTTGCCTACAAGGACTACGACATGGAGTCGGAGGAGTACCGCCACATCAGCTACGGCCGCCTGGCCCAGGCCCTGCCGGCGGGCGTTACCGTCGGTGACCTGAGCACCACGCTGACCGGTTTCGGCAAGAACCTGTCCGGCAATGTGCCGAACGGTTGGCTAGTCCCGGATTTCGGCAAGATCGCCGAACTGCTCAACATCAACTGCAACTGTGACACAGGCGTGCAGGGCGGTGATTACCGTCTGGCCGGCGTCGGCCACTTCGGCGCTTCCAACAACAACTTCGAGGTCAACGAGCGCAGCCTCGGCGGCTACCTGCAGTTGGATTTCAATACCGAACTGTGGGACCGCGCCTTCCGCGGCAATCTCGGCGTGCGCGTGGTCAACACCCAGATCAGTTCTTCGGGCTGGGCACCGTGCAACGCAGCCACATCGGGCAACAACTCGGCCAACTGCGAATCGTTCTTTGGTGTGGCCAGCGCGACGGCTGCAGCCGGTGAACGCTCGCTGGTGCGCTCGGTGGTCAACCACAGCTACCAGGACGTGCTGCCGTCGCTGAACCTGGCCTGGGACGTGGCCGAGAACGTGGTGCTGCGTTTCGGCGCGGCCAAGACCATGGCACGCCCAACCCTTGCCTACCTGTCACCCAGCGTCAGTGGCGGCCCCACCGGCTACTTCGATGATGGGCGCGTGTTTGCGATCAATCTTGGCAACCCCAAGCTCGACCCGTTCCGCTCGACCAACTACGACCTGAGTGCGGAGTGGTACTTCGGTGATGGTGGCCTGCTGTCGGCGGCACTGTTCTACAAGGACATCGACAGCTATGTGCAGCGCACCCGCCTGCTGACCACCTGGGGTGACATGGGCTACGCGCTGGACCTGTTGCCGGCTGGCTTCACCGCCGACACCATGTTCAACGTGCAGAGCTACTACAACACCCCGGGCGGCCCACTGAAGGGCTACGAGTTGAGCTACCAGCAGCCGTTTACCTTCCTGCCCGGCATCTGGAGCAAGTTCGGTATCCAGCTCAACTACACGCATGTCGAGTCGAGCATCAAATACATGTTCAGCTCGGCCGGCAACAGCAATACCAGCATCACCACCACCTTCACCGACAACGACCTGGTCAACCTGTCGCCGAATTCGTACAACGCCACTTTGTACTATGACGACGGCAAGTTCAGCGCCCGCGTATCCACCAGCTACCGTGACGGCTACATCGGCGAGATCCTCAGCCAGGAAAGCGTCTGGGACCTGGACGGCAATAAGTTCGCAACGCCGGATGTGACCGGCAAGAACAGCGTGCGCAACGTCGACTTCAACATGTCGTACAAGGTCAACAAGAAGCTGTCGCTGACCTTCGAGGCGATCAACCTGCTCGACACCCCGGACGAGCGCTATGTGGACTCGTCACGGCAGATGGCCGACCGCTACACCGTTACCGGTCGCCAGTACTACGTCGGCGCGCGCTATAAGTTCTGAGATGAAACATACGCACGGCCAATGCAGTAACACCGGGATGCCAGCACGCTGGTGTCCCGGTGTACGCAGGAGGATGCGATGAGGCATTTGTGGTTGTCGGCCGCGCTGTTGATCAGCACGGGCTGGAGCTCCTCGGCGGTGCAGGCGGCCCTGCAACGCACCGAGCCCGAAGCCGAGAACATGTTGCTGCTGCAGACTGCCTCCGGCGGTTGGTCCAAGCAGTACCAGGGCAAGGCGGTGGATTACCAGCACGTGTTCAGCGCCAGCGAGCGCGCAGCGTTGCAGGACCCGGATCGGCTGGATGACGCTAATATCGACAACAAGGCGACCACGCGCGAGATCCGCCATCTGCTGCAGGCCTGGAAAGACACCGGTAACGTCGCCTACCTGAGCGCCGCACGGCGCGGCGTGGATTATCTGCTGGCCGCGCAGTACGCCAATGGCGGCTGGCCGCAGTACTACCCCGAGCGTTCGCTGTACCGGCACCAGATCACCTTCAACGACGACGCGATGACCCGCGTGCTGGACCTGCTGCAGGACATCGCCGAAGGTGCGCCCGCGGTTGCGGGCCTGCCGCCGGACTATGCAGGCAAGGCCAACGCCGCCTTGCAGCGCGGCCTGCAGAATGTGCTGGCCACGCAGGTGCGAATGGATGGCCGACTGTCCATCTGGGCCGCGCAATACGACGAGGTCAGCCTGCAACCGGCCAAGGCGCGCTCCTACGAGCTGCCATCGTTGGCGGTATCCGAGTCGGTGGGCGTGCTGCGGCTGTTGATGCGCCAGCCCGAGCCGAGCCCGCAGACCATCGAAGCCATCGAAGCCGGCCTGCAGTGGCTGCAGGCCAATGCCTTGCTGGACCTGGCGATGCGCAAGGTCGAGGCACCGGAGCAGCCCAGTGGCAAGGACGTGCTTGTAGAACCTTTGGCAGGCGCACGGCTGTGGGCACGCTTCTACGATCTGGAACAGGGGCGTCCGATGTTCGTCAATCGCGAGGGTGAGCGTGTGGCGCGCTTCGCGGATATTCCGAACGAGCGCCGGGTAGGTTATGCCTGGTATGGCGTGTGGCCGGAGCAGTTGCTGGAACGGGAGTGGCCGAAATGGGCGCAGCGGCATGGGCGAGAGCAACCCTCTCCCCAACCCCCGCTCCGCGCCCCGGCCCTCGCGCCAGCGCATGGGCGTTCGGAGAGGCGCGAACCTTTGGTTCGCGAGCGCCCCTCCTCACCCCGGAGGGAGAGGGGCTTAAGCAAGGCAGTCAACCGATTTGGAACGAGTTAGACAATGAACCAGAAAACCGAGTTGCGTCCCACCCACCTCGCCTGCGTGCTGGGCCTGCTGTTGGCACCGTTGAGCGCTGCCGCGCAGTCGCCTGAGCTGTTGTTCCGCGTCTCGGCGGACAAGGGCTTCGTCGCCGACAGCGCAGGTGGCGATGCCACGCCGAACTTCCAGGACAAAGTCAGCCTTGTCGACGATGGCGCACATGGCCGCGCCATCCAATGGCAGGACGACGGCGTGCTGTCGTGGAATGCGCCCGGCAACATCCAGGCCGAGCGCGGCACTTTGTCGTTCTTCTGGCGCTCGCGCTATGCGGTGGGCGAAACCCCGTTCGTGATCTTCCGGGTCGGCTACGCCGACCACAGCAGCTGGGACATGGCGTGGCTGCGCATCGACTGGAACGGGCACGGCTTCGATGCCTTCGTCACCGATGCCAACCTGGCCCGCACCCGTGTCTCGTTCAAACTCGACAAGAATCCGTTGCCCGAACAATGGCAGCACATCGCCTTTGCCTGGGACGAGGACAAGGGCGTCAAGCTGTTCGTCGATGGCCGTGAAGTCGCACAGGCAGCCACCACCGGCGACTACGACGCAGCGTTGGACCAGCTCGGCCTCGCCGGCCGGGTGATGGCGCCCTACCAGGTGCAGAGCCGCTACAACTTCCTGCGTGGCAGCGACTTCGACGAGATCCGCGTCTATGACCGCATGCTCGATGGCGCTGGTGTTGCCGCGCTTGCGCGCAATGCCGAGCCGCGCAGCGCCGAGAGCGGCAGCGCCTCGCAGCGCGCCTGGTGGCACCGCTATGGTTGGGAAGGTGCAGCGCCGCCGGCACTGAGCGCGCCGACCACAAGCATTCGCAAGGTCGAGTTTGCTGACGTAAAAGACAAGCTGCAGTGGATGTGGAAAGGCACTGACGGCATCGCCGAAACCACCTGGCCGGGCGTCTACAACCGCTCGCGCCTGCCCGGGCGCAATGATTACTTCCAGCTGCCGGACTGGAACACCTACGTCGAAGGTGGCCAGCAACTGGACCTGACGGTTCCAGAAGGCGAGCACATCAATCGCATCGAGATCCGCGGCGCCGCCTACGGCGAGCTGAAGGGAACGGCCGGCACCCTGTTCAAGCGTCCGCAGGGCGTGGTGCGCAGCGTGGACAGCTTCGCCGACCAGGTTGGTGGCACGTTGCACTTCCACAACACCGCGCAGGAAACCCCGATCCAGGAGATCTGGGGCTACCAGGTCAGCGACGCAGCCGAACCGCAGGGCACGGTCAAGCAGCGCTACCAGATCGACAGCAGCGTGCTGCCGGATTACACCAATATCGCAAGCCTGCGCGACTACATCGACGGCCGCTTCGCGCCGGATGAGCGCAGCACGGTGATGGCGCTGCCCAAGGGCGCAGGCTCGCGCAAGCGCGCTGCCGACAGCCTGCCGGCCAAGCCGATGCCGATCGTGCACGTGCTGATTCCGTCCGGCGTCGGCGATGCACCGGCCGCGCAGCCGCTGATCCGCAGCTGGGCGCACAGTTGGGAGAACATGCACGACGGCCTCGATGGTGTGGCGATCGATATCCCCGCACTGGATCTGCCGGCGACGCATGACGGTCTGATCCCGCTGAACATCCGCATCAAGGACCCGATCTGGCCGGCGCGCGACATGATCGACGTTTCGGTGTCGGTGAAGCCGGGTGAAGCACGCACGCTGTGGCTGGACCTGCGCGACCGCATCCTCACCGCCGACAGCCTGTGGATCTCGGTGGCCTCGGCCGCGCCCGGCTTCAATGCCGCATCGCTGGACGGCGCCGAAGTGCGGCTGGTGTTCAAGGAACGCAAGGAGGCGATCAAGCAGCACGTCGCCGACCGCTTCAACCAGGTGCGCGACAACTGGGGCTTCCTGGTCGAGGAGCACACCACCTCCAAGCGCCAGCGGCTGTATTCGCGCGTCTATGCTGATCTGAGTGATCTGCTGCGGGTCGATCCGGACCATGAACTGGGCCGCCTGTATTGGAATTACATCAGCTACAACAGCCAGGGCAAGCCACCGTTTGAACAGCCGCAGGCGCCGAAGGGCGTTCCGTTGTGGGCGTTCCGCCAGGTCGAAGACCTGAAGTACGTGCGTCGCTTTGTCGACTGGTGGATCGAGAACCGGCAGGTCGCTTACGGCGATTTCGGCGGC
The DNA here is from genome assembly GCF_056861425.1 of Stenotrophomonas sp. 21LCFQ19. Classification (NCBI taxonomy): domain Bacteria; kingdom Pseudomonadati; phylum Pseudomonadota; class Gammaproteobacteria; order Lysobacterales; family Lysobacteraceae; genus Stenotrophomonas; species Stenotrophomonas sp. 21LCFQ19. The sequence continues at coordinate 280,901 of NZ_JBSPUF010000003.1, read as the reverse complement.
GGCATTTCCGATGACAGCGACCTGACCCAACAGTGGCCGGGACTGGCACTGATGGGCGTGGAGCCCGAGCGCCTGAACCGCTCGCTGACGGCACTCTCCGATGCGGTTTACCGCAACGGCATGTTCTCCAACGGCCTGAGCACCATCGAGACCGACGAGCTGCACGCCTACGAGGAAGGCATCAACGCCAACAGCGCGATGCTCTACCTCAACTGGGGCGATCCGCTCACCGTCGAGCGCCTGATGGAGACGGTGAAGGCCTTCGACGAACGCATCATCCTGCGCAACCCGCAGGGCAACCTGCTGTTCTCCAGCAACTGGTTTGGCGGCAACAAGGTTTATCGCGAGCCGAACTGGCAGTGGCAGAAGCCGTATTCGTTCCCGGCGCTGCATCCGGCTTTCCTGATCGGCGAGTACAACGCCGATCCCACCGGTCGCAAGCTGGTCACCGGTCTGGCTGACGGCTACCTGGCCCATGCCTACAAAGACGACAAGGGCCGCTTCACCCTGCCCAACGAGATCAACTGGGCCACGGGCAAGACCCGCGGCGGTGAGTTGAACCAGGGCTCGGGCAGCGGCGATGTGATGCACACCTTCTGGGCTGCATGGCGCTGGACCGGCGATGCCAAGTACCTGCAGGCGCTGGATTACCGCGTGGTGCGTGGCGGGCCGGGCGTGCTGTCCAACCTCGGCGAGAACTACGTCGATGTGCTGGGCAGGCAGCAGGACTGGGGCAAGCAGCTGGTGGCCGACGCCGACAAGGGCGGTAGCGGCTTCACCGCGATCAGCGCCTGGCAGCAGACCGGTGACAAGAAGTACCTGGAAACGCTGCACGCCGACGGCATCCAGGCCAAGGCGCAGCGCGAGTACATGAACACCGAAGGCCACTGGTGGAGTGACCGCGTCGAAGCACCGAGCGAGTTCCTGCAGCGCCTGCGCCTGGGGGGCATCGGCCTGAAGCGCAACCAGAGCTGGCCGGGGCATACGGTGAGTTGGCAGTTCGCCCAGCCTGAGGGTGCCGAACAGGTCGCCTTGCTGGTGCATGCGCCGTCACGCGAGCGCTTCAAGGTGATTGCCTACAACCTTGGCAATACGCCGCTCGACGCGACCATGACCGGTTGGAATGTCGTCGCCGGTACCTGGCGTGTGCGTAGCGGTGTGGATCGCGATGGTGACGATGTGATCGACGGCAAGGCCGATGTTCGCGAGGTATTGCTGGAGAAGAGCGTCGGTACGCGGCTGCGGTTTGCGCCGAAGCAGAGCCAGGTATTCGAGTTCGAGCTGGTGACGCCGGGCACGCCGGTGGAGACGCGCGCGGATCTGGGCATTGGTCGCGGCGATCTGAAGATCGAGAGTGAGCGCGTGCTGTTGACCGTGCACAGCCTGGGGCATGTCGGGACTGGCGCTGGTTATGCGGTGCTGGAAGATGCGCGCGGTCGTGAGGTCGCTCGGGTTGCGGTGCCTGCATTGGAAGCGCCGCTGGATCTGTCGCCGCGGACGGCGACGGTGGAGCTGCAGATGCCGGCCGGGTTCAAGCGCGAGGGCGCGAGCGTGCGGGTTGGCCTGGAAGGGGATGGAGCTGAGGTGACCAAGCTCAATAACCGGCTGCCGCTGCAGTGATTGTTCAAGCCCCTCTCCCGAAGGGAGAGGGGCTTTGCCAACTGTAGTGGGGGGGGCGGGGGGGGGGGGGGCGGGGGGGGGGCTCGCGCATCAGGCGGGGGGGGGCGGGGGCCGCCTGG